>CAZBIU010000285.1:0-8986 GCA_964491625.1 uncultured Myxococcales bacterium
CGGCTACCAGCTTTACGAATCGCTCATCAGCGTCGGTTCGGGCGGCGTGTGGGGCCAGGGCCTGGGCCAAGGCCACCAAAAGCTTTTCTTCCTGCCCGAGGCGCACACCGATTTCATTCTCGCAGTGGTTGGCGAAGAGCTGGGCCTAGTCGGGATCCTCGCCGTGCTGGTGGCGTTCGCCGTGCTGGTGTGGCGCGGGATCCGCGCATCCATGCGGGCGCGCGATCCGTACGGGTGCTACCTGGCCTTCGGCATCACGTGCCTGTTTGGGCTGCAGGCGATCATCAACATGTGCGTCGTGCTGGGGCTGCTGCCGACTAAGGGCCTGCCGTTGCCGTTCGTCAGCTACGGCGGATCGGCGCTGGTGATGAGCCTGTTCATGGCAGGCGTGCTTGCCAACATTTCCGCACGTGCCCCCGAGCCGTCGCGCATGACCTTGTGGCAAAGCCTGCGCACGGTACGCGGCCGGTCGAAGAATCGGCGCAACGGGGCCGCTGACGTGCAAGTCGTGGTCGAGGTGCGCTGAGGTGCGGCTACTGATCGCCGGTGGCGGCACGGGCGGACACCTCTACCCTGGCATTGCCATCGCCGACGAGGCGGTCCGGCGCGGCGGCGAGGTGCTTTTCGTCGGTACCAGCCGCGGCATCGAAACCCGCGCGGTTCCCGCCGCGGGCTACGCGCTCGAAACCCTCGAAGTGAGCGGGCTCAAGCGCATGGGTTTGGCCAAAACAGTGCGCGGCCTCGTCCGGCTGCCGCTCGCTCTCTGGAAGTCAATGGCTATCCTGCGCAGATTCCGGCCCAACGTGGTGGTTGGCGTAGGCGGCTACGCGTCCGGTCCGATGGTGCTGGTGGCCGGGATTTTGGGCTACGCGACCGCCATCCAAGAACAGAACAGCGTGCCCGGCATCACCAATCGCATTTTGGGGCGCATCGTGCGCGTGGTGTTCACCGCCTTCGAAGAGGCCGCGCGATTCTTTCCCGCCCGCAAAATCGAACGGCTGGGCAACCCCGCGCGCAAGGCCATCGTGGCTGCGCTGGAGGGCTTGGATGGGTCGCCGGCTCCCGACGGGAAGCTGCGCATTCTGGTGGTGGGCGGCAGCCAAGGCGCGCGCGCTGTGAGCGAGCTGGTGCTTGGTGCTGCAGAAATTCTGGCCAAACAGAGTGTGGACTTTTCTCTGGTCCACCAGACCGGCAGCGCCGATGCCGAGCGCATCGAGTCCCGCTACCGCGAGCTTGGCCTTGCCTCGCAGGTCGCGGTGCGCGCGTTCATCGACGACATGGCGGCAGCCTACGGCGCCGCGGACTTGGTCATCGGCCGCGCCGGCGCGCTGACCCTGGCCGAGCTGGCCATCGCCGGCAAGCCGGCCATCCTGATTCCGCTGCCCACCGCAGCCGACGACCACCAGAGCAAGAACGCCGCCCGCTTCGCCGAGGCCGGCGCCGCGCTGGTGCTGGATCAACGCAGGTCCAGCGCCGAGGATCTGGCCGCCGCGGTTGAGACGCTTGCACGAGATGCGGGCAAACGCGCGGCCATGGGCAAGGCCATGCGCGAGCTAGCCCGCCCGAAGGCAGCGGAGGCGATTGTGGAGCGACTGCAGGCGCTGGCGAAGCGGGTGTAGAGCGGCCGGTGGGCCCACACTGACGCTGGCAGTTTGTCCTCGACGAGCTGCACGGGTTCATGGCGTGCGGCGGGACCCTCCGGCAACCGCCCGCAAGGACTACCACTCGCGCGGGAAGTGGCGAGCGACCGCGATGCGTGCCTGCTCCAGCCACGACTTCCTCTCGGCAGGTGTGCTTGTCACGATCACGCCGAAAGTCTGACGCTCGACGTTCGAGACGCCGGATAGGCCGAAGATGCAATCCTTCCAAATCCGCTCCAATGGATCGCCAAAAACGCGGGCCTCGCGGTCGGGCAAGGTATTGGAGGTGTTGAGCACGACGGCGCCATGCGCACGCAGGAGGCCCACGGGCTTCCCCTCTCCTGAATCGCCCTCCTCGAAGCGGTAGGCGACATGTGGCCGCAACACTCTGTCAATCCAGCCAGTGAGAATGGCCGGCGGGATACCCCACCAGTTGGGATGGACGACCACGATGCCGTCCGCCTCCATGATCTCGCGACAGTGGAGATCGATCATCGGCGGGACGGCTGCGCTCGCGGCCTCCTCACCTGCGGGCAGTACAGGATCGAAACCCTCCGCCTGGAGATCGTGGAACCGGACCTCGTGACCGGCCGCGCGTGGCATCGACCGCCGCATCGGCGAGCGCATGGTTGAAGCTGTCGGGCCTCGGGTGCCCCAGGATGACCGAGATCTTCATGGTGCCCTGTCCGCTGATGCCGGGGTCGCGGCCAGGCTCATGCATATCAACGGACGCCCGTGGCAAGGTTGGCAATCATTGGAACCTGTTGAGGCTGTTGAGGTCCATCGCCCCATTTTGCGCGCAGACTCTCCACCAATTGGTGAGCCACTCTCTCCCAGCGCTCCGGGCCGAGGTGCTCGCGAACCGCGTGAATGGGCGGCGTGCTTCGCGCCAGTCCGATCCAGAACGCTTCAACCGACGGCACCTCAAGTGTGTGCTCGACCTCAAGAACAGTGATGTTGGAAAACTCCGCCTCGCCCATTTCCCTGCGGAAGTCATCCGCACACCCAAGCGGCGGCTTGGTTCCGCCAAACGGCAGGGTGGAAAGTAAGGTTCCTAGCGTTCGGTAGATGTCGGCAAGCAATGGCACGCGTTCCGTTGGAACCCAGCTGGCACCATGCTCAATTGGATGAGCATCGAACCGGCAAGCTGAGTGTGGCCGAACAATCCTACTTGCCGAGAGGTTTCTCCATCCATAGCACCGGCACCGAGGTCGGGTTGCCACCTAGGTGCTCCGGTCCGCCCCGTGCGAGGAATCCGGCCCGCCGATAGAACTCGACCGCATTCAAGGACATCGCGCCGCACAGACGATTGCAGTGGGCGGCGCGGGCACGCGATTCGATGGTCGCGAGCAGCCTACGCCCCACGCCTTGCCCCTGAAAACCGGCGTCCACGAAAAGCGCGCGCAACAAGCCGGCCCTGGGATCGATCTGCGCCGCACCGATCAAGCGCCCGTCGATTTCCGCCAGCACGGTTTCGAACGGCGCCAGAGCTTCGATGAACAGCGAGGACGCGTATCCCAGGAAGATCGATCGGCGTTGACGCTCGTCGTAGGCGTCGCGGCAACCGTGCTCGAGAGCGCGCTCGATCAGGCGAAGAATCCCCGTGACGTCCTCGAACCGCGCAAAACGCATCGAGATGGACGGCCCACCCACCGGCAAGGACTCAGGTTGCTTCATGATGGAAGCTTGCCACCAGCGCCACTGGTCGCGCCAACCCAGTTGGCGGTGCCAGCCAAGAAAGCGCAGCGTCCCTGGCATTGTGGGAGGCTCGGATTTTGCACTGGCGATGAAGGCATCGGTTGACCGCCGCCCGACGAAGGGTCGGCGGCGTCGGACGAAAGGAAGGGCCGCGATGACTCGCACATCGAGCTTCACTCGGGTATCCCTCTTGTCGCTTGCCACTGCCGCGTGCGGCTCCAACAGCCAGCCGCCAAGCTTTCCGCGGGCCGAATCCGCGGCGGCGAGGGTGACCGACCCGCAGGTATCGGCCACCGACGCTGCCACCTTTGCCGCCGACAACCAGGCGTTCGCCCTAGCGGCCTATCAGCGCATGGCGGCCACGACGGGCAACCTAGTCTTCTCGCCGACCAGCCTCTCCATCGCGCTGGCCATGACCTACGCAGGCGCGGCGGGGACCACGGCCAGCGAAATGGCGAGCGCGCTCCACTTCAGCTTGCCGCCCGAACGCCTGCATTCGGCCTTCGACGCGCTCGATCTGGCGCTGGCCTCGCGCGGAGAGGGGCACAAGGGGGCCGACGGTGGCCCGATGCGCGTCGACGTGGTCAACGCGCTCTGGGCCGAGCGCACTTTCACCTTCCAGGCCGCGTTTCTCGACACCCTGGCCGTCAACTACGGTGCCGGCGTCAACCTGCTCGATTTCATCGGCGCGGCCGATTCATCCCGCCAGACCATCAACGCGTGGGTCGCGTACCAGACCGGAGACAAGATCAAGGATCTTCTACCCGAGCACTCGGTGGATTCGGCCGCCCTGGTGCTGAGCAACGCCGTGTACCTCAACGCCGCCTGGAGGACGCCATTCGACCCCAAGGACAGCGAGGACGGTATGCCGTTTATCTTGCTCGACAACACCACGGTTGCCACCCACAGGATGAGCGTGGGCCTGGGCAATATTCCGGCCGTGAAGGGCTCGGGCTATGTGGCGGCAACGATTCCCTACGATGACGAACGGCTTTCCCTTCTGGTGGTGGTCCCCGATCCTGGAACCTTCACTGCGTTCGAGGCCGGTCTCGACCAAGCCGAGCTCGATGCCATCGTGTCGAGCTTGACCCCCCAGACAGTGGGCCTGTGGATGCCGCGGTTCAAGGTCGAAACCGGCCAGGAGCTCGCCGGCCTGCTGCACGGCCTCGGCATGATCTCGGCGTTCGACCAGTCGCTGGCCGACTTCTCCGGTATGGACGGCGTGCAGGACCTCTACATTTCCAAAGTGTTCCACAAGGCGTACATATCGGTCGCCGAAAAGGGCACCGAGGCTGCGGCAGCGACCGCGGTCGTCGTGAGGACCGATTCGGCGGTGGATTACGGTCTCAACGTCGTCGCCGAACGCCCCTTCCTGTTCTTCCTGCGCGACGAGCCCACCGGCGCCATTCTCTTCATGGGCCGCGTGCTCGATCCGACCAAGAGCTGACGCCCGCGACAAGCGATTGAGCTGGCGAGCAAGATGCTGAGGAATTGAGGACGCGGGGCTCCAGCCCAAGAAGCAGCCGGAGCCCGACACCGCCTCAATCGGTCAGTCGCTCGACCGCTACCAGAGAGCAAACGAGGCGTACGATTGGTTGCCAGTTGTTGTCTGAATACAGTAACCGCCATTTCTGGAGGCGGGTATCGACGACCAGTTGCCACCGCCGCAGGTCTCGGTTGTCCCGTTCACCTTCAGGGTGCGCGGGCTGACGAAGTTCGAGCAATTGCCGCCGTGGACGACCGAGGTGGTCTGATAGCAGACGGCACCGGTGCCGAGGTTCCCCGACTGGTAGCTGCCGTTGATGCTGAAGATGGTCGGGGATGTACAAAGGCCGGCGCACGGCCCGGTTCCTGCCGCATTCACGGTAATGGTGGTGCTGGCGCTCGCCGTGAGAGCACTGTCGCTCGCAGTGAGCTTGAGGACGTAAGTGCCGGCGGCCGAAAACGTCGCCGTGGTCGCTTTTGCCGCGGGGTTGGCAAAGGTCACCGTGCCAGGGCCGCTGGTTTTTGACCAAGTGACCGTTACCGTTGCGGGCGGGCTTGGCAGGCCATCGTCGGTAACGGTTCCGGACAGGCTGGCCGCCGCCGGCAAGGTGATGGTCTGATTCGACCCGGCGTTCACCACCGGCGCTTGGTTCACCGGCGCGGCATTGACCGTGATGGTCACGGTTGCGCTGGCCGAAAGGGCACTATCGCTGGCGGTGAGCTTGAGCACGTAGCTGCCGGCGGTCGAAAACGTCGCCGTGGTCGCTTTTGCCGCGGGGTTGGCAAAGGTCACCGTACCTGGGCCGCTGGACTTTGACCAGGTGACCGTCACCGTTGCAGGCGGGTTCGGCAGGCCATCGTCGGTAACGGTTCCGGACAGGCTGGCCGCCGCCGGCAAGGTGATGGTCTGATTCGACCCGGCGTTCACCACCGGCGCTTGGTTCACCGGCGTGGCATTGACCGTGATGGTCACGGTTGCGCTGGCCGAAAGGGCACTGTCGTTCGCGGTGAGGCGAAGGACATAGGAGCCAGCCACCGAGAAAGTAGCGGTGGTGGCCATCGCCGCTGGGTTGGTGAAGGTCACGCTGCCTGGACCGCTGTCCTTCGACCAAGCGACTGTCACGGTTGCGGGCGGGTTTGGCAGGCCGTCGTCGGTAACTGTTCCGCTCAGGCTGGCCGCCGCCTGCAGAGTGATGGTCTGATTCGACCCGGCGTTCACCGTCGGCGGCTGGTTCACCGGCGGGGCGGGATTGACCGTGATGGTCACGGTTGTGCTGGCCGAGAGGGCACCGTCGCTCGCGGTCAGGCGAAGGACGTAAGTACCGGCCACCGAGAAGTTGGCGGTGGTAGCCGTCGCGGCGGAGTTGGTGAAGGTCACCGTGCCCGGACCGCTATCCTTCGACCAAGCGACCGTCACGGTTGCAGGCGGGTTCGGCAGGCCATCGTCGGTAACGGTTCCGTTCAGGTTGGCCGCCGCCGGCAAGGTGATGGTCTGATTGGACCCGGCGTTCACCACCGGCGGTTGGTTCACCGGCGGGGCGGGATTGACCGTGATGGTCACGGTTGCGCTGGCCGAGAGGGCACTGTCGTTCGCGGTCAGGCGAAGGACGTAGGTGCCAGCCGCCGAGAAGGTGGCGGTGGTAGCCGTCGCTGCCGGGTTGGCGAAGGTCACGCTGCCCGGACCGCTGTCCATCGACCAAGCAACCGTCACCGTTGCGGGCGGATTTGGCAGGCCATCGTCGGTCACGGTTCCGTTCAGATTGGCCGCCGCCGGCAAGGTGATGGTCTGATTCGACCCGGCGTTCACCACCGGCGGTTGGTTCACCGGTGGGGCGAGAGTGACCGTAATGGTCACGGTTGCGCTGGCCGAGAGGGCACTGTCGTTCGCGGTCAGGCGAAGGACGTAAGTGCCAGCCACCGAGAAGGTGGCGGTGCTAGCCGTCGCTGCCGGGTTGGCGAAGGTCACACTGCCCGGTCCGCTGTCCATCGACCAGCCAACCGTTACCGCTCCTGGCGGGTTGGGCAGGCCATCGTCGGTCACGGTTCCGGTCAGGTTGGCCGCCGCCGGCAAGGTGATGGTCTGATTCGACCCCGCGTTCACCACCGGCGCTTGGTTCACCGGCCCGGTAGACAGGGCAAACACGAGATCATCGCGATCGTCGTAGCTACCCGTGGTGCAGGAACCGGGCGAACCGACATAGCGGAAATTTCCGCGGATGACCGGCAGCGTGGCGCTGGGCAAGACGAAGGTGGTCGAGAGTACCTGCACCTGTTGCGACACGGTGGTTGGCTTGGTCACGAGCAGCGTCCACACCGGGTTCGTGGCATCCGGCGCAAAGTAGAGATCGATGCTGTCCGCAGTGCTGTAGGACCACACGGTGGCTTCAACCAGCACGGTCTTCCCGGCGGCTATCAGGCTGCCGTCGCTGGTCGAAATCTTCAGCCGATCGAGGGACTCGTCATAGTGGTAGGTCCCGGACGTGCCATCGATGCACGTGGCATTAATGGTGTTGGGGGTGTTGGTCTCCGGCCCAAGCGAGCTGCGCCCATCAATCATGCCCCCCGTGTCGCAGAATGTGCCGGCGGTCAGGCAGCGGGGCACCTTCAAGGTCGGGTCGAAGGTCGCATTGCCCACCGGCAACACCCTGGTCACCGTCAGTGTCGCACTCGTGGTGAGACCGTTGAGGCTGGCGGAAATCGTCGCAGTTTGCGTGGCGGTCTGAGCCAGCGTAGTGACGATGAAAGTGCCGCTGGTGGCGCCTGCCGGAATCGTCACGCTGGCGGGGACCGTCGCGGAGGTGGTCAAGCTGCTCGCCAGGGTTACCACGGAGCCGCCGGCCGGAGCCGGCCCGGAGAGCAACACGGTTCCGGTCGAGGCGTTGCCGCCGGTTACTGTGCTCGGTGCCAGCGCAACCGACAAGGGTGTGGGTGACGGCGCGACGGTCAAGGTCGTGGTCTTGGTCGTCGTCGAGGGATAGGTCCCGGAGATCGTCACGGCCGTTGGTGCGGTGACCGCGGTCGTCGCGATCGGGAAGCTCGCGCTGGTCAGGCCTGCGGAGACGGTAATGCTCGCCGGCAGGTTGACGCCGCCACTGCTACTCGACAGCAATACCACGGCGCCGCCCGATGGAGCCGCGGTGTTGAGATAGACGTATCCGGTTGCGCTTCCGCCCCCTTCCAGGATCGACGGCGACACGCTGACCGACGACAAGGCCGCGGTCAGCGTCACCGTGAGGTACGCGCTTGTCGTGAGCCCGTGGTAGGTCGCGGAAATCGACACCGACGTGGAGTAGGTCTGAGCCAGCGTCGTGACGGTGAAGGTACCGCTGGTCGCTCCTTCCGGAATGTTGGTCGTCGCGGGGACGGTGGCGACCGAGACGTAACTGCTGGCAAGAGCCACATCGGCTCCACCGGCCGGCGCGGGCCCGGAGAGCAGCACGGTCGCCGTCGCGGGAGTGCCTCCGACTACCGAAGCGGGGGTCAGCGTCACCGATAGTGGCGTGGGCGCCGGCAAAACTGTGAGGGTTGTGTTTACGGTCAACCCTGCCGGGTAGGTCGCGGAAACAGTCACGACCGTTTGTGCGGTCACCGAGGTCGTCGCAACAGTAAAGGTCGCGCTCGACAGACCGCCGGACACGGTTACGCTCGCAGGTACGGTGGCGGCCCCGCTGCTGCTTGCCAGTAGCACCACGACGCCGCCGGTTGGGGCCGTGGTATTGAGATAGACATATCCGGTAGCGCTTCCGCCTCCTTCGAGGAGCGACGGGGACGCGCTGATCGACGACACGCCCGGGGTCATGGACACAGTGAGCGCCGCGCTCTTGCTGAGCCCGTGGTAGGCCGCGGAAATCGTCGCCGACGTGGAGTAAGACTGCGGCAGGGTGGTGATGGTGAAGGTACCGCTCGACGCTCCTGCCGGAATGTTCATGGTGGTTGGGACGGTCGCGACGCCGACATTGCCGCTCGACAGGGACACGTCGGCACCACCAGCCGGCGCAGGACCTGTGAGCGTGATGGTCCCGGTCGACGTCGTTCCGCCCGGAACGCTGGTGGGAGAAAGCACCAACGACGCTGGCGTCGGAGACGCGAGCACGGTCAGCGTCCCCGTCACACTGGTGCTGTCCGGGTAGGTGGCTTGAATACTGGCGGTCGTCTGGGTAGAC
>CAZBIU010000286.1:0-8910 GCA_964491625.1 uncultured Myxococcales bacterium
TGGGGACCGGTGGTGACGGTCATGCCGGCACCCTGGGGGAAGGGCGAGGTCATACTTAACAACGTGCCCACGGCTGCGGGTGGTGGCTGGGACGTGTTCCGGGGCTCCATCTGGAGTCTTCACGAAGGCACCGTGCTGACGGATTTCAGCACGGGGACCGTGCCGGTGGTTCCCGCAGGGACCTATTACGTTCTGTGGCAGATGAACCAGGTCTTGCAGGGTGAGTTCAACCCAAACGACAACGTGGTCCACAGCGCCTACACCCTCAACGTGTTGGACTGCTGCTCGCCAAGCTGCCGCTCGACGTGCACTTGCATCCCCCCAAAGCCGACCGTTCAAGCGTCAATCAACCTCCTCCACGGCTTCGGTTCGCCCCCTACCATCAGCTTGGGCTGGACGAACGGCAACGGCGAGGCCACCGCGGTGTTCATGGCGGCGACGTCCACCGGAGTCCCTGCCCCCGTCGACGCGACCGTGTACCTCCAGGACGCGTCGAATCCCTCCATGCAAGGCTGGCAGAATTCGACCTTCCGCCAAGGCACGCAGATAGGCACCAGTGGATGGTACTGCGTCTACAACGGCCTCGGCAGCGGTGGCGGTGGGGTACATATCGATGGGCTCCAGCCTGGAACGATCCATCGGGTGATGGTGGTCAGCTATAACGGCTACAGCACGGGCGTGCCTGCCTACCTTACGACCACCACAAGCAACAATCCGGCGAACTGGATCCAGCAGGCCAGCAATGTGGCGGCAACTTCCTGCGCGTCGTCCAATGGCTCGTGCATGACTCTTGGCTGGCAGAATGGCAATGGCAACGCCACGGCGGTTTTCATGTCCAAGGACGGAACCGGCAACCCCTTGACGGCCGGCCTGGTATGGGATGGCTACCAGTACACGGACGTCATGTACCACGTCCCTGGGAGTCAAAGCAGCATCTTCGGCCAGGGCACCCAGCTACCTGGCGGCAACTGGTATTGCGTCTACAACGGTGCGGCCACGTCCGCGACAGTGAGCGGTTTGCAGCCTGGAGCCACCTATCGTGTGGCGGCGGTTTCCTACACGGGGGCGTGGAGCAATCCCACGTTCCTGCAAAACCCGTCCGATGGCTGGATCGGCAATCCCATAAGTTTTCACGCACCCCCGATTGGCTCGAGCGGCCAACCGCTCCAGGGCTTCAACCTGCCTCTTCCGGCTCTGCCGCTGGGTGGACTGGTCGCCCTGGCCGTGGCGCTTGGCGTGGCCGGACGGTCTCGGCTTTCGAGGCGGTCCAAATCGAAATGACCGTCGGCCACTGATATGGCGACACGAAGGAAAGGCAGGAGGAACAGGTCACCCACCGGGCTTCCCACCAGCGACCCGACGCCGAGGCCCTTTGCCTGGCGCTATCCGCTGATAGTCGCGGCCATTGCGGCCCCGCTTTTGGCCATCTATTTCTATCCGTATGCCGAAGACGGCGTGATGGCCGCGGGTATCCATTCCTATCTTGCTGTTTACGCCAAAATGGTCGGGGCTGCGGTCTCGGTCTTTGAACCGCACGTTCTCGTCACTGGTGACCTCGTCGCGGGTCCAAGCAATTCGATACGGATCGTCAAGACCTGCGACGCCATGGAGGTGAACATCCTTCTCACGGCGGCGCTCCTCGGCTTTCCCATGTCGTTACGGCGGCGTCTGGTGGCTGTGGTGTTGTCTGTGGTCCTCTTGGTACTGGTCAACGTCCTACGAATTTGCTTCCTCTATTGGCTGGGGGGCCACGCCCCGACCTTGTTCCATCGAGTGCACCAGACCTTTGCACCGCTGTGCTTGATCGTTTGCGCGACAGTTATCTTCCTTGTCGCCATCTCGCAAATGGCACCGAGGCTCCCTGAAGGCGAGGTCGGGAAGCAGGCGCCGTCATGACCGTCGGCGGGCGCAGAAACATCTTTCGTTTTGCCGGGACTTTGACCGCCTTGCTTGTCATCTTGGGCTGGCCGTATTCCTTCGTTGGGCGGGGTTATTGTTCTCTCGTGTGCAAGGCGGTGAACGGCCTTCTCCTCAATCCCACGGACAGCCCGAGGGTTGCCCAACTCGTGCCCGACGAACGCCCCGGCTTCGAGTGGGAGGCGATTGCCACGCTTCGGAAGCAAGGCGCAAAGTCAGTAGACTCGCAATTCAATGTCGAGGTCCATCACCTTTTCTACTTGCCCACGGTTGTGTTCTTCGCACTAACCGTAGCGGGGAAACTCGCGTGGGGCGAAAAGCGGGTTGTAGCAAAGCTGCTCCTCGGCATTCTCCTCCTCCACCTGCGGGGGAGCTTGCCGTTTGTTTGCCTCGAACGCGTCGCCACGGGTGTCGCGCACGACGGATGGGTCGATAAGATGCTAGTGCTCGCCAATGAGAGTTTGCTGGGACCGCTTGGTATGACCTTCGCGATACCCCTTCTTATGTGGTTCTGTTTATTCCACCCCGTGCTGGCTCGGCCTCGACAAACCAAGGTGGCCTGACGCATCCGCGAGCCGGCGATGTCTCAGACGCCGCCGCCGGTGTTGGTTTCCTGAATCTCGACCGAGGCGTCCGGGTGCTCACAGCATCCGGAACACGCGCGGCGGAATGAACCACAGAAGAGCCGCGTGATCGAGGCTGCGATCCGACTCGATGAGGGCCGCCCCGCCCTTCCGGTATCGGAACGCGCGCCCCGACTTGCCCGCGAGCAGGCGCGCCGTCCAATCGGACAACCAATTCTCGTGTCCGACCAAGACCACCGTGTCTTCGTCGCGATAGGCGCCGAGCGCGCGCCGGATCCCGTCCCAGTCACCGTCGGCCAGCGCCGTCACGATCTTCGGCCGTGGCCCGCCAAAGGTTTGCGCTGCTATCTCGGCAGTCTGGCGGGCGCGCACCAGCGGGCTGGTCAGAATAGCCCGGGGCGCTGGCACGAGCCGGGCCAACGCAAGCGCCACAAGCCGGAAGCGCTCCTCCCCTCGCTCGGTCAACCGGCGATCCGCGTCGCGTGTGACCTTACCGCCCAAGGGTGCCGCAATCGCGTGTCGAACCAGCAGCAATCGCATAGGCGTCCCTATTGTGCTCGGGCGGGCGGCACGTAGCCTGCCGCACGCAACCCTTCTTCGATCAATGCCAGGGGCTTTGCCGCCAGGAATTCGGCGTGCAATCTGTGCACGGCTTCACGCGCCCACGCAGCCTCCGCGCTCGCGACCGCGGCCAGGGCCGGGTTGCCGCGCTTCCTGTCGGCCTGTGATTGCGAATCGAACCACTCGGAAAGCACGTGATGGTCATGCACGACACCGATCAGGTCCTGCAGCGTCTTCCACGGTTTGGTGGCCGCCGATGCCCCGGCGAACACTTCGCCGTGGACCTCGACTGCATAGCGCATGCGACGCGCGCGCCGGCGCAAGCCATGCAAAGCCTCGACGTCGAGCACGGCCCCGAGCGCTGCGAAGCCGTCGCACAGCTTGCAGCTCTCGCGGTCGCACAGGGTGAGAAACTTCTGCTCGATCGCCATCGTGTCCGAACCGGCCTGGGCAGCGATCTTTGCGAGATCCGCGCGCAGACGAGCGATATCCAAATCGAGGAGTCCCTGCACCATGCGCACGCGCGAGCGGCGACGGGCGGACGCAAGCCGTCGGCGCAGTTGTCGCTGCTCGGGACTGGGCCTCGGAGCTTGCTTGAGATGGTCCACGAAGATTTCCAGCAGCACGTCGAGGTCGCGGCCCGCACCGGCGGTTTGGGTCATGAGCTGCAGTAGCTGCTGCGCCCGATTCGCTCGTTTGCCATGGGGCTTCGATGCGAGCAGCCTAAGTGCTACCCGCAGGCGCCGCCCCCACACCCGCAGTTGATGGATACCTTCCTCGTCACAGGCCAGGGCGGCGGGGAAGTGGCGGAAAAGTGTGGCGGTCTTCTGGCGCAGCAGTTTGCCGGCAAGGTTCAGCCGACCGGCGGGCTTTGTGGTGACGGAGCCGACGGCCACCACGCCGGAGACAGCGGGCGCCGGGTTTGCGATCGCAGGTTGATCCCCCACTGGCGGGGACAGCGCAAGCTTCGCGACCCGAGCCATGGCCTACTTGCCATTCTTGCTGAGGGCAACCCGAGCTTGGGCCAGCTCCTTAAGCCGCGCCCGATCGACTTCGGGGTACCTCAGATCCAGCGATGAGAGCGTCTCGATCACGACCGACGACACCACCAGCCGCGTGAACCACTTGTTGTCGGCGGGCACCACGTACCAGGGCGCGGCCTTGCTGGCGGTATTGCGAATCATGTCCTGGTAGGCTTCCATGTAGTCATCCCACGACTCGCGCTCGCGCGCGTCGGCCGGCGAGAACTTCCAATGCTTCTCCGGGTTCTGCAGGCGCTCCAGAAACCGGCGCTTCTGTTCCTTCCTCGACAGATAGAGGAAGAACTTCCGCACCACGATCCCGTTGCGATCGTAATAGCGCTCGAAGTGACGAATGTCTTCAAACCGCTCGTTCCAGATATGCTTGCCCAAAAGGCGCGGCGGCAGCTTCTGCCTGGCCAGCAACTCCGGATGCACGCGCACGACCAGGGTTTCCTCGTAGTACGACCGATTGAAGATGCCAAGACGCCCCCGCTCGGGCAGTCGCTTGCTACAGCGCCACAGGAAATCGTGGTCCAGTTCCTCGTCGCTCGGGGCCTTGAACGAATGCACGTCGCAGCCCTGTGGATTCACGCCCGACAGCACGTGCTTGATGGTGCCATCCTTGCCGGCGGCGTCCATCGCCTGAAAAATCAGCAGCAAGGCCCACTTGTCCTGGGCGTAGAGCATCTCCTGCAGTCGCGCGATCTCCTGGACGCCCCGGCGCAGGGCCTCGCTGGCTTCGGGCTTGTCCTCGGACTTGATGCCGAGGGTGTCGCCGGGATCGAATTTGTCCAGGCGAAAATTCTTTCCACTTGTGACCTCGTAGACCGAGGCAAACCGTCGCGCGTGCTTGAGCAGATTCTTCATGGTGATGTCCCAGCGTTGCTAGCACCACGTCTTAGCCCGAGGTCCGCCTCCGGTCCAGCCTTCCACGTCATAACCCGACTCGGAGCGATATGAGCTATCTGCCGCAGCGAACCTGTCACGGCGCCTGCGCGATTTGCTCCAGGTCGTATCGCACGCCGGCGCTGTCGCACGAGACATCGATCCACGCCCAAATCGTATTGCTCTTCCCGGCGCCAGGTGCGGGCCAGGGCGGAGGCGGGGCCAGGTAGGTCCCGTCGGGCTTGCGCATGTGCGAGCGATCCGAAGCGAGGCCGGCCAGGTAGTCGGCGGCGGCGATCACGCGGAAAATCGGGCGGCTTCGCGGATGGCGCATGGGCGGAAAGCTCTCGAAGAGGTAGCGCGCAAGCGGGCAAGGAAAGGGCAGGTCCGAGTCCAGGTCGAGAGCAAGGCGGGTCCCGTCTGCGTCGTCGACCATGGCGAAGACGTGGTAGTCCCAGCCCACGAGCCCGTCCCCAGGCCTCCCGGCTTTCTGACGAAGTGTCACGATCTGGCCGGACAAGCTGGAGACGATGACCGCCCACGCGCGACGGCCTGCCAGCTCGCTACGCGCCAGGAGACGCCAGACGTTCTCCTCGCAGTAGCGGGCCTGGTAGTCGAGGGACGGCCAAAGAGAGTGCCAATCGATGCCGAGCACGAGTCCATCCTACGCGCGGCGGGGCCCATGAGATGCGCATATTCTTTGTTGCGCAAATCCCTAAATGCGCAAGGCCCATGTTGCGTGAAGCTTCGCATCGGCCCGCCACGGCTCGACGAAATCAGTGCCAGGTCTCGGCGAATCGTCACTTGGCACGCGGCTTACAGGTCCGACTCTTCTTGTCGCAGGTCAATCCGGGACAGCAGGATTTGTCCTCTCGGCAACTGTCCCCCTGGTTTGCGCACGGGCCGCATTGGTCAAGCGTGTTGCACACCAAACCCTGGCAACAGTCCTCTCTCCGTTTGCACGGCTCCTGTTCGTCTCGGCACTTCGCCTGGCACGCGCCCTGGTTTTGTCCTTTGGGCGCCTTGCACGCAGAGTAGGTCTGGCAAGCGGGGGCCCGGCGATCGTCCACCAGGCACGGCTCGCCGGGCTTGGGCCGGCACAGGTCGTCGTAGAAGACTCGCTCCAGCGCGCCCATGTCCACCGGCGGGGCGTGATAGCGCGACTGACGTTCGTCCCGGGGGCTGTCCAGGAACATCAACGGCAATTCAGCCTCGGAGAGGCCGACGGGATCCACGCCCGCCACGACCCGCGTGGTGGCGAGGGGCGAGCCGCCGTCCGCGCCCGGCACGCTTCTGCGCGAAGCCCACTGCCCCGACGGGGCGTGCGCATCGGCCAGATCGAAATGCCCCGACTCGCCTTGCATCCGGGCGATGGGTAGGTTGAACACGCGCTCGAAGGATCCCATGGGTACGCGTACGCGGGCTTGCAGATCTCCGGACAGCACCGACGCTTCCACACCGGCGCCGTGCTCGTGCGCGAGGGTGAAGCGGTGGCGCTTGGGCGCGCCGAAGACGAAGTCGTTGTCCTTCAACGCCACCGGCTGGCGCACGTCCGCGGGCAACGGCCGCGTGTCGAGGAACGCCTCACGGTCGAGCGCCGCCTCGACGAACATGGGCAGCGTCGCGCTTGCCAAGGTCATGGCTCCGCCGGGTTCCGCGCCGATGCCGAGACGGGCATAGGCGGGATCGATCCCGGCGGAAACGCCGAGCGAGGCCGACACCGTGGGCGCCAGCGTCGCCGCCACGCGCACCAGCCGGTTGGTTCCCTCCGGCGGGCCTTCGAGCCACAGCGGGAATTTCCAATCCAGCTCGAACCGTCCAGAGATTGCGTAGCGGACAGTCAGGTCGATCTTCGCGTTCACCGGGATGGATCCCACACTCAGGGGAATCGTCGCGACCGTGCGTGTGGCCTCGCGCATCTCGCCGACGAAGCCGCGGTTCACGGCCTCCTCCGCGGCAGCGCCGAAGACGGCCGACGCCTTCCAGAAGGCGTGGGCAACGGTCCGAAGTCCCTCGGCCACACCGAGGCCCGCCGGATTGTAGAAATAGATGAAGCGTGAGGCGATCGCCTCGATGGGCTCGTTCTGGTAGCACTTCGGCCCCTCGGGGAACCCCTCGACGATGGGCTCCGAAGCCTCAATGGATTTGCAAAGTGGCTCCTCGTTCAGTCCCTGGGCTTGGTGAATCTGCCACGCCAGCTGCTGCCCGTCCCGAAACGACTTCTTCGCATAGTCGGCATGGTAAAGAAACCGGCGCAGCGCCCCCTCGCACGCCGCCGCCTTGGCATGAAGCGGGCTTTGCGGATCGTCGGTGTCGATCCACGGGATGTACGCGGGACGCTGGGTTTCGTCCCCCAGCACGCGCAGATCCCTCATCCCCGCGCGCAGGCTGCAGCGGCTGGCCACAATTTCCAAGCTCCCCTTGAGCAAGCCCATGGATCCATGGATGCCAAGGAATCCGTCCGCATCCGCCGCCGCCTCGAAGGCCACCTTCGCGCGTAGATTGGGCTCGACCTCACCGAAGGGATAGGGCACGGGATCGGCCGCAAAGGATACGTCGGGGGCGAGCGTGACGGACAGGCCTTGGGTGCGGCCTCGCACCACGCGGCCCAGGCTTTCCAAACGAACCGGAGCAAGCGACGTAGGATTCTGCGTAGACATCCGGCACCAAGAATGGCCGATGCCCTTACCAAGCGGCGGATCACTGTACGCCTCGGACCACGCGAGACTCGGAAGGCCGGACGGAAACAGCTCGGCTGTCGTCACGATGCGAGGGCGGCCGGACTCGGACGCAGCCAGCGAAACACGCCACGGCTCTTGCTTGGCGCACAGGTCGACCTCGTCGCACGGAACGGCCGAAGCTGGACCGAGGCAGGCCGAGCCGACCGCGGGTGGACGCACGGCCACGCCCGTAAAACGTCCTTGCTTGGCATCGTCGAGCTGCCGCTTGAAAGCCTCCAGTGCGACGGACGCATCCCGAGACTCCGGCGTTGAAGGGAAACCCGCATCGGCGGCCTCGACGCACGTCCGCGGTTCCGGCGCGCTGACCTTGGCGGCGCTTTCCGACCTTGGCCGCAGCTGGTATTGGCACACGAACCCCAGCTTGGTCCCGCAGCCCGCCTCGATCACCGCCCCGTCCACGTCGTCGAGTGCCCGGCAGGATTTGGCTCCCGCCGAGCCGCCGATCCACGCCGGCGACGAGAGGAGGCGCGCGAGGAAACGCCCTTCCTCCGGCGATGCGAAGCTGGCCAGCGACATGCCCGCCTTGTCGCAGGCTTTGGCGGCATCGATACGCGGAACGCCGGTCTTGTCAGCGCAGAACCAGTACACCGATTCTCGCCAGGGGAAAGCCCGGCACGACGCCGCCGGCGGACACGCCTTGCCCGACGGGCACGTGGGCAGATCACCGCGCCGCAGCCGCGCTAGGCAATCGGGAATACCGTCGCGATCTGCGTCCTCGTCGGGGACACCGCAGCCACATGCCCCGGGTGCGCGCTTCTTCCCATCGGCCGGGCACGCATCGAGGTAGTCCGGCACGCGATCGCGGTCGTCGTCCTTGTGGGCAACCCACCCCTTCCACCGGAAGGTATCCCATGCGAAGGGCGACGCTTCCAGGACGGTGCCGGGAAGGACGTCGATGTCCCGGCCCACGAACCCTCCACGCAGGGTCGTGCCCTTCCCGCCGAGGACCAGGCGCGCGTTCGGGGCGAGCACGGTGCCCGAGAAAAACTGCTCGATCGCGAGCCTGCGCGCGCTGAGCATGACCAGCAGGAAATGCGCAGCCCCCTTTTCCTTTCCCACCTTCCCGTGCAGCTCGACGGCGCCCGACACGTACATCAGCACCGGCCAGTACTCGTTTCCTTGGTGCTCGATTCGCCCCCGGCTCTCCACCTTCAAGGAGCTCACGAAGTAGTCCCCCCGCGAAAGTTGCAAATCGCCGCC
>CAZBIU010000287.1:0-8886 GCA_964491625.1 uncultured Myxococcales bacterium
CATCTTTCAAGCCGTCGCGCGAGAGACCAACAGGTCATGACGGCTCGCTCTTAGTAGGCACGAGGGGAAGATGATGCCTAGACTGATGTCGTCCAACGGCCGCGTTGCGAGCACATCGAGACAAGCGCTGACGTTCTCCACCGTGCGGTTCGAATCTGGCGCGAAATAGTAGTCAGGACAGTTGTCGGCTACGCGTGAACAGTCCTGCAGGATGATTTCCTTTTCGAGTGTGGTGTTTCCCTCGGAGAAGGCCCCGCGCGCGCATTGGACCTCGATGGCCTTGCGGCAGGTCTCGGTCGGTGTGGAGGGAATTGAGGTGCCGGTGCCACCCGAGCCTGAACTACCACCCCTCCCACCGCCCAGCGCGCCACCCACGCCCTGTGCTACGCTCGAGCCAGGTGAGCCAGGGGTCGCCGGGCTGCCGCCGCTGCCTGGTCGGCCACCCGATCCAGCTGCGCCCGAGCTTAGCGGTCCATCGAATCCAGCGTCCGCGCTACCGCGATTGGAAGCGCTGCAACCGGCTGCGACGGCGACCGAGACTGCAGTGATCACGACACCTGCAAACCCCGACAAATCCCATCCTTTCCGCAGCCCAGCTACGAGCCAGGACATCCTGGAGCTACGGCGTCGCAAATGCAACAAGGCGCCCCGTCGTCTCCACCCAGGTTCTTGCCTTGGACCAGCAAGGCGGCCCTATCGAGCTGGACAGAGTTAGTACGCTTTTCTACGGAAGGTCTGCGCACACAGCTGGGCTGACAACTTCCACCAGGATGAAAGTCCGACTCCATCGATTTGACCTGGTTTGCAAGAACCCGTCGAGAAGCTCAGGCAAAGGTCCTGTGGCCCTGAGCCCTCAGAGACCCAGCGACGAGTACATCAGCGGCAGTGTGATGATGCCCTGTTCGATGGTTCCATCGACGCGAGCAGCGATCTTTGCGGCACGCTTCGTGCAATGGATCGGCGACACCCGAGCAACAGTCGACAGGAGACGACCATGAACAGCAGAACGCGAACCGAAGTCGTGAGCCGTGACGGTATCTTGAAGCTGCTTTCCGAGAAGGAAGTTGCTCAAGTGAGCACAGCGGAGACCGGGCCTCGTCTCTCTGATGGTGACGAGTACCTCGATCTGGAACACCTCGAACAGGGCGTGCGACGGGCTCCCGAAATGGCCGCCCCAACGGACCTCGTGCTGCCAAGGAAATCCGTACACGAGAAGACGTGGAACCGGATTTTGGCACACTTGGCGACGCACGATCAACAGGCGGCAGCGCCCCAAACGACATGGCTTGCGTGAGCGGTTTCACGTGCGGCGAGGCCTTCACCAAGGGTGCCCTTTGCTACGTAAAGGTCTGCCTATGCGTGGACTTCACAGGCGGCCCGGTATCGACGCCTGCTGCCTGCTTCTGGGTTCGAGGTGAGCCTCCACCCTGGCCAGGCAAGGCGCCCTCCGTTCCCACTGCATCACCACATCGTCTTTGTTGGCCCCGATGGCTATCCGGATCCCTGTTGCGCCTGTGGAACCACTTGGACACATCAAGCCTGTCGCACCGGTAGCGCCCGTCGATCCAGTAGAGCCAGTCGCGCCATCTACGCCTGTTGCACCCGTCGCGCCCACTGCACCCGCGGGACCAGTCGGCCCCACCGGGCCGGTCGGCGGGTGCAGTTCACACCTTGCCTGTGTACAGCACGTTCTGAAGCAAGCGATGCACTCTGGCCGCATCCCACGGCTTGCCTGATCTCCTTGGGAACGGTCAGCGTGATCGAAAGGGCGCAATGCTCGGGCAGCTCGCATGGCTGCCAATCGTGCGATGTCGTGCGAGCGCAGTCTCGGGCAGCAAGCCACACTTCCTGGCGACACAATTCCTCATTGATTTCCATAGCGTCGCTGTTGCGAACAAGAAGTTCCAAATGTCTCCGTTCGCAGCTGGGCGGCGTGGCGGCGGCGTTTCGCTACGCCTATACCGGGGCGCTGCTCTCGGTCTTGCAGGACCAATTGCGTCTTTCCTATTGGGACTATCAACTGCGGGCCGACCGCCGCGTCTGGAGCTGGGACCTTTCGCTGCTCACCTCCGCTGCCTTCGATTCTGTAGATACGCCGGGCCGCAGGTCGTCTAGAATGTCAACACCGTGGCGAGCGACTCTCACGACAAGGGCAGCTCTGGCAAGTCGACGGCGGGGACTCTGCACATGCAGCAGCGGGGTGACTCGCTCCACCGATCTCAGGAAGAGCGCCTATACCGAAAGACCGACTTGAATGATCTTGCGGAGGGCCTCCGCACCGATGTGTGGACGCTTCTTTTCCTCTTCGAAGAGGATTTGTGCCAGCGTCTGTGCAGTTAGATCCGCTTGGGTCACGTAGTCAGTCACCTGTACCTCGTCGCCCTTGCGAACAAAACTAGCAACATCCGTCAGCGTTACGTAATGACGCTCGGTTGTGTCGTAGAGTTTTCGATTCGAGTAGCGTTTGATCGTACGCATGGTTGCCTCCTAATGAAACTCCCACCTTGCCAAAACCCTCCCCCTTAATGCTTTTGAGATGCTAGCCGTCTCAAAAGGTGGCAATCATCGCCTGTCCGCCGACTATGCAACGCCAGGAGAAGCCGAACAACAGCGGCGAGCGCTCGCGCCCGCTTCTCCCACGCACGGTGGAATCGAGGGGGTGCGGCTTCTCCTGCTCGAACTGTTCCGTCGTGACGACCGGGCGGAGGCCGCGTCGTCGCCATGTGGAGGCGGTGGAGCGTGGGATCTGGACGTGCCTGGCAGCGACCTCGGCGCCGCAACGGACGACCTGTTCGCGAAGCCGATGGTCATAGGCCCGGCGTGTCCGCGGCAAGGGCTGCGTCGCTGGTGTCATCGCACGAGCATCTCTCATCGGCCTTCCAAAACCTCAATGATCTTCAGCATGCCGCTCTTGCGTCCGCTGGAGTTCGGAATGTCTGTGTTCACAGCAGGGCGGGGAAGTACGACAGCTCGGAAAGCAAGGTCGGTCGACCTCGGAAAAGGATGGACATTCGGAAGCTGGTGGTCGAGATGGCGTTAGCGAACTTGGGCTGGGGCCACACGAAAATCCGCGACGCGCTTCGCACGGGATTGAAGATCGAGATCGGTCGGACGACGGTGGCCGACATCCTGGCTGAGGCCGGCATCGTCGTGTTTACCTACGGCTTGCTGGCCCGGCCCGCGACTTCTGGCTGGAGCTCCTCGACGAGGCGTTTGGCCCTGTAGATTTTGTCGAGCGATTCCACCAATGCCCTGGCGTGCACCGCGACCGCGCGGTTGGCTGCCTCGTCGAATCCGTAGTCGCCACCCAAAGAAGGCAGGTTGCCGTCGAAGATCAGCCCGATGACCTCCCCCTTTTTGTTGATCACGGGTGAACCGGAGTTCCCGCCGATGATGTCGTTGGTCGTGCACACGTTGAGTGGCGTATTCATGCGCACCCTAGTCTTCGCCTCGATCCACGACTTCGGCAGCGCAAACGGTTCTCGGCCGGTGGCGCGGGCGTAAGCTCCAGTGAAGTCGGTTATGGGACGCACCTCATGCCCGTCTTGAGTCCACCCCTTGAGCGAGCCATAACTCAGCCGCGGGGAAAACGTCCCGTCGGGATAGGTGCTCGTACCGTAGGCCGCGAAGTAGGCCTTGGCAAGCAACTCGCCGTTCTTCTTCAGTGGGCCGTCCACCTCGTCCTCCATCTTCTTGCGAATCTCGCGCGCAGCCGGGTCGATCGCCTTGGCCAATAAGATCATAAGGTCGGTGGAAGCCTCTATCATCGCCTTTCCCTTGCCATCGGAGAATAGGTACTGACGCAGCTTGATGTCTTTCAGCTTGGTGCCCCTGACTGTCTCGCTTGCGATCTCCTCCGGGCTCTTCTGGCCGAACACTCGCGTGACCACCGGGTGGTCCGCACCCAAATCTTCGCGAAGCTTGGTGAGCGCAAAGGTGAGCATCGCGGTCTGGAACTCATCGTTGATGGGCGCCTTCGAGAACAACCCCAACTTCAGCTGCGGCAGCTTACCCTCGGTGAACTCGGTGAGCCTCTCGCCGTTGCTCTTTGGCAGTTCGTCGGCGGCGCGCACCAGCGTGCGGGCAATGCCGAACAGATCGCTCCAGACAAAGCCACGCTCGAGCGCCGCATAGGTCTTCGCATAGCGCTTGTTCGTCGCGGTCGCGGCGGCAATTCCGTCCCATGCGCCACCGTACTTGGCCTTCAGATCAGGGGTGGTGTTCACCTGGTTCTTGAGCGCCCTCTCGAAGTCGATCTTCGACTCTATGAACGACTTCTCGGCTAGCGCCGCGTGCCGGCCTTTGAGCGCTTTGACCCTGTTTTCGACGGAAAACAACATGTCGTTCGAGGTCCGCTTCTGCTCCGCCCCGCGATGCTGGTACTCGGTGAGCAGCCCGCGCGCCTCGGACAGTCGCGAAATTCGCATGGGAAGATCGACGTCCCGCAGGTACTCGAGTTGCGCCACCGTCATGCGCCGGCTGGTGCCTCCCGGATTGCCCGCCACGAATGTCATGTCGCCTTCCTTCGCTTCTTCATTCGACAGAACGAAGTAATCGCCCGTCTTTGCCGGCTCGCCATCCTTGCCGTAGATGCGCAGGAAGCTCACGTCGAGATCGTAGCGGGGGAACATGAAGTTGTCGGGGTCGCCGCCGAAGAACGCGATCTGGAATTCCGGTGCGAACACAAGCCGCACGTCCTGGTAGCGCCTGTACGTGTAGAGGGCGAAGCGGCCGCCATTGTAGAGGCTGACGACGTCGCAACGCACCTCATCCGAGCCCATCGCGCACGCCTTTTCCAATTCGGCGATTTTCGCCTTCTGCACGTCGTTGAACTTGCCGTCGGACACGCCCTTGGTCGCGTCCTGCACCTCCTTGGTCACGTCCTTGATGTCGATGAGCTGGTTGATCTCCATCGCAGGGCAAGGCTTCTCGTCCTCGATCTTCTTGGCAAGGAAACCGGACCTCACGAAGTCGTGGGTTTTGTCCGATAGGTCTTGGATGCACTGATGCGAGCAGTGGTGATTCGTCATCACCAAGCCGTTGGGCGACACCAGCGATGCACTACAGCCGCCAGCCATACGCAGCGATGCCAAGCGCACGTGTTCTAGCCAATTCCGATCGGGCGAGAACCCGTACCTTGCCCTCATCTTGCCGACGGGAAGGTTGTCGAAAGTCCACATTCCTTCGTCGGCAAAGGTCTTTGGAACAAAGACGGCGGCGATGACTGCGAATGCGATCAGTCGCATGTGTGCTCCTTGCGCATGTTCTCTATCCTCCGGATGTTGTTCCACCAATACCGAATCTTATCGCCCCCGCGGGCGAATCACGTGGTCATTCCGTCCAAAGCACGAATCGTGTGGAGGAAACCTCATCGGTGGAGCCATCGCCGCGGTCGTGGTGACCTACCTGCGAGTCGGCGATGTAGTCGATCGATACCTACCGGTCGACCGTGACCGACGTTCTTCCGTTGGCGTCCACATGAACACTCACGGTCCAAGGCTGGCAGCATACCGAGCAGTCCCGCACGAAAACTTGGTCACCAGGCGAATCCATGTCGACATCGGATTCCAGGTCGAGCGCGTCCTGCTCTCCGCAATACGGGCATTGGTGAAGCTCGTCCATCGGTTCTTTGCTACGCGATTTGGATGCCCACCTTGCCGACCATGGTGCCCGCACGCAGGGCCGCCATGGCTTTGCCGAGCTCTTTGAGCGGGTAGACCTTGTCGACCACGGGGCGCACGCGGTTTCTGACCAGGGCGCGCAGCATGTCCTCGAATTGGTCGCGCGTACCGACCCGGATGCGGTGAAGCTTGGCCGTGGCTTCGTCGAGTTGCGAGACGATGCCGCCGGCAAGCAGGCCGATGCTGGCGACGTCTCCGCCGGGGCGCAGCGCCGCCAGCGATTGTGCTAGGGTTCCGGTGCCACCCACCTCGAGCACGACGTCGGCGCCCGAGCCACCGGCCAGGGTGTGCGCGCGCCCGCCCCAGGCGGGAAGGGCGCGATAGTTGATGGTGTGGTCGGCCCCAAGGGCGCGGGCCCGCGCCAGCTTGGCGTCCGAGGAAGACGTGATGATCGCGCTGGCACCCGCGGCCTTGGCCAGCTGCAGTCCCGCGATCGAGACGCCCCCCGTGCCAAGCAGTACCACCACGTCACCGGGCTTGGTTGCGCGCGCGCCGAACAGTGCGTTCCATGCGGTGAGGCCCGCGCAGGGCAGTGTCGCCGCCTCGAGATCGCTGAGGTCATCCGGGATCTTGACGACCCCACCATGCGGGAAACAGGCCAGCTCGCGGGCCACGCCGTTGATGGGGCCGCCGAGTGCTTTGGCGAAGTCGGCGGCGTCCTGCCCATTGGTTGTCGCAGGCTGGAAGAAGGTGGGCGCCACACGGTCGCCGACGTGCACGCGGGTCACGCCTTCTCCCAGCGCGGTCACGACGCCGCAGCCGCACGACAGCGGTACGTACGGCATCTTGACCGGGTACGGGCCGCCTCCCTCGGGGATGGCCAGGTCGCGGTAGTTGAGCGTGGCTGCGACGATGCGGACTTGCACCTCGCCCGGTCCGGGTTGTGGATCGGGTTGTTCCACTTCCTTGATGTTCTCTTCACCGGATCCCCATACTTCCATCGCACGCATTGCTGCCTCCTTCTCGTTGTGCCAAGAGCGAAACGATAGGCGAGGGGATCCATCCGTGCAATCCGCGCGTAGACGGTATTGCCCGTCGACGTCCACGTCTCCGCCCGGCGCCTAGCTTGGCGACCCTCCTACCACCTTGGCACCCGGTCTTCTGATTTCGCCCAGAATCGCTTGAGCGTCTGCGCCACGAATCGAGGCCTCCGCGGCCTGCGCGAACGCCGACATGCCTGGCAATGCGATCACAGCCAGACATGAAAGGGCGGCGCAGGCCGACCGGTTGAGAAGCGTTGTCCAAGTTGCCGCAAGTCTCAAGTGGCGATCCTCTGTACAGAGAGGATGCTCGCTCGCGCGCTTTCGATTCGGGCGGCCACGGTGCGGGTGTCGCCGGCCTGGATGACAGGTTGTCAGAGGACAGCTCACTTCTAACACGGCGGCCGACAATGCCTCGACAGCCCGACGGTTCTGACCCATTTGCATCTGCCGAGCGCCCAGGTTGCCGAAGTCGCCGGCCGTCATGCCGAGCGCGATCGGCCCATGTCGTGACGATGAACAGCATCAGGTACCCGGACGAATAGAGCGATCACTGTTCTGATCTCCCTGCAGAACGTCGCAGCCCCAACCAGCGAGTATAATAAGCTGTTGACTTGTCTCTCAGGTGGCTACAAACGCTATCAAACGAGAGAGCCGTGACGGCCTCGATGAAGTCGTACGCTCTGGCTCTGCTCGTGGCTCTCGCCTCGCTGGTGGGCTGCAAATCCCACGAGGCCGGCGGTACGCTTGGACGCAGAGGAACGACCAGCGGGTCCGCTGGCGCGCAAGGCTCAGGCGGTGCGCAAGACGGTGGCGGTGGCACCAACACGGGTGCCCAGCTGGCAGGCACTGGCGGGACTGCCGGAGGGAGCGGGGGCAGCACGACGGGAAGCGGCAGCAGCGCAGCGGGCACCGGCGGCAAAAGCCCCGGAATTGGCGGAGCCGTCCCGGATAGCGGGGGCAGCAGCGGCTCTGGAGGCGCGGACGCCAGCGGTGGTTCCGCCGGGTCGAGCAGCGCCATCCAGTACTCGACAGAAACTGGCCAGAATCACGGCAGCGTGAACTTAAGCATCGACGCCGGACCGCCGTACAACTACTTCATCGGCGCCTGGACGCGCGTCCAGCCACCCATGGGCAGCGGCACCAAGGGTAACGACTACCCGTTCGAAATGTACTGCCAGGAGGGCCAGGTCGCCTTCGTGAGCGGCAACTTCGATTCCCCGTACCAGTACAACGCCAACATCATGACCTTCGACCAGAGTGGCGGCTACATCGCCGACTATACCACCCTGGTTGATCCCACGACGAACGAAGCCACATGCCGCGATTGGGTCTACGTCGGGTGGCACTTCCTGCGCAACGGCGCCAATACCACGGTGACCCAGTACGTGAAGTTCGTCGGGTCGTCGAACCTTGTCGACAGCACGATCACTGCGAGCGTGCCGGGTAACTGGACTCCGACCCATCTCAATGTCGGCGGTGATCCCGTGCGCAACCCGGGAACCCCCATGTACATGATGTACGCCAGGATCTATGCGATGGACACCGCTCCGACCGCGTCGCAGGTGAACGCCATCTACACGCAGTCGGCAACACCAGACCCTTCCGCCTGGGCGGATTGGCCGCTCATTTCCGGCAACCCTGCCGACGTTTCCGGCCATGGCAGCAACTTGACCGTGAACGGCGCGGTTGCCCAGGGCGTCGCGGGCCCGCTGTAGCGCCCGAGCCGCCGCTCTCTCCGAGATCCGCCACTGATGGCCACCCAAAGGCCGACTCCGCATTCTCCCCACTGGACGAACATCCCCAAACGCCTGGGGCAACTGATCTCTGGCATCCAAGTGACTGAAACCACTCATGTTCTCGCCAGAGATCACTGCCCGCTTGGAAAACGGTGGCCCATTTTACCCCTGCTACCGCCGCTGGCGAGGAATTTCCGGACACCACGGGATCCGGCAGAAGAGTGGTTTTCCGATCGCGCTGAGCGCGATCGCCCGTGCAATCAAGGCGAAGGAAATCGGAGACCTGAACAGGAATGGCGCCGCGCCCACTCAGATCGCCAACTCGCGCCAATCGAAAGATCGTTTCCACACAAGGCACAGCCCACCGTTAGATCCTGGACCGTGGCGGCCAGTTCGGCGCGAAAAGGTGAGCATCAGACGTAGCCGTCGATCGTAAGTCCTCGCTCTGCCCCCGCCTGACGTAGACCGCGCGCTGTGGGACCGTCC
>CAZBIU010000288.1:0-8878 GCA_964491625.1 uncultured Myxococcales bacterium
AGTACCGCTCAACCCTGCGGATTAGACGCAATGCCGAAGTGTTTGATCCTGAGACCGATAGTATACTACCCGCGGATGCAACGTACGCGCCGGAGAAAGGCCCAAGAGCGGATACAGGCGGAGAATGGAAGCAGCCGACGCCAGCTCTTTTCGCTACAAGCGCGCGCGATCGCCGGCAATGATGCGGGTTAGGGCGTCTGGAGGGACCACTGCTGGTTGGTGCCGCCCAGCCAGGTCCATTGATGCACGTTCGCACCGTCGCTCAGCGAAACACCGCCGACATCGAGGGCGGAGCCGCTGCTGCTCACCGGAGTCAGTCGAAAGTAGCCGCCGTCAAGAGCGCTGATCGTCCACTGCTGGTTGGGTGCTCCGGTGTACGTCCGGATGTCGACATTCGTGTCGTCTGCCGTCGAGGTGGTGGCGACCTCGAGGGCCTTGCCGCTCTGAACTCCGAGAATCTCGTACACGTTCCCGCCAAGGTGCGTGAACGCCCAGCGCTGGTTATTGCCCCCATCGTACGTCCACTGATCGACGTTGCTGCCGTCCGCGGTGTACTCATAGTAAACGTCCAACGCCTTGCCGCTGTGACGGGCGATGATGCGGTAGGTGCCGTCGGCGACGATCCCCGCCGCAGGACTCGTGTCCGTAGTCGTGTCGGGACTCGTGCCGCTGTCCCGGCCCAGAGCCGCATCACTCCCGTCAGTCGGCGGCGATTGATCTGTCGCGCCGGAATCGACCTGCCCGACCTCCATGACTCCCTCGGTGCCGGCTTCTTCCGCATCGACCTCGGCCGAATTGTCGATGGCCCCATCCAGCGCCACGTCAGGGGCGGTGCCGCTACTGTCCTGGCAGTCCTGGCCCAGGGCCGCATCAATCCCTGCAGTCGGCGGTGATTGATCCGCGGCGCCCGAATCGACTTGTCCGGCCTCCGTGTTTCCCTTGCCGCCTGCTTCTTCCGCATCCGCCGCGGCCGAGTTGTCGATGGCCCGATCCGGTGCGGTGTCATGGGTCGCGCCGGAATCGACCTGCCCGACCTCGGCGCTTCCCCCGGTGCCGGCTTGTGCCGCGTCGGTAGCCGGGTGATCGATGGCCCCATCCGGTGCGCGAGAAGAGGGCGCGCGCAGTCTGCTCTGGTCGAAGGAGCACGCCGGCGCAAGCGCGACCAGTAGGAAAAGGAGCGAAGCATTGGCGTGGGTTGACGGGGAAACACGCGCCCTCTCCTTGCCAAGTGTGGTTTGCATCGAGGGGTTCCCCCATTAAGACATCGCTGGAAGCAGACATAACTTGAGCTTTTCGACCGGCAACACCAATTGACGTCGGCCCGAAATACAGCGACGATAGGGCGGTCCGTCTTGTAATCCAAACCCCAACGTAGGAGTGACCATGCGCACTGCTTCGTATCGTTCAGTTTTTGTACCTGTTGGTTTGCTCGTAACCGGCCTCGTGGGCTGCGGTGGAGGCAGTGGAAACTCCTCTGCACAGCAGCTCTGCAATCAGTCGGCGGTCTCCCGGTGTGAGAAAGACTCCAGCTGTGGTGTCTTGGCCGACATGGGCTATGCCTCGGTCTCGGACTGCACCAAACAGATGCAGGCCGATTGAGCAAACGTGAGCTGCCCCGCGGGGAAGACGTATCACGCGGACCAGGCGCAGAAGTGCATCGACGAAACCAACGCCCAGTCGTGCACGGATTTCACCGACAACCCACCCGCTTCCTGTAGCCTGGTCTGCGCCGCCGGGGGCACGACGCCCGCCGCTGGGGGAAGCAGCGGAGGCACGGGCGGTGTTGCGGGCTCGGGTGGTGTCGCGGGCTCGGGTGGTGGGGCCGGCTCGGGCGGCGTGAGCGGTGCCAGCGGAACCCTCGGCGGTGGCGGCACCAGCGGTACGGGCGGCGCGGGCGGCAGCACAAGCGGCTCTTCGCTTGCCGCCTGCACCGGAACCTTCCAGGCTTGCGGCGGCGATCCCACCGGTACGTGGGATATCGTGTCGGCATGTATCGAGGGCAGTCTGGTTTCCGCCTTCAACGCCTCCCTCGCGGCGGATTATCCGAGCTGTGGAAACACGTTCTCTGCGTTTAGCGTGACCAAGATCTCTGGATCGATCACCTATTCGCTCGGCGAGTACACCGACAGCACGACCATGGACGGGTCCGAAAGCATCGTCTACACGCCTGCTTGCGTGTCGGAGATCGCGGGCAGCACGCTGGACGCCAGCCTTTGCAGCGGGCTGGAACAGAGTCTAAACGACCAGGTCGGCACTACTGCAACGTGCACCTACGCTACCAACTGCGCCTGTCATGCGACCGTCGCCAACGTGAACACCGGTTCCGGTACGTATACGGTCAGCGGGTCGACCATCACCGAAGACAGCGGCTCTAGCTACGACTTCTGCGTCAGCGGAAACACCATGACCCAGCGGGAACAGATCGAGGGCAACGCCTACGGCGTCACCCAACTGAAGAAGCGCTGAGAGCGGCCGGCCCTGCCCGCCGGCGCAACCAAGCACTTTGACCACCGCCGCGCACGCCGCAAGCCCGCGCACCACAGCGCACCACAAAGCTTCGCGCAAGGTTCCCTGGGGCAGGGTTGCGAATCGCCAGCGACGCGGGGATAATCGGCGCCACGCGAGCCAGGGACGGGCAGCGGCGGAAGCGACGAGTGATCGGGACGAGCATCGGGAACTACCAAATCCAACGCCTTATCGGGGAGGGCGGTATGGGGAAGGTGTATCTGGCGTTCCATCCCGGCATCCAGCGACAAGCCGCGGTCAAGGTCTTGGCGACGACGGGCACCCCTGATCCGCAGCTCGCCAGCCGATTCATCACCGAGGCCCGCGCCGCGAACGCGATCCGGCATCCCAACATCGTGGACATCTACGATTCCGGTGTGCTTCCCAGCGGCCCGCCCTACATCGTGATGGAATACCTCGACGGCGAAACCCTGCAGCAGGTGCTGCTGCGCGGGCGGTTGCCCATCGCGGACGCCTTCGACTGGGGCTGCCAGATCGCCGAGGCGTTGGCGGCAGCGCACGCGCGGGATGTGGTGCATCGCGATCTGAAACCAGACAACCTCTTCTTGGTTTCGGATCCGCGCCGGCTGGGCAAACGGCAGGTCAAGGTTCTCGACTTCGGCATCGCCAAGTTGCAGCGCCAAGCTCTCGGACAGGTCCACAAGACACGCACCGGCGCCTTGCTGGGGACGCCGCTCTACATGTCGCCCGAGCAGTGCCTAAGCGGCAAAGACGTGGATCAGCGCACCGACATCTATTCGCTCGGCGTGATTCTGTACGAGATGGTGGCCGGCAAGCGTCCCTTCGACAGCGACGGGGTCTACGAGCTCATCAACATGCACGTCAACCAACCGCCCACGCCGCCAAGCGAGCATCGTCCTGATCTGCCCCGCGAGCTGGAAAGCATCATCCTTCAGGCGCTCACCAAGGATCCGGTAGGGCGCCAACCCTCGATGGCGGTGCTGCTGTCCCAGCTCGAGCTGGCCCGAGGCAATCCTGCTGCCAGCAGTGAAGCCCTGGCCCGAGCCGAACGCGAGAGCCTGCGCGCGATTCCGCTGCCGGACGCGCAACCCATTCCCGAGATCAAGACTCTTGGCGACACCGCGGTTTCGAAGTCGGTGAGCGCGCAGACCGCACGGGGACGACTGCCGCCGCGGTTCGGGCTGGTGTTCGCAACTGCGCTGGCGCTCGTGCTGGGCGGGCTTTACCTCTGGAGACCGTTCGGGCGAAAGGTTACGCCGGTTCACGAAGCGATCACGGCGCCGACGCTACCCATCGTCACGCCGCCTCCACTATCAGGAGAGCCCGTGCCCGTGGAGATAGGCCTCGACAGCGTGCCGAGTGGCGCCCAGGTCTTCGTCGGCGACCTCTTGCTCGGCACCACGCCAACCCGCTACCAATCCCCGCCCACCAGCGAGCCGGTCGAGTTCGTCTTCCGCTTGCCCGGTCACGAACCCGAAAAGATCCGCGCCCTGCCCGCGCAGGGGCTCACGGTCAGCGCGAAGTTCCCGCCGCCGCCAGCCCCGTCGCCAGCACGCCCCGCGGCCGGTAAGCACAAGCGACCGACCAAGCCGCAAAGTACGCCTTCCTCGGACATCCAGACTGAACGATAGGCCCACATGACCTCAGCGCTTCGACGTGTGCTTCTGGTATGGCTCCTGTTCTACCCAGCCTTCACCACCGGCGTCGCTCGTGCGGCAGATTCCGTCCCGGCATCGCCGGTCGCACAGGCCGACGAGGCGCAGTTCGACTTTCTGCGGGGCAATCGCGCCTATCAAGAGAAGCGCTACGAAGACGCCTTGGCGTCCTACTATCTCTCGAACCGCCTGGTGCCGAATCGCAACGTCGAGTTCAACATCGCCCGCTGCCTCGATCGCCTGGGGCGCTACGACGAGGCCTACCGAGCTTGGTCTGCGTTGCTCGACGATGCTTTGCCGGAAAAGGACCACACGGCGGTCAAACAGGCCATCGACGAGCTGCGGCCGCACCTCGCCCTCCTGGACATCGCGACCACTCCGCCGGGCGCTACGATTTACGTCGCCCGCCGAGATCTCGGTGCGCTTGGCGCGACCCCAAAGAGCCTGGCGCTTCGACCCGGCCTCACCAAGATCATCCTAGAGCGCGAGGGCTACCGCCCCATCGAGCTGGTCGCCGAACCGAGGCAGGGCGCGGAGATTAAGCTGTCGGCGGTCCTTGAGCGAATCTGGGCCGACATCGAGGTTCGTCGGGTACCTGCGGACGCGGAGATACGGCGCGACTTCGTCGACGGCGGGCTGCTTCGGCGGGGCCCGGGAACCATCAAGGTCTTGCCAGGGCCGCTGGTCCTATTTGCCTCGGCGCCCGGCTTTCAGACCGCCCGCGTGACAGTGGACGCGCCGGCAGACGCCAGCGTGCCCGTCGATATTCTACTGTCACCGGCGGAGCCTCCCACCGGCGTCATCGTCGTGCGCGCCAACGTCGCCGGTGCCTTGGTGCGCGTCGATGGCCGCGAGGCCGGCTTCGTTCCCGCCGTGCTCGATGGGGTTCCCACCGGCCTGCGCAGGGTGGAGATCCTGGACGAAGGCCGGCAAACCTATGCGGCCGAGGTCGAGGTCAAAAAGGGCGCGCGCACCTTCGTCGACGCGTACCTGCGCCGCGCAGATCCCGAGATTACGGCAGCTACGAAATCACGGGTTGCCTCGGAATCAGCGCCCGCCTCCATCAGCGTGGTGACCGCCGACGAAATCGCCGCTTTCGGCTACACCTCGCTGACCGAGGCGCTGGCCGGCATTCGCGGCACCTTCACTTCGAATGATCGCAGCTACGAGTCGGTTGGATTCCGAGGCTTCTCGCCACCCGGCGACTACACCAATCGGGTCTTGGTTCTCGTGGACGGGCGCCCACTCAACGACGCGGTCACCGGCCAGGGCTACGTCGGCCACGACCTCGACGTCGATCTCTCCAACGTGGACCACATCGAAATTGTTCGCGGCCCGGGATCGGTGCTTTACGGCACCGGCGCGCTTTTCGGCGTAATCAACGTGGTCACCCGCCGCCCGAGCGAGGGCGGGCACGCGGCAGTGGACACCATGGCGGGAACCATGGGACTGCGCTCAGGCCGCGCTACGCTGAGCGGGCGCGAGGGCAACGCCGAGCTGATGCTCAGCGCGGGGGCCATGTCCAGCGACGGCGACCGACGCTTCGCTTGGCCTACCGAATTTGACACGCCACCGGCGGGCTCGCCCCCAGCACCGACCGCGGTCTACGGCGCCGACGGTGAAACCGCGACCCACGCCGACCTCCTGGCCCGGCTCGGCGCCTGGTCGGTGCGGGCCGGATACAACGATCGCAAGAAGTACCTGCCCACCGGGGCCTACGAAACCTTGCCGGCGCCCGGCACCTACAACCACGATCGTCGCGGCTTCGCCGAGCTGCGCTTCGACCGCGAGGTAGGTGGGCTTGGCATCGCCGCGCGCGCGGCCTACGACAACAGTTGGTACCACGGACAATTCAACACCGGCGCTGCGGCCTCCGACGGCGGCCAGGACTTGAAGGCGCAATGGACCACCGGCGAGCTCCGCTTCGAGCTGCCACGCTTTTTCTACCAGCGCTTCACCCTGGGCGTGGAAGCAGTCAAGCAGCTCACGCTCGAGACTGATCCGGTCGAGGGCGGCGGGCCGGGCATTCCCAAAGAGCTGATCCTGTCGGCATACCTCGTCGACACCATCGTTGTCAGCGACCGACTGACTATCAACTTGGGCTTGCGCAACGATCGATACACCGAAAGCTTCGGCAACACCCTCAACCCGCGCATTGCCGTCGTCGGCCGCCCTTACGCCAGCGGAAACACGAAGATCTTCTTCGGCCGCTCCTTTCGCGTGCCATCGCCCAACGAGCGCGCCGACACGCCGGGGGCGGCCGTGCAGCCCGAGACCATCTGGAGCGGAGAACTCGAGCACACGCATGCGGTGACCGATGATGTCCACCTCGTCGCGGCGGTGTTCGCCAACTGGGTCTTCGACCTGATCTCCCTGGTGTCAGCCCCGGACTTGGAGGGCGTTGCGCCGTACTACGGCTCCATCTACCAGAACAACTCCAACCGGATTCGCAGCCTGGGCGCGGAAGGTGAATTGCGCTGGGAGCCGGGCGGCGGAACGTTCCTGTCGCTCTCATTGACTCGACAACAAGTCGAAGAGCTGGCGCCCAAAGGCAACCGACCATTCGCCAACGCGCCCGAGCTCATGGCCAAAGCACGCGTGCTGTGTCCACTGGTTGGCAGGATCCTGCGCCTCGGCACCGAGCTGATTCTCGATTCGGGCCGGCACTTTCAATGGCCCGAAGGCGTCAACAATTCCCTGTCTGACAATCGCGTCGACGATGCCTTGCTGTGGAATGTGAGCCTCTCCGGCGACTATCGCCCCTACCGCTTGCACTATTTCGTTGGGGTGCTCAACCTGCTCGACGTGCACGATGCTCGAGCGGGATCTCCAACCAGCGTCGACAATCGGCTTTCCCTGGTTCCTCGCTACGGTCGCTCCGCGCGCGCAGGCCTAGCCTGGAGCTTCTAAGAGCTCCCTTGCGTAGCCGCCCGCGCGTGGCCAGGATTCTGTCCACGATGCAAAGCCCGCTTGCCGATGCCCTCGGCGTCAAGATTGCTCCCGTCGCAATCATTTTGACCGACGAACGTCCGGCCGAAGCAACCCAGTTCAAACCGGGCCGCATGGGTTGCGTCGCGTCCATGCTGCTCACGGCAGCCCAGGGGCGCACCGTCTATTTCGATCGCGACACCTTCGGTTGCCCGGGCGGCGGCGCCGGCCTTGGCTTTGGCGATTGCTACGCGCGCATGGGGTTTCCCATCGAGCGGCTGCTGTCGACCGGCGGAACCGCGCAGCTTCGCAATGGCCAAAGCTACGACATGCGCGAGGGCGAGCGCTTCCACCGCACGCCCGAGATCACGCGGCGCTGGCTGGCCGAATTCCCGTTCCGCGAGATTCCTACCGCCTACGTGGTCGCCAAGCGGCTGGCCGACACCGGCGAAGGCGAGCCCATCGCGCTCGTGCACTGGCACGTCAACCCGGACCAGCTTGCGGCCCTGGTGACGCTGGCCGGTTTCGAGCGCGGCACGGTCGAGACCTCAACCGCGCCCTGGGGTGCCGCATGCCAAGCGATTGCGTACGCCTATGCGGAGGCAGAACGATCGTATCCGCGCGGCGTGATCGGGCTCTTCGACATTTCTCGCCGCCATCAGGTTGATCGCGAGATCCTTTCCTTCACCGCGCCCTACACCCTTCACCGCGAGATGGAAGCCGCCGTTCCGGACAGCTTCTTTACAACCCCGGCCTGGCACAAGCTTCGCGAACGACAGTAGGCGGCGGCGTGCTACGGCGCCAGGTACGGCTTGATTAGGTTGTACTTCGCCTGGTTCACGGACACCCAGTCGTCTTTCAGAATACCCTCGGTGTCGCCCGAGTTGGGGTTGAGGCTCCAGAACGTCCAGCTCGCCTGTCCGCCCACGTAGCTCATGAAGGTGGTCAGCCACTTGTACGCGGTCGAGCTGGGATCGGAAGCGGAGGCCTCTTTGATGCCGAACTCGCCGATGAACAGCGGGGCGATTCCCTGCTTGTGGATGAACCAGAACTTCTTGTCCCAGATGTCCTTCAGGTTGTTCGGGAAGTCGGCGGCGGTAAACCATGGCTGGTTGTAGACCTCGGGGCCGTATTCGTGCGCCGAGTACCACAAATTTCCGGCCGGAATTTCCGTGATGGGGGCGTCGTGCACGCCTTCGAGATTGCCTCCCCACCAGTAGTTGTCGCCCTGGTAGTTTTCCACACCTTCGACGATGACGGTAATGGCGGGATTGACGGCCACGATCGCCTTACCGCACTTGGCGGCGGCCTTGCGCCAGTCGGTGTTGCTGTAGCCGGATTGATCGTAGCCCCAGGTCGCCGGCGGCTTCATCCCGGTGGTTGTGTTGCCGTGCGGTTCATTCTTCAGGTCAACCGCGACCACGGCGGGGTTGTCTTTATAACGCTCGACCAGCGAGACCCAATCCGCGATCCACGCGTCCTCGGAGTACCCATCCGTGTACCAGAGGGTTTCGTTCATGTACCCGTCGTGGGCGCGCGAGTGGTTGTCCAGAATGACCTTGAGGCCGATGCGCTCGCACTCGGCCAGGAGCTTGTCCATGATCTCCAGCGACGAAAGCCCGTCGAGATCCAGGTTGAGCCCCGCTTGGTTGGTGTACGGGTCGCTGCCGTAGGCGTTGATCTGGATGCCGCTCGGATTCGCGGTCAACATGTCGTTGCAAAAGGGAAGCCTGATGCAGTTGAAGCCCAGATCCTTGATCTGCTGGAGCATCGATCGGTAGTCGCGCGCCCACAGCCCATGCGGCGAA
>CAZBIU010000289.1:0-8868 GCA_964491625.1 uncultured Myxococcales bacterium
CGATGGATGAGGCGGCCCGGAGCGGACGATCGCCCTCTGGCTGGTATATGCCATCCGTCGGACCCTGATCGTTAGGGGCCCGTCGGACTCGCAACACGGGGGACCGCGTTCATCGCCTCACGGCGCATTGCGGGCCATCGCCGACGCAGAGCTCCCCGCCGCTCGCCTCAAAGCAGGGAAAGCTGCCGCGGTCGGTGGGGTCGGGCGGCGGCGCGCTTTTCAACCAGCAGGCCTGGCGGCAAGCGATCGAGGAACGGGCTGGGGCGATTCTCGATGCTGCGGCCAAGCAACGTGCGTTTCGCGGCGGCCACCAGCACCAGACGCTGTTGGGCGCGAGTCATGCCCACATACAACAGGCGGCGCTCTTCGTCCAGGTCGGCCGCGGGCAGCCAGGGCAAACGCAAAGGCAGGACGCCGTCCTCGCAGCCCGCGATGAACACCAGCGGAAACTCAAGGCCCTTCGAGGCGTGCAGGGTCAAGAGCGAAACCCTCTGTGGCGCGAGATCCACGTCCGCGTCGTGCCACAAGGCGATGGCTTCGCGGAACGCGGGAAGGTCGTCACCGAACGGCAGCGCGAGCGTGCACAAGAGATCCACCGCGCGCTGCCGGCGCGGATCCAGCTTTGCATCCGGATCCAGCGACGCGATCGTGTCGGCCAGCGCCTGCTTGCCGGCTCTCGACACCACCCGGTCGAGGCGCGCCAGCAGGTCGGAGATGTGCGGGCGGCTGACCAAGGCCTCGCTGCTCGCGCGCTGACAGGGAATCGATGCGCGGCCCAAGGCGTCCTCAATTGCGTCGGCCTGCGCCGACAGTCGGGTGAGAACCGCGATGTCGTGGAAGGCGAGGGTGGGAAAGGCTTCATCGTCGGGATCGTGGGCGGCGTCGTCCATGGCCAGCATGTTGGTTCCGCCCACCGCGCGCTCGATGCTTGCGGCGATGAGATCGGCCTCGGCGCGGTCATCGGCGACCAGATGCCGAATCACCGACGGGCCGCTCTTGTGTTGGGACGCCAGCGGGCGCGCGGATCGGGCCTTTGCCTGTTCAATGACTGCCTTTGCGAGTTCCACAATCGGCGAGGCGCTGCGGTAGTTACGCGCCAGCGTAATGCTGCGACTTTGTGGATAATCTTCGGCAAAGCGAGCGAAGTACGACGGATCCGAGCCGCGAAAGCCGTAGATGGCCTGGTCCGGATCGCCCACCACGCACAGGTTCGCGGTGCCGTTTGATCCCGCCAGCAGCCGCACAAATCGGTACTGGCTGGCGTTCACATCCTGATACTCGTCGACCAGGAGATGCGCAGAGCGGGCGCGTGCTCGCGCCAGCACGTCAGGATGGTCTTCGAGCAAACCAATGGCACGAGCCACCAGATCGTCGAAGTCCACCGCGCCTGCGGACTGCAGGGCTGCCTGATAGAGGGGCAGGACCAGGCCGACCTCGCCCGGCAAACTTTCGCGAAGACCGTCGGCCTTGGCCCGCGCGATGGCGCTTGCCAGCTTGCCCGCATCGGTGTCAATGCCGGCCGCGTCGGCGACCTCTTTCACCAGTGTGAGGCGGGCAGATTCGTCCAGGACCTTGAAGGTTGCGGGCAAGCCGGCTTGAGGCGTGAATTCACGCAGCAATCCGAGGCCCAGGGCGTGGAACGTGGTCGCGGAAACGGTGGCGGCCTTCGCGCCGATGCGCGCTTGCAGGCGCTCGCGCAATTCCCGGGCTGCTTTGCGCGTGAAGGTGATGGCCGTGATGCTCGCCGGATCGGTGCCGCGGTCTTCGATCAGGTGCGCGATTCGCCCGACCAATGTGCGCGTCTTGCCGGTGCCGGGGCCCGCCACGATAAGCAAGGGACCTTCGCCGTGGGCGATGGCCGCAGCTTGGTCCGGATCCTCGCCGGCTGCAGTCGGGACCGCGGCCGCGGGCTTCTTCGCTCGCTGCTTCGAGGTCGCGGCGGGCGCGGCTTCGGTGCGGGCGGGCGCATGGGCAAAGCCGAACCTGGTTTGAGCTAACAGACGTTGCCGTTCATCGTCGTCGAAGACGCGCACGACGCCGTATTCCCCATCGTAGCCGGCGATGCGCTTCACATGGCCTGAGCGCACGCGACGCAAGGCCTCGCCCAAGAGCGGTGGTCCTTCGCGGTCGGCGTCCTCGAACGGAAGATCCATAAGCACCGACACCTCACTTCCGACGGCCGCCAGCAGCTTGTCGTAGCTTCTGTGCACCCGGGCAGATGCGGCGCCCACGTCGAGAATCTCGCCTAGCACTTCGCCGAGCGGCACCAGGTTGGTGAAGTCCTTGGCGCCCTCGGGCCGAAAACCCTCGGGCCTATCGGCCAACGCTGCCACGCGACTGGCCACGCCGCCGGTGAGCGGACGCTCACAGCGCGGACAAATGTTCCCCAGCGCGGTGGCTTCGGCCGGCGACAGGTTCACGCCGCATACGCGATGGCCGGCGTGGTGGTACTTGCCCTCCTCGGGGAAGAATTCCAGCGTGCCGAGGAACCCGGCGTTGCGTTCGCGAAGCGCATCTCGCATGGCGAAGTAGGACAGATCGCAAGCAAAGCGCGTGGCCTCGCGCCCAAGCTTCTCCGGCGAGTGCGCGTCCGAGCTCGAAACCAGGGCTACGCGGTCGAGTGATGACAGTCGCCAGTTCATCGCCGGATCCGACGACAGCCCGGTCTCCGCTGCGAAGATGTGACCCGCCAGATCCCCGAAGCAATCGTCGAGCGAATCGAAGCCCGACTTTTCCCCCAGCGCCGAAAACCAGGGCGTCCACACGTGCGCCGGAATCAAGAATGCGTCAGGCGACGATTCGAGAGTGATTTCGAGCAGGTCGCGCGAATCGAGGCCGAGAATCGGGCGCCCGTCGGACTCGATGTTCCCGATACGGGCCAGCCGCGAGGCGATGCGCGCCGCAACTTCGAAATCCGGCGCGTAGAGCAGGTTGTGGACCTTGCGCACGCGATCGCCGCGTTTGTAGATGCTGCTGATCTCGACCGACAACATAAAGCGCACCTCGGCCCGGCACGCCGCTGGCACGGTCGCGTTCACCGCCGTCGCCAGATCGTCGCGCAGCCGAAAGAGTCCCGCGCCTGCGGATACCAGCTTGTCTCGCAATTCGGCAAGCCAGCGCGGGTGTGTGAAGTCGCCGGTCGCCACCACCGCGATACCCTTGCGCTGCGCCCACGCGTGCAGGTGCTCCAGGTCCAGCTCGCGGCTCGTCGCCCGCGATAGGTACGAGTGAATATGCAGATCCGCGACGAAGGGCACGATGACGACAATTTCTTACCACAAGATGATCGTCAGCGAGCGCGTCGGGTAGCAATGCTCGGTTTCTGTCGCAGGGTATAGGCGGAACAGGCGCCATCTTGCGTTCACCGAATCACCTCCGTGCGGATCCGACAGCTTGATTCATATGGCCGCTGGGACTTCCGAAGAATGTGTTACCTTCTTCTTTCCGGACTACCTGTGTAGAATCTGCGCTTTCGGCGTTCCGCGGAACCAGACCGCAGTTTCTTGAACCTTAGTACGACCCTGAGCATCGCCCCATCCTCACCAACAGATCAACGATCTGCATTCATCGCCCCGATCGACCGGAGATTCCGCAATGAATATTAAATCCCCCATCTTGTTGGCGTCCATCGCCGCATCCTCTTTTGCCACTATTCTGGTCGCCTGTGCGAAGTACTCTGCCGACGACAATGCTGGCAGCTCCTGCGTGACGCTTGTGGACGATGATGACACGGTCCCCTCTTTTGACGGGATCCCCTTCCCCTGCGACGTATTAAGCCAGGGAGGCGCGACGTGCGTTACGGCACACAGCACGGTTCGGGTGGTTGTCTCAGGCTACAATGGTCCCCTGTACCAGCTTTGCAAAGGCGGCTCATCGCCTGGCCCAAGCTCCTGCACGGGAACGGCCCAGGACATCAAGGCCATCGACGGCTACGCTGATGTCGCCACGCATGATGACTTCTGCGGCGGGGACCCCTGCGCAATCACGAAAATCTACGACCAGTCAGGAAATGGGAATGACCTCGAGCCCTCGCCCAAGGGCGGTGCCAAGAGCACTCCCGACAACCCTGCGAAGGCCAAGGCCCTCCCGGTCAAGGTCAATGGCCACAGCGCCTACGGTGTCCTCATCAAGCCCGGTATGGGCTACCGCACTGGCTGCAATGACTGCAACATCAAGCAGGGGAAAGGGATGGCCCTCGGCGATGATCCCCAGAGCCTGTACATGGTCACCAGCGGGCTCGACACAGTCGATAATTGCTGCTTCGATTACGGCAACGCCGAAACCAGCAGCAACGACGACGGGAACGGTACTATGGAAGCGATCTACTTTGGCGCCGGCGTTGTATGGGGTACCGGCTATGGTGGAAAGCCGGGCCCGTGGGTCATGGCCGATCTAGAGAACGGCGTCTTCGCGGGGTGGGAAAATGGGCAAAACAAGCTCATTTCGACCAACAAGCCGCTCACCTTCGACTTCGTCACGGCCATCGTTGTCGGCGACACCAAGGAGAAGAATTGCGGCAAGGGGCGCTTCATGCTTTACGGTGCCGACGCGACCGGGGCCGATGCGACATTTGGGAAGTTGACGACCATGTACGATGGCATTCGACCCGAGAAACCGGGTTACGTCCCCGGGCAGAAGCAGGGCTCGCTCATCCTCGGGACCGGCGGCGACAGCAGCAGCGGCGGCGGTGGACGTTTCTACGAGGGCGCCACCGCGATCGGCCCCCCGATCGTGAAGAAAACGGCGAACTTCATCCACGCCGCCATCGTGGCCGTGAAGTACCAAACGCCCTAGCTCGTCGTTCTTGTAGGCGGTTCGGCCCTTGGACTAAGCAATGGCAGCTTTAACCACAGTGCGGATTCACCAATCCTGTTGTCTTGTTCCCCGAGAACAATTTGCTGTAGATTCTCGTCTCAGAGTCCGTCGCAACGGCGGAAAGGAAACCATGCTGCGAAGATGCCTAGCGCTCCTGGTGATTGGCGTGTCGGTGGTATCGATCACGGCCGTAGCCGGAGCTGAAGAGGATAACGACACTTCCACGTCTGACAAGGCCACGGCTGAGTCCCCGGAGGCGGGGCAGGGGGCGATCCCTGCCCCGCCCTCCATACCTCCGAGCCCTCCTGCGCCAGTCAGCGATAGGAAGGTCGAAGCCACGGCCGAATCCAAGGCAGAAGCCCCACCCGAGGGCATTCTCGAGGGCTGGAAGACGGAGATCCACGGGTACTTCCGGGCACCTATGACTTTGAGCATTAGCTCACGCACGAATCCCGACCAACCTGACGGTCCCTCCCACCTGCAACTGTCGTATGGGCCGAACAGGGTCATGGACTGGAGCTACTACAGCTTCGCCTACACGGGATTGCAGGAACAAGACTGGGCCGAGTTCTTCGTCCACGAAAAGAGGAAGCACGCCGAGGCCGTGATTGGGTGGATAGGCTACTGGTACGGGGCGGCCGGTTACCGCAACCCTGACGCTTCTTGGTGGCCGGGCATGGCCTATGTCGCGCTGGACAGCGACTTCGAGATCTTCGGCATCAAACCGAGCGCCTCACTTACCATGGGCTCCTTCTGGCCCCAGTTCGGATATGTCGAGAAGTACGATACGTTCACCCTTGGGCGTTTCCGCATGCTAGGCGAGCAGGCGACATTGACACTCCCCCTCACTGACGACCTCAAGGTGAAGGTCTTCCAGGGTTTTGGCACCAACCGTGACGGTTCCTACAACTTCACGTTGCAGAATGTCAATCCCTTGTATGCGGGCAGGACCGGCGTGGACTTGATTGTTTATGGGCACGTTCAAGCCAGCTACAAGAACCTCGTCGACCTCGGGCTCCACTACAACTACACGTTCACCCGCGACCCGAATCTTACCGCCGACGCCTCGGCCACGAGTGGCAAGGCTTATTCCGACGCCGCGAATGCCCATCTGTCAGTTGCCGGCGCCGAGCTGAATCTGCATATTCCCCATGCGGGTCGGTTGTGGCTCTCGCCGTCCTATATCAGCGTCAGGAACGGTTGGGCCCTCGGCGGTGCCGGCGGAACCGAGGTCATGCACTCGCAGAATGGCTATGGCATCGCCCAGAACTACATGGCTTTGACCAACTCCCCCAAGGACAGCACCGGCACTGGTTCGATGATGAATCTCGGGTTCCTCTACGTGCTCGCCCTCTCGGATGTTCTGCCGAGCTACGAGCTACCCGAGATGAAGCTGAGCTTGTTCGGGCTGCTGACCAAAGCGAAGCTCGATCTGCCACCTCAGCAGGCCGGTACGGCCAGCCTGGTCACGCTCAATGAGCTCACCCAAGTCAAGGTTGGCCTTGACGTTTCGATCATACCCAAGCATTGGTTCTCGCTCATGGTCCGTATAGACCAGGTCAACTACGACCAGGACCATGGCGGATACGTCTTCGCCGCCTTCACCGGACGATTGTCGCTGTTTTCGCACTACCTCTCGGGGGAATGCATCTACCTTCAGTACTCACACTACATCTATGGCGACAAGATGGTGCTGGCCGGGACATGGCCATGGAACACTCCTTTGGTGGCCGGAACCGACGTCGTCCAGGCGTACGGGTATACCGGAAAGAAACCTGACGAGGACGTGATCAAGCTCCAAGCCCAGGTCAGATTCTAAGAGAGTGTGATGACCACGGCGTAGAGCGCGAGGTGGGACTTGGGAGACCGAGGGTGATCCGCCCTCGCCGTGCTCGCGCACGCGCAGGTTGAGGCGAATGATGGCGTCGTGCAGCTCGGTGGCGCTGCGCAGCGTCTGTGTCACGCAATCCGACGCCGAATGGAGTATGGTCGCGGAATCTTGAAAGCGGATTCCAACAAGCGATCCCGAGTCCGCATGGTGGCACTCCTGCTCGTGCTCGCAGCAATCGTGCTGTCGCCCGTTCTGTTCGCCGACTTCATCCGCCTGGACGACCACAGCCACCTTTTCGAAAACCCGCACCTGCGCCGAATGTCCGTGGCAGGCCTCGGAGCGTTCTGGGTCAAACCGTATTTCAATCTGTATATCCCCATGACGTACTCGGTCTGGTGGTTCGCAACGATGGTGGCCAGCCTGTTCGGCCCGCTTCGGCAAAACGCATGGCTCTTCCACGCGCTCAATCTCGCGGTCCACCTTGCGAATACCGCGCTGATCTTCGGCATGGTGCAGGCGCTGGTGGCTGCGGTTCGAGAGAAGCCGGCCGAAAAGGCAGCTGCGACCGATCGGTTCATCGCGCTCATCGCGGCGCTGTTGTTCGCACTGCACCCGGTCCAGGTCGAGACGGTCGCATGGATTTCGGAGCTCAAGGGCGAGCTGGCGATGCTGTTCGGCCTGCTCGGGCTTTGGTGTCACGTCCGCGGACAATCGTCCCTGCGGACGGCACTTCTGACTGCCCTGCTCTTCATGGCGGCCATGCTGTCGAAGCCCGTCGCTATCGTGTTCCCGGTCATCACGTGGCTCGTCAATCGGGTCGTCTTCGGCGTGGGTCTGCGCAAGAGCGTCGCGCTGCCCGCGGTTTACGCCACACTCTTGCTGCCCTTTGTCTTGGTGACGAAGCGCCTGCAGCCGGACACCCAGTTGGATTTCATTCCCGGCCTGCCCGGCCGGCTCTCCGTGGCCGCTGACGCGTTTACGTTCTACCTCTCGAAGGTGCTCGCGCCTTTTCCTCTCGCGGTCGACTACGGCCGCTCACCTCAGTTCGTGCTCGGGCACATGGCGGGCGCGCGCATCGTCCCGGCAGCGCTCGTGATGCTTGCCGCCATCGCGGTCACGGTTTCGAGCGTGGTTCGGCCGCCGACCCTGGGCTGGCGACGTCTGCTCGCCTGCGGCTGGACGATCTTCTTTGCATCCATCGCGCCGATTTTGGGCCTCGTTCCCTTCGGCTTCCAGCAGTTCTCGACCGTTGCCGACCATTACCTCTACGTTCCACTCGTAGGCATCAGCCTGATGGTTGCCGGCGCGCTCTCGGCTGCTCGCATGGGCGTCTACGCTCGCGCCGTGCCAACCGCCGTGCTGCTGGTCTTTGCGGTCCTCAGCTTCCGGCAGGCACGACTGTGGCGAACGACCGAGTCTCTGTTCGAGCACACGGTGCACGTCAATCCGAAAAGCTACCTCGGCTACTATTCCATCGCCCAAGAACAGCTGTCTGCGGGCCGCCTCGACGAGGCCATCGCGTCGGCCACCACGTCCCTGTCGATTGATCCTGGCTATCTCAATGCCGAGATTGTGATCGGGCTGGCGCGCGTCCAAAAGGGCGACTATCAGGAGGCCATCGACCGCTACAACGCCGTGCTCGCTAGAAACCCCAGCACCGTCGGCACTCGCGCGAAAGAGGTGTCGTCGATTCACAACAATCTCGGCACGGCGCTGTATAGCGTGGGCCGCGTGGGCGAGGCGGTCGAGCACTACCGCAAAGCGGTCGCACTCTTTCCGCGCTCGCTGAATGCACACTTGAATCTCGGCAACGTGGCCTTCGAGGAAGAGCGCTACGCCGATGCAATCGCAGAATACGAGATTGCACAGGCCATCACGCCGGACAATCCCGCGGTAGAGCAGCGGCTCGCACGGGCGCGGCAGGCCGCTCGGCAACTGGCACCAAGCGGCGAGGTGCGGCGCAGTTACGAATCAGGACATTTCGGATATTGATGCGAGCAACTGCAGCAGCATTGAAATTGCAGATGAAATTGGCCCTGCGCCGACCTGCCCAGAGGCACCTCTTGATCGGTCGTGACGCATGCCGTCCTAGCCTGGTCGCCCTCACAATCAGCGGTCCTGGTGCCCTGGTGGGCCTCGATGCCGGAGATTCCACGAACCACGATTCCTACAAACGTACCTCGCATGCAGCCTTCAGGGGCAAGTTGATGGCCATCGTGCAG
>CAZBIU010000290.1:0-8863 GCA_964491625.1 uncultured Myxococcales bacterium
GGCTACTGCGGACGGTGCCGGGATCGTGGTCCGGCTGGCGCATGGCCGAGGCCACCACCGGGAAGAAGACCACCTGTCCCAGCCTCTGCACCAGCTGCAACGGCATCAGGGCTAGGTTGCTGGCGATGGCGTAGAAGCCCAGATCGGCCACCGAAACCATCTTGCCCAGCAGCAAGCGGTCGGTCTGCGTGGCCAAGAAATTGAGCGCCGTGCTGATGAAGATCCAGCGGCCAAAATCCATGAGCGAGCGCCCCGCCTCCCGATCCCACGCGAATCGATTGGAAGGGCCCGGCAACATGACATGGGTCAGTACCGTCCGTAGCGCGCTGGACACCAGGGCCGAGATGACGAGCTACCAGACCGAGCGCCACACGAGGGCGATGCCGATCATGACGGCCACGCTGACCGCTTGAGACACGACATCGACGGCGATGATGCGCAGAAAAGTCAGACTGCGGTTGAGCGTGTAGAGCTTGGTCGACAGAAAACCACCGAAGACCGCCGACAGCCCCGCCACCGGCAAGAGCCACGCCAACTGTGGCTGGTGGTAAAAGCGGGCCAAGGGCCAGGCCAGCGCACATGCGACGAGCCACAGCACGAATCCGCGCACGACCTGAACAGTCCAGGCCGTATCCAAGAAGCGAGGATCATCGCCGCGCGAGTTCTGGATGATGTTGGGCCCGATGCCGACGTCCGAGAAGAGCTCTAGGCCCATCAAGAACACGTTGACGAGGGCCATCAGCCCGAAGTGCTCGGGGAGAAGCAGGCGCGTAATGATCAGGTTGGCGACGAAGCGGATGACGAGGCTTGCCCCTTGGCCTAGGACCGTGATCGTCGACCCCCGCACCGCGGCCGCGCTTATCTCATGAGACGTCGGGGTAGTGTCCAGCAACTGAGGAACCTCAAATGCGGACGAGGTTTCTCCGCCTTCCCTACTAGGATGCCTTCTGGACCATTCGGTCTCGCCCTCTGCTTCGATGGAGGTATCCTGGGCTCTTCGGACCCGCGCGGGGTATAGACAGCGGCAAACATGAGCGAGTCATTGCCCTATCTGGCGCTGGCCGCCTGGTTTCCCTTCACGGTGCTCGCCTTTGCGGTCATGAGGCCAAACCAGGCCGCTATGCTGGTCATCCTGGGCGGCATGCTCTTCTTGCCGGAGGGGTCCTACTTTGATGCCCCGCTGGTGCCGCCCTTCGGCAAACACGAAATCGCTGCCATCTGTGCCCTGCTTGGCCTTCTCGTGCGCAGCCCGGGACGCCTGCGGCTTCCACGGCTGGGACGAGGCGCCGACTTCTTCCTCGTCCTGGTGGGCCTGTCGGGCACGATCACCATTTTCCTGAACCACGATGCGGTCAGCTATGGTCCGACGCTGCTGCCTGGCATGCGCTTGCGCGACGTCCTGTCCTTCGGCATCCGCGATGTACTGGATGTTCTGTTGCCGTACCTGGTCGGCCGAATGTGCATCCAGTCGACCCGCGACGTGCGTGCGCTTCTCCGCGTGGTGCTGGGCTTGGGCCTCGTGTATTCGCTGCTCATTATGTTCGAGCTGCGCTTCAGCCCCAATCTGCATCGCTGGATCTACGGCCACCACGCGCGCGAGGACTTCTCTCAGACCATCCGCTGGGGCGGCTATCGCCCCACCGTGTTCATGGAGCATGGCCTGGCCGTTGCCCTGCTTGCCATGGTGGTGGCCCTGTTCGCAGCAGTGCAAACGCGCTTGCGCAAACGGCACTGGGGACTGCCAAGTTGGTGCTGGACGCTGTACTTCACCGTCATCATGGTTCTCTGCCGGGGCACCGGGGCCATCCTTCTTGGGACCGTCGCCCTGGTCGCGATCCTTTGGACTTCGCCACGCAAGCAACTGCGGCTGGCGGCGATCGTCGCCACGATCTGCTTCATCTATCCGTGCTTGAGATTCACCGGGTTCTTTCCCAAGGATACGATCGTCAACCTCGCTAGTTCGGCCATCTCGCCGGATCGGGCGGCCTCGATCAAGGTTCGCTTCGACAACGAAGATTTGCTCATGGAGCATGTGGACAAGCGGCTGTGGTTCGGCTGGGGTAGCAATGGGCGAAACCGCATCTACGATTCGGAAGGTAACGACACGGTCATCACCGACGGCTACTGGATCATTCTGCTCTCCGTGGGTGGCGTGACACTGCTCTATTGCATGTTCGGCGTCATGCTGATGTCGATCTTCTCGGCCCTGCGCGTGCTTCGCAAGGTCCCCGAGCGCAGCGATCAGCAGATCCTGGCTGGCCTGGCCTTGGTCGCGGCTTGCTACGTCTTCGACCTACTGCCCAACGGCATGTTCAATCAGGCGCCTCTCTTCTACGCAGGAGCCCTGACGAGCCTCGCAGCGGCCCTTCGACTCGGCACGGGTCAGAGCCAGCCCTTCGCATCGCCCTCTGCGAGCTAGCATGGAAGCCCTTCGCAGGCTCGCGAGAAGCGCTTTGGACCGACTCGAACGGGCCAAGATTCTGAGCAGGATCCGCCATTGTAAGGGCGTGCGCCCTGCCGCTGCGCCCAAGGACTTGAGTGTGGTCGCATTGGTCCGCGATGGCGAGGAATACGTCGATAAGTTCGTGGAGCACTACCGATCGCTTGGTGTGACGCTGTTCTGTTTCATCGACAACCAGTCGACCGATGGAACGGTCGCGGAAATCCGACGGCACAAAGATGCCTCGCTGTGGACGACCGATCTGCCTTTCGCCGACTTCGAATCCCTGATTCGGCGCTACTTCCTGCTTCATCACTTCCGAGGGCGATGGGTGTTCTGTGTCGATATCGACGAGCACTTCGCCTACCCAGGAAGCGAGAAGATCAGCGCGACGCAACTCCTTCGCTACTTGGAGGCGAAGCGTTTCAATGCCGTTGCGGCGTGCATGCTCGATATGCTTCCCGAAACCGATTGGCGATCCGCTGGGGACGGGGACTTCCGAAAGACGTATCCGATGTTCGACTTGGGTGACATTCGAAGGGATCGATACCCGGAGAGCTGGCTAACCCGGAACAACGTCGTGCCCGCGGGAATACCCGAGTTCCATGGTGGTGTGCGCAGCCGGATGTCGACCTCCGAACACCGATTCGTCCTGCTCAAGCACCCGCTGCTCAAGATCGCCGATGGGCTGATCCCTTACACGCATCCGCACTACTGCGCCCACGCGCGAATTGCGGATATCACCGCGGCACTTTTGCACTACAAATTCATCGGCAGTTTTCTCGGCCGAGCCGAGTCCCTGGCAAACGATTCCCGCACTTCGCTCTACTGGGCCCGAGAAAATCGCATCTATGTCGACTTCTTCAATCGGCCGGGATGTCTCGAGTCGTTGCCCCTGGCGCGGTACACGGGATGCGATGCCTTGGTGGATGCCGGGATCGTGCGAGTATCGGACGCCTATCGCGCGTTCTGCGCCAGCGCGACGGAGGAAGCGACGAAATGAATAAGCGACTAATGTGGTTGGCCTTGGCGACGCTGGGGTTGTTCGCGGGAGGCCTTGTCTTCCGGACTCCACGCGCCCTGGCCCGACGAGCTCTTTCGCCGATTCTCAGTCGCGTGTTGGGAAAGACCAAGACCAAGCCTCGGCCGCCGGTCCCCGTGCCGGACCAGCCGCTCCTCGTGGGATACAACCTCGACTTTCCGGGTGACTGGTCGAACCTGATGCCCTTCATCGATCTCATGCACGATGCACGGCCGTGGTCAGGTACCTGCTCGGACTCGGATCCCAAGTGCGACGCGTCTGCCCACCTGGATCTGGACTCGCACGGTTGGCCGCGTTCGCTGCGCTACCGCGACGATCCCACGCGGTCGTATGTCAATATCCAAACCATATTCTCCTCGCACCGATCGGTGCCCGATGTGGGCAAGAGGTTCCTCATCACCTGGGAGGGAGAAGGCGAGCTGGCCTTCTTCGGCGTTGATCCGCTCACCGTCGATGCGGCCAAGCGAACCATCACGTTCGTGTTCCAGCCCGGCAACAAGTTCATTCGCATCGTGAAGACCGATCCAAACGGGAATGGCAGGTACCTGCGGAATATCCGCGTCTTCCGTCAGGATCGCGAGCCGCTTCTGGCCAAGGGCGAGATCTTCAATCCGGATATGCTCGACTATCTGAAACCGTTCCGCTCCTTGCGGTTCATGGACTGGATGCAAAGCAATGTCGAGGAGGCGAGGGACGCCCTGTGGTCGGAACGCCCGCGCTTCGACTATTTCCATTGGTGCGGGCAATGGGTCGACCCGCTGGATCCGAAACGGGGCCCGCGGCTCGGCGGATATCCCGTCGAGGTCCTGGTGGCATTGGCCAACAAGACGGGCGCTCACCCGCATTTCAACATGCCCTACCGCTACACCGACGACTGGGTAGCGCAATTCGCGACGTACGTCCGCGATCACTTGGCGCCCCAGTTGCGCGCTACCGTCGAGTATTCGAACGAGGTGTGGAACTGGGGTTTTCCTCAGGCGGACTACGCGAACCGCGAGGGTCGCAAGCTGTGGCCCGACGAGGGCACCGCGTGGCTGCAGTACATGGGTGTGCGTGCGGCAAAGATGGGCCAGATCTGGCGGTCGGTTTTTGTCGGACAGGAGAAGCGTCTTCGTATCGTGATCGCGCCGCAGACGGGTTGGCCCGATGCGAGCCCGGCATCGCTCGATTGTCCACGCTGGGTGGCGATGCAAAGTGGCAACAAACCTTGCTACGCCTTTGCCGACGCCGTCGCTATCACGGGCTATTTCAGCGGTCAGCTCCAACAACAGATCAACCGGTCCGTTCTTCACGATTGGCTGTCCAAGGGCAAGGCCTACGCGATCGCGCGCGGGCTTCGGCAACTTCAATTCGGCGACGTCGCCGAGCTGCGCGAAGCCGACGGACAACCAGCCATCGGCCCGAAGAGCGAAAACCTTGCTCACTCCATCGAGCTCTTCGGCGAGTTTCAGGCCATCGCCGCCGAGAGGCACCTTGAGCTCTATGCCTACGAAGGCGGCACCGCGTTCGGCAGCGACGATCCCGAGATTCAAGAGCTGCTCTTCGAGATCACGGAGCAGCCGGCCATGGTCGAGATCTACGAGAAGCTCTTCTCCGAGTTTCACGCCGCTGGTGGAACCGTGTTCAATTGCTGGGGTTGGATTGGAGCGCGCGACCCGTGGTCGAATGCGCAGGATCTGCTGGACCGCAGCCGCACCAAGTATCGCGCCATCGTGGCCGCGACGGCTGCGATCGCGCTGCCGCCCAAGAATTGAGCAACGTGTTGGCGCGCTGGATGACGGCAACCGCGCTGCCCGATGGCATGTCTCTAGGCGCCTCTCTTCTACACAGGGTCCCGGCACGTCAGAGCCAGCCCTTCGCATCGTAGCCCTGGTGACCGACCGGCAGGGGCCGGCTGGCCCCATTAGAGCTCCCTCTCCAGGACGCGGGCCAGGCTACGAACATGCGGCTCGCGCAGGATATGAAGGTGGTGAGCAGCCACGTAGTGCAAGATAACCTGGTCAGCTCGCCCCGCCCAGCCAAGATCGGAGCGAACCTTCACCCAAGGAGGAACCATTTCGTCTTCGTTGGCGCGCACGATGAGCAGACGGCTGTGCAGGTGTTTCCGCTCGGCTGCAAAGTGTTCGACCAACATGTCGCTGGCCGGACCATCCACGGGCAAGTCCACCGGATGTTCACCCGCGCCGCCCAGCCCCTGGTCCGCGAACGCTCGCAGACGCGCGCGGCGGACGATCTTGCGCGCCCAGGACAGGACGCGCAGCGGGTCCCGCCTGGCCCAGCGCACGTACTGGAGGGCCTGCATGAGATGATCGGTCTGGAAGCCGCCAGGTAGGATGGCATCGAGCACCGCCACCAGCGCGACGGGTTCGCCTGCGGCCTCGAGTTGCCAGGCGGTCTCGTAGGCCACGATGCCGCCGAAACACAAGCCCAGCAGGTGATAGGGCCCATGCGGCTGATGCTGCCGGATGAGATTGACGTAGCGTCGGGCGACCCTCTCGATCGAGGGTGGAGATTCCTGGGCGGGCAGGTAGCGACAAGGGGCGTGCATGGCGATGACGGGCACGCTTCCTTCCAGGGACAACGCCAGATCCTGGTAGAGGGTCACGCCCATCAGGCAGAATAGCGGCGGCTGCTCTGCTGACCCCGTTCTCAATCGGACCACAATGGGATCATCGGGCGAGAAGGCTTGCCCCAGACGCAAAGCCAGTTTCTCCACCGTGGGTGCCTCGTAGAGCATTTGCAGCGCCACCTCAATGCCAAGCGCTCGGCGCATGCGCGCCACGGTTTCGATGGCCTGCCCCGAGGTTCCCCCCAGGGCAAAGAAATCGTCGTCGACTCCCGGCTGGACAACGCCCAGTGTCTCTCGCCAGATGGCGGCGATGCGTGTCTCCAGATCGTTGCGCGGAGGTTGCACCTTCGTCGCGCCCGATCGACTAGGCGAGGGGCGCGGTAGCTGTTTGCGGTCGATCTTACCGTTCGAGTTGAGCGGAAAGACGTCCAGGGCTACGAATGCCGATGGCACCATGTAGGAAGGTAGATGACTGCGGGCCGCCGCGAGCAACGCCGATTGACTGGCCGAGCCGGTCCAGTAGGCCACCAGGCGCGGCTCAGGCTGATCCTGACCATCGACCACAGCCAGCGCTTCGCGCACCTCGGGCACTGAGCACAAGACGGCTTCGATCTCACCCAACTCGACGCGGAAACCAGAGATCTTTACCTGGTGATCCAAACGGCCCAGGCACTCGAAGTTACCGTCGGAACGCCTGCGCCCCAGGTCACCCGTGCGATAGACGCGTTCACCCGAGGGAAGAAGCACGAAGCGCTGTAGGGTAAGGTCGGGCCGCCCAAGGTAGCCGCGCGCCAGGCCCGCACCGCCGATGGCGATCTCGCCCTCTTGTTCGGCCGGCAACGATTGACCTTGGTCGTCCAGGATGTACATGGTCGTGCGATCGATCGGCCGCCCGATGGTTACCCGTTCACCCTTCCGACCGATGCGCGCGAGGGATGACCACACGGTGGTTTCCGTCGGTCCGTACATATTCCACAACTCACAACCTGCGTCGAGCAAGCGATCTGCCAAGGCGGATGACATCGCATCACCCCCACAGAGCATGCGCAGTTTGCCGTTGCCCTGCCAACCTGCCTCGACCAGGAGGCGCCAGCTGGCTGGCGTCGCTTGCATGATGGAGATGTCGCCGTCTTCCAGGCGTCGTCGCAGACGATACGGATCGCGAGCGGTCGCGCGATCCACGATGACTACGGTGGCTCCCTGGTAGAGGGGCAAGAACAGCTCGAGCCCGGCGATATCGAAGGAGGTGGTGGTGATGGCCAGCAGCCGCTCGTCCTGGCTCATGCCCGGGGTGTGGGCCATCGAGGCGATGAGATTGGCGAATGCACCTCGGGTGATTTCCACGCCCTTGGGTCGTCCCGTGGACCCCGACGTGAACAAGACGTACATGAGCTGTTCAGGCGGTACAGGCACGGACTCTAGCTCGGTGGAAAAACCACAGCCCACCTGGAAGGGATCCTCCAGCACGACCAACCTGCCGGCAGGAGACGCAGCCAAAGAAGAATTCGGCCCCACAAGCAGGACCTGGGGCGCGGCGTCCTCCATCGCGAGGCGCAGACGATCCGCAGGATTCGACGGATCGAGCGGGACATAGGCGCCGCCTGCCTTGAGCGTGGCCAGCATCGCGATAAGCTCGCACGCGCCGCGGGCCATCGAGATGCCGACGTGAGATTCCCGTGTGACGCCCAGGGTGCGCAGCTGTCCGGCAAGCCGGTTCGACAGTCGGTCGAGATCGTCATAGGTCAGGCGACCATCTGGCGCCTCCACGGCGGTGTGATTTCCGCGTAGGGCCACGATCTCGTGCAAGCGCGCGATCAGATCGACAGGCATCTCGCCCTGGGCAGTTGTTCGCAAGCTCGGTGCGGTGGTTGTCCGAGGCAGTTCTTCACGACCGAAGGGTGGCACGGGACACATTGGCGAATGGACTCTGCTTGAACGTGGCGAACGGTCAATCTTGTTCACAGGTGAGAAACAGGGCAATCAACTTGATCCGGTTCTACGGCGGAGGTTCGGGCTCGACCTCCGTCGAGCGGCTGGTGCGCTCCCAGTGCCGGTGACGGCCGCGCAAGAAGAACCCGAGGTAGAGCGGTATCTTCCACAACACATAAAGAGGCACGGCCGCCAGGGTGCGTGCGGAAACCAAGTGGCGGCCAAAACGCCACCAAGCGCTCAAGACTGCGACCAGGATCAGTGCCGCCGCGCTCAGGCAAAGCAGCAACGGACCTGCGGATTCCCCCATCGCGACGGCGCCTATGGCGACCAGCGATAGCCCGGCAACGCCGCTCACCAAAAGAGCAAGTGGCGGCACCATCAGGTCCAAGGCCATAGCGACCAAAGCAGCCTTCCGCCGCGCTATCCCGACCAGCAGAAGTTGCGGTCCTCGCAACAATAGAGTGGAAAGATGGCCGTGCTCCCAGCGGCGTCGCTGTACCAGTTGAACCTGTCCAGGCTCGGGCAAGGCGCTCGAAACGCTGACCGCGGAACACAGGATTGGCGGGGTCCCGGCCAAGGCAAGCTCGATTCCCAGCACCATGTCCTCCACCAAGTTGGCGCGCAGCGGGGGCGCATCGCGCAGCATCGGCCAGGGGAAGGCCATCCCGCTGCCGGTGAGCTGGCAGGGCAAGCCCAGGCGATGGAGCCCGCGGGGACGGACCTGATTGCGCACCAAGAAGGCCAGCCCGCTCAACGCCGAGCGCGCGTTGGGTTTGGGCGGCAAGGTCAACAGATACTCTGCCTGGACCGGCCGCCCGGTTCGTGCCGCGACACAAGCCAGCGCCTCGAGCCCGTTCGCGCTGACTCGGAAGTCTGCGTC
>CAZBIU010000291.1:0-8845 GCA_964491625.1 uncultured Myxococcales bacterium
CATCCGTACCACGATGGTCCCGCGCAGAGAAATCACCACGGCCCAAACGACCAGGCCGATACAGGCGAGCACAATCAGCGCTATCCACAGCGGGCTTAGCACCATCAGCCGGGTCGAGCGCCCCACCATCGAGGTTTCGATCTTGTCGGTTCGCTGGCGGGACGAATCGTAAAGGTCGAGCTCCAGCTTCGCCCAGGGCGCCAGGCCGGCGGGTCTAACCCGGTAGAAGAGCACCGCGCCCGCACCCATGTCGTGGGCAAGACTGGCCAGTCCCTCGTCGGTGAAGCGGTCGGCCGGCAGCGCTTCCGTCGGCACTTTGGCCACGCTGGCCTGCAGCTCCCACGGCGGACGCATCAAGGCTTCGAGCAGACACTCGCTGAGCCGTTGCCTCCGGATGAGAAACGGCCAATAGAACGGCTGTCCGCTGCCGGGGAGGGCTGCAATTTGAATGGCGCCGAGCTTGGGCTCGTAAAGTGTGTCGAAGTCCTGCAGAACGGCGCGGAGGTTGCTGGCTAGGGCGGATGGCGGTCCGGTCGGCCTTTCAGGGCCGATGGCCGCCGCGATCTCGGTGGCTTCCTCTTGGCGTGCCTTGATCTGCTGGCTCAGCCCGGCGGTTGCGGCACCTCCTTCGTCGCTGAGGTGACTGCTGATGGCCTTCACTTGTTCGGCGCTCAGGTCCTGGACTTTGATGAGTGGTGCCGCCTCTTGAGCCTTGGCCCCGCCGGCCAGCGCGCGGGCGGCGAGGGTAGACGTGAGGCCGGGCTCCTGCTGCGCGAGCTTCTGCGCCGCTGCCAGGGCTGCGGCCTCGCCACGCGCGCCGAAGCTGCCTGGCGGCGTGCTCGCAATGAGCGGAAGCACGGAGCGCCATTCGGCGGGGGGACGGCCCAAGAGCGGGGACACCGCCTCGGCCAGCCTTTCGGAAGAATCGCCGCGCTCGATGGCCAGGGCGACCTGGGCCAGAGCAAGAACCGACGGACTTCGCGCAGCCTTGAGCGGCTCCAGCGCTCGCTCGGCCGCATCGAATTCCTTGCGGGCCGCCAGCGCGCGCACCTTGGCGGCACGCACGAGGATGTTCTTCCCGTCGCTGGCCAGGCCGGCATCGGCCCGTTCCAAGGCCTTGCCCCAGTCGCCCATCAGCAGTGCGGCCTGGGCCCGGGGCAGGGCGGCCATGCCCGGGTCGTCGGCAACCTCGCGCAGGACCTGCTTGGCTCCCGCGAATCCCGAGCCGAGCTTCGGCAAGGCCAGATCGAGCGCACGGGTGACGGCCACGCCGTCTTGAACCATCAGGGCACTCTGGGCTTCGACAAACGGCCGCAGGTCGGAGAGGCCGAGATCCGGGGTTGCTTGGGCGGTGGCCCCGATGGCCGGGGCCAGGCGCCGCACGATTTGCCGAGCCAGCTCGGCCAGGTCGCCGGTGGCCGCAGAAGCAGCGATCCTGAGGAGACGCTTGCCGTCGGAGCCAACCAGCGTCCCGCCCACCTGGGTTCCCTTCTCAGCAACCTGAAGCTCCCACACAAGCAGGCTGTCGGCGCCGAGCTGTTCGATGATTTTCGGCGCCTGCGCGGCCGTCACATTGAGATTTCGGTTTGGGCTTCGCCCGGTCAGTGTCTCGATGGCCAGGGCCAGTTGGCGGCGCGGGGCAAGGGTTGGTTGCGATGGTGCGCGTTCGGCAGCGCCAGCCGACTCGCCACGCGACTGCGCCTGCCCGAGCGACGCGCGCACCAACAGCGAAACTGCCGCCGCGAGATCCTCGCGTTCGGCAGAGGCAGTCGGATCGGGAAGCACAAGCACCTGGGCCAGCGCCTGCGCCGGCAGCAGCAGGGTTGCGAGGCAAGCCATCCGCGCCCCTGTGCGAAGCGCCGATCGCGTCGGTTGCGAGCAGCCGGATCGCGAGATTCGGCGCGCGCCGGCAGACAGGTTGGGGTGCTTCATCGTGATAAAGTGGCGGGCATGTTCGACTTTCGCGCTCGCGTCTTGCTCGTGTCTCTCATATTAGCCTGGACTGCAGCCTGCCGCTCTGACGGCAGCAAGTCCGTCGCGCCGCCGGATTCGTACGTGCTCTTCGTCCCGAACGGTAAAGGAAGCAATCCCGGAGCCCCGCTGGAGGTGCGTCGGGTCGACCTGAAGCACGAGGCCGTGGAGCCACTGCCGAGGTTGTTCGAGACCGGGTTCGCGTCCGAGATGCTGCGCACCGTGTATTTGGCCGGCCAGTTCTTGCGGGACGCCGTCATCGACGGCCGACGCTTCAGCGATTTGGGACGCGCCAACGGCAGTCTGCCGGTCTGCCTGGTGGTGGGTGTGGACCAAATGCCGTACGCCCGCGGGCTCTCGATCGACGGAACCTTCGGCAGCGACAGCCGACCGACCCTGCCGTGGATCGGTCTTCCTGGGGATCCCGCGCACGACAAGGCGCTGCTGCAGACGCTGACCGCACATTTTGCCGCCTATGCCGCGAATCTGGTCGCCACCGGCGGGGTGCTCGACGCCGGCCCGACGCCGCCCAAACCCCTGGTGGATGGTTACCGAATGGCCATGGAGGTGGTGGCGCGGGAATGGCGAACCACCGCGGGACCGGCCGGGGTCATTCAGCTTGACCAGGGTACGTCCGAGCAGCGCGAGCTGTTCGGCGATGTTCGCGACAATCGCTACGTCCTCGATGATTCGCACATCCATCTGCGGCCGGCCGCAGAGCTGCTGGCCGAGCCGGGCGTGGCCGCCACCATTCTCTATCGAATGGCCCAGTCGCGAGCGGTGGGTCCAAGGGTGGCGCCCGAGGCGTTCTACGCGCCGTTCGCCACCAATCGCATGCCGCCCGGGATCAGCCCAGCCGCGATTCTGGGCACGTTTCGCAATTTCCAGGCCAAGTTGCTCGGCTCATGGGCGACCGCGGTGCTGCGCGGAAATGCCCCCAAGGACATCATCGACCTGGTGGACGTATACGGCAGGGCGTTCCCGGCGGAACGCGCCGAGGTGATCCGCCTCTTCGTGGTCACCACTTATGGCGGAACGGTCAAGCCGGGCGGTTCGTCCATGGATCCCGCGGACGCCCAGCACACGCTGGCCGAGCTGACCGCGCTCGCCGCCCAGGTCACTGCCGGGCGGCGAACCCTGCGGGATGCACTTGCCGGCGACAAGAAATGACAGCTCGGATGTCACCGCAAACTGGCCAAAGTCGCGGCAACCGCGCTAAAACCGCCGGGTGAGCGTCATTAGCTTTACCCAAGCAAGAATCGTCGTCACCGGCGGCGCCGGCTTCCTTGGCAGCTTCCTGGTCGAGGAACTGCAGAGGCGCGGCGCCAGCCAGATCATCGCGCCACGCAGCCGGGACTATGACTTGGTCGACCGGCAGGCCTGCCGGCGACTGCTGGCCGATAGCAAGCCCGACTTGGTTTTTCATCTAGCGGCGCGCGTGGGCGGAATCGGGGCCAACCGGGAAAACCCTGGGCGATTCATGTTCGAAAACGCGATGATGGGGCTCCACATCTTCGAGGAATGCCGGCTTGCCAAGGTCACCAAGCTGGTCGCCACCGGCACCATCTGCGCCTATCCGAAATTTGCGCCGGTGCCGTTCCGCGAGGACGATCTATGGAACGGGTATCCCGAGGAGACCAACGCTCCATACGGCATCGCCAAGAAGATGATGCTGGTTCTATCGCAAGGCTATCGCGAGCAGTACGGCATGCGCAGCATCGTGCTGTTTCCGGTGAACCTGTACGGCCCGCGCGACAACTTCGATCCGCGCTCGTCGCACGTCATCCCGGCGCTGATCCGCAAGTGTGTGGAGGCGCGCGACGCGGGCCGGGACGAAATCGTTCTTTGGGGCGACGGTTCGCCCACACGCGAGTTTCTGTACGCCGGCGACGCCGCGCGCGGGCTGGTGATGGCGGCGGCCAGCTACGATTCCAGCGAACCAGTAAATCTGGGCACAGGCGAGGAGATCTCCATCCGCGACCTGGCAGCCCTGATTGCGGAAAAGACAGGGTTCCGCGGACGCTTGCGCTGGGATCCCACACAGCCAAACGGGCAGCCTCGCCGGCGGTTGGAGGTTTCCCGCGCGCGCGCGCGGTTCGGCTTCGTGGCCGAGACGTCGTTTGCGGACGGTCTCGCGGCGACCATCGCCTACTTCGAGGAACAACACAGGAAAGGGCTGCTATGAAGCGCGCGCTCATCACAGGAATTACCGGACAGGACGGGTCGTATCTCGCGGAGCTTCTGCTGAAGAAAGGGTACGAGGTCATCGGGCTCGTCCGCCGGTCGAGCTCGTTCAACACCGACCGCATCGAAGGCATCTACCAAGATCCTCACGTGACGGACTACCGATTGAAGCTGGTGTACGGAGATCTGGAGGACGCGAGCTCGCTCAACCGCGTGATTCGCACCACTGCGCCCGACGAGATCTACAATCTGGGCGCGCAAAGCCATGTGCGGGTCAGCTTCGACGTGCCCGAATACACCGCCGACACCGTCGGCATGGGAACCTTGCGGCTGCTCGAATCCCTTCACGAAATCGGCCACAAGTGCAAGCTGTATCAGGCGTCGTCGAGCGAGATGTTCGGCGGTTCGCCGCCGCCCCAGAACGAAACCACGCCGTTGCGCCCGCGCAGCCCGTACGCTTGCGCCAAGGTGTTTTCGCACCATCTGTGTGAAAACTACCGCGAGGCCTACGGCATGTTCATTTGCAGTGGAATTTTGTTCAACCACGAGTCTCCGCGGCGCGGAATTCCGTTCGTGACCCGCAAGATCACCCGGGCCGCTGCGCGCATTAGCCACGGCCTCGACAAGAGGCTGTACATGGGCAACCTGGACGCCAAACGAGACTGGGGTTTCGCCGGCGACTACGTGGAAGCCATGTGGCTCATGCTCCAGCAGGACACGCCCGACGACTACGTCATCGCCACCGGCGAGGCACATTCGGTGCGCGAGGCGCTGGATGTGGCGTTTAGCACCCTTGGGCTCGATTGGAAGAAGTACGTGGAGGTCGACCCTCGCTACCTGCGTCCGACCGAGGTCGACCACCTGTGCGGCGACGCCAGCAAGGCTCGCAGCAAGCTCGGCTGGCAGCCCAAGGTCCGCTTCAGGGAGCTCATCGAGATGATGGTGAGGTCCGACGAGGCCGACGTGCGCTCGTCACTCGAAGGCCGTGCGCCGACGGTGTAGCGAGCAAACCTTCCGCCGCGGGCCGTTCACTTCTTGAGGCCGCGCACGAGCTTGACCAGGTCCTTCGCCTCCTCAGGCGTGGCCTTGGTGGCGGGCATGACGTTCTTGCCGCCGGCGCCCTTGACTCCCTCGAGAATGACCTTTTCCCAGTACTCGTCTGTGGCGCTCTCTTGCACCTTGGGGCTGCTGAGATCGCGCATATTGAGCTTCCTGCCCATGGTCGTATCGGCCTTGCCATCCTTGCCGTGGCAGGCGGCACATTTCTTGTCGAAGATCTCACTGGCGCCACCGGCACGGGCCGACGCCGTCATGCATCCAAGGAACAGAGCTACCAGCATTGCAAGAAAGGTAGTTTTCATGCGCGGATTCCTCCATCGATTGCGGGTTGCGTGCGCAACGTCAGCTACTTGTGCGAAAGCGGACACCAATGTCACTGCGGAACGACGACTGCTTCCGAGGCCGGTACTGCGTGCAAAGTTGATCCCAACCGCGAGCCTGCCCGTATTCTGGTATTCCGACCGCCCAATTGCAACCAGCGACCAGGGGCGGCAGCCAATGTCCCGAGTCGCGAGTTGCCCGGTTCCTCCAAGCACACGGTCGGGAACTGCCCGGCCGGGCGTCGTTATTTCTTCCTGCGGCTCTCCGCGTTCATGGGCGCCGCCGGGGCTTCCATTACGCCGCCTTGGTCCCTGAAGACAGGGGCGTCGACAATAGGCTTAGCGTCCATGGGTGGGGGTGGCGCTTCCATCACGCCGCCCTGATCCCTGAAGGTGACCGCGTCGGCGATGAGCTTGGCGTCGTCGCTCGTGCCCGTGTCCAAGGCGCCGGCATCGCGCGCGCCCGCATCGCGGGTATCCACGCTGGCGTCTTGAACCAAGACCTTGGGCGCGTCCATGGGCGGTGGGGGCGCCTCCAACATCCCGCCCTGGTCCCTGAATGTGGTTGCATCGGGGACAGGCTTGCTGTCTGCCGCCTGGGCACTGTCCGCAGCAGAGCCATCTCTGGGCGACGTCTTCAGGCTGCTGGTCGAGTCGCAGTTGAGCAAACCCACCGCAAGGAACACAGCCGCCGCGTGGCTCGGCAGACGTTCCAGAAAGCTGCGGTCAAGCGCGGAACGCCGACCCGGATGCGCAAGCCCCATCACCCCCAGCGAGAGCTGCTGTATCTTCTCGCGGAAGCTACAAGACTGGCGCAACAGGAAGTCGCAGCGGCCGCGCTCGCGCTCGCAGAGCTCAGCCAAGCGCGTGCGGAACGCAGCCGATTCTCCGTCGGGATAGGCCTCGCACAGGGCAAACATTTCCGCGATGAGGGCGATGCTGTCGAGATTCACTTCCCGCTCGAAATGGAGGAAGTCGGCTACCAGGGCGTCCACCTCGCGCCCCTCGTAGAAGTGGCGCAGGACCGCGGCCTGGTGATCGAGTCGGATGATCTGGCCGAGCAGGTGATCCTGGGCGAAGCAACGCTCGACCAGGAGTTGCCACGCTGCCTTCCAAGCGTGCTCGGTCATCGGAAAGGTGTAGTCGTAGGCGCGCAGCAGATAGTTTCCGTAGGCCCGGTTCTCGTCGACCATGCGCTGTTCGAGAGGCGTGCCGGTGTAGATTTCCGCGCGGCAGAAGCTGAGGGGATGTCCAGGGTGGGCGGCGACGAATGCCAAATCCTCGCGCATCGAGGACAGGCTGGCCTCGGGGTGGAACATGATGATGGTGTATTGCGTGGAGATGCCCAGCTCTTCGCAGATTGCAAGGGCCTGGTGCTCGTGCTCGACGGTCTGGCGCCGTCCGATCGATGCCAGCCCGGCGCGGCTGCCGGATTCGATGCCGAGGAATACGCGCAGAAGGCCCATTTCGCGCAGGCGCAGGAAGACCTGCCGGTTCACGTCGGCGGGCCGGCACTTGAGCGCCAGGGCGACCCGGCGCAGTCCATGCTGGCGCATGAGCCGGTCCAGGGCGTCGATGCGATCCAGGTTGCGGTCCACCTGCGGAACCAGGAAGTTGTCGTCGTGAAACACGAACTGGCGCACGCCGCGCTCGTGGTAGAGGAACGCCATCTCGCTCACAATGTTCTCGGGGCTGCGCTGGCGAAAGCGTTTGCCGGAAACCATCCGGTGCATGGTCGAGATGCAACAGTAGTCGCACGCGCTAAGGCAGCCGCGACTGCCCATCATGTACGCCGTCGGCACCCCGGCCATGAGGCGCGCGGGACCGGTGCGATCGGGCCAGGGCAAGCCGTCGAGGTTCTCGAGGGCGGCGCGTGGTGGGCTTCTTCGCAGGCCGCCGCGACCCCGGAGCACCAGGCCAGGAATCGTCGCGAGGGCGGCCTCGGTCCACGCGGGCAGGGAGGCAAGCTCGGCGATGGTTCGCTCGCACTCGTGCAGCGCGATGAGGTCGAGCTCAGGATGTCGCGCCAGCAGGTCATCCGCTGCGCAGGACGCGAAATGGCCACCTGCAATCACGGCTCGCTCGGGTCGGGCCCGCTTCAAATCGCGTGCCAGTGCCAGGAATTCGTGGGCGCGAACCTGGTAGCACAAGGAAAGTCCCACCAGGTCCGCCCAGTCGGCCGCGGCCAGCACTGCAAGCGCATCGTCGCTGGCCTCGAACACCGCGATCCGCGGCTCATGTCCCGCGTCGCGCAGCGATGACGCGAGATAGCGGAGGGAGAGGTTCTCTTCCAGATCCGGGCCGACGAGTAGCACACGCATTGGAGTTCCTTTTTGGGGCAATTGGCCGCCACCTCTCGCCAGCAACCCTCGTGCCACACGGCAGAGCAGTCCGTGAAGACCGGTCAAGTCTTCGGACGGCCTGCCCGCGCCTGGCTTACTTGAACCGTCCTCGGGCGGCCCTGCCCTGGCTCCGTCAGAAATCTGAGTCGTGCGCCGGCTGGTTGACCGGCCGACCGATGCTGCGATCAGCGATGCGCGCCGCCGGGAACGCCCTTGTCGCCCTTCTTCTTGCCGGCGACCAGGCCATCCTTCTGGTGCACGGCCCAGCCGACCTGCTCGGCCGGCTTGCCTTCAAGCTGGATGGTCTGCGCCTCGGGCGGGAGAACCGCGTTGCCCTCGGCCAGCATCTTGCCGTCCAGGTCCTGAAGCTTCTTGTGGATGATGAGGCCGTTGGAGGCCGCGAACCCGGTCATGGAGTTGATGGAGAAGGTACCGGTGACGATGTACTGCTGGCCCAGCTTGGCCTCAAGCGGTTTAGGATCGCCGGTATCCCAATCTTTGATTGGGTAGTCGGCGATGAGCAAGGATCGCTCTTTCTTGGCGGTGGGCGTATCGGCCATGAAGAAGTGCGGCTGATCGCAAGGGCGGCAACCGCCGCGGTCCACCTGCACGTTTTGGGTCAGCGCCTCGCCGCCCTTCTTCATCGCCTTCTTCTTTTCCTTCTTCGTCTTATCGTTCAGCTCGTCGTTGCACTTGCGCAACTCGGCCGGGCATTCGTAGATCTCGGTCAGATAGGCTTTGACCTGGACGTCCTTGTCCATGTACTTGTCTTTCATCTTGCGAAGGCCCATCACGGAAAACTCGCCGCCGGGGTATTGGACCGGGACGTTGGATGCTGCAAAGCTAGGGGAGGGCGGTAGGTTCACCTTAATCGGGGTAACTTCCTGACCCTGCGCGAAGACGTTGAGCGGCAGCAGGGAAGCCAGCGCGAACACCGAGAACAGACAGATTCGGATCATGTGTTTCCCC
>CAZBIU010000292.1:0-8821 GCA_964491625.1 uncultured Myxococcales bacterium
GACGATACCAGTGAGTGGATTGTAAGAGCCGTTGACGCCGTTTTCGAAGTCGTTGCCGGGAGAGGGAACGTCCTTACTGAACTTGAAGTCCCGGTAGATGACGGGCACCAGCATCTTGTCGCCGATGGGTGGCTGCGTGCAGGTCCAGCCTGGCTCGACCTTGCAGTCCTTTGAGCAACCGTCGCCGCTGGCCGCGTTGCCGTCATCGCACGCTTCGTCGAGCACGATGCCGTCACCACACTTCGAGGTGCATCCGCTGCCTGCTGTGCAGCTCGGCTCGATTTGGCAATCCTCGGAGCAGCCGTCGAACGGCGTCGTGTTCCCGTCGTCGCAACCCTCCGCGCCTTCCTTTTTGCCGTCGCCGCATGTGGTCGAAGTGCACTTGCTCGGGGCGCCGCTGCACTGCGATCCGATCTCGATCTTGCAGGTGGCGGAACAGCCGTCGCCGCTCGTGGTGTTGCCGTCGTCGCACTCCTCGTTACTTGAGACGATGCCGTCGCCGCATTTGGGCGTGCAGGGCTTGCCCGGCAAGCGGCACTGAAAGCCGGTTTCGATCTTGCACGCAGAGGAGCAGCCGTCGCCGCTCGTAATGTTGCCGTCGTCGCACTGTTCGCCGCCTTCGAGAATGCCGTCCCCGCACTTCACGGTCGGGCACTTGCAAAGCTGCCCCGGCGTGCATGCACAGCCCGCGCCCTTGATCATGCAGTCGGCCGAACAGCCGTCGCCATCCGCGCTATTGCCATCGTCGCACACCTCACCCATGGAAGCCTGAACGATTCCATCCCCGCACCGAGGAGCAGGCTTGCAAGGCTGTCCCGGAATCGGGCAGACCCAGCCGCTTTCGAGCTGGCAACTGCCGCTGCATCCGTCCCCGCTGTCGGTGTTGCCGTCATCGCACTGCTCTCCGGGTTCGACGCGCTTGTTTCCGCATTGGGAGACGCGAACGCAAGCCTGGCCCGGCGGGTCGCATCGGTAGGCCGGGTCCTGCACAGTGCAGGTGGAATTGCATCCGTCGCCGTCGAGGGTGTTGCCGTCGTCGCACACCTCGCCGGGGCCGATCTGACCATCGCCGCAGACCACCTTCTTGGTGCACGGGCCCGACCGAATGTCCGGGGGACAAGTCCAGTTGGGCTCGACCTTGCAGACGCCGTTGCAGCCATCTCCTGGCAAGGCGTTGCCGTCGTCGCACTCTTCGCCTGGCTGGTTGTTGATGCCGTCGCCACACGCCGGTGGCGTCGTTGCCTTGCAGCCTGCGGTGCTGGTGCCGCTGCAGGTGAGGCCGGAGGTCCCTCCGGTCGAGGTCGGGACCGACGTGCTGATCACGAATGTTCCACCCGTGCCACCCTTGGCGCCACCGGGGCCGCCGTTCGTCCCGGCGCCACCCGGAGTCCCCCCGTTGGCCCCTTCGATGGTTGGATTGCTGCAGGCGGCGACCAGTAGCGCCAGCGACCACGCCACTCGGAACGCGTGGAAGCGAGCGACCAGGGGACGAATGGAGGGGAACTGCTTGCGTGATACTCTTTTCATCGCGGGAGCCCTCACTTGACCGTGAAGCGGGAGGAGCGCCTAACCCTGACCTGTGTAGCTTGACACACAGTTGGGGCGCCGGCTGGCATTTGAATCATCACTAGCACTGTCCTGTCATCGTGTCCGAACCAGGCGAGAGTGAGTGCGGCATTTACCCCGTTGAACACGAGAACATTGCGGACTGAGAAGTCGACTGGCTCTTTCCGCTGCTTCCACAGCCTAAAGCCGTCCAATGACCCGATGCCGTCGGCCCACCGATTGCGTCCGATTTCGTATGGTATAAGTCTTTGAGGTAGTGAAGGGACTGAGTGGTGGCTCCGGGAGCATGGCTCGTTCACGAGGTATGGCAATGCATGGCACCATGAAGGCATCGCCAATGCACTGTGGCGTGGAACCTCGGTCGTCCGCAATGACACAACTCATCGGGATGGTGTTCCTTGTCGCCTCCGGCTGCTCATCTGGCGACGCTATTGGGGGAAGCTCCTCCCAGTCCGGTGGCGGCGGCTCTGCGGGAAGTGGTGCCGTATGGCGACGGACTGACGATTCGGCGGCGAGATTCGCATTGTCCTGCGCAACTTCCGCACCTCTGCCCACCGGAAGGCGGAACGCAAAGCTGACGGTGGAGGACTCGCCGGCGGTCGGCTCGCACCTGTCGTTTCCCTGAGCTGGGCAACTCTATTGTCAGCAGTGCCACCGAAGAGGGCGCAAGGCCGCACCGTGGACGAGGATTGTCCCCGTCGCTCGATCGGCACTGTTTTTGCTGACTCCATGGTCGAATTCTCAGGAGGTGACTCCATGATTCACATCTCGCTCGTCCGACAGATTCGCTGGCTGCGGTGGGCTCTTGCGCTTCCCGCTATCCCCTTCGGGTGGTGGGCTTGCATCTCGCATCCATTGACCCAACCCAACGCCGAGCCAGAGCAACAGACAGACCTATACATATCGGTCTCGCCCGTCCGCCAGCTCGACCTGGTGTTCATGATCGACAATTCGCCGTCCATGGCGCCCAAACAGGAGAAGCTCAAGGCTCAATTTCCCCAATTGATTGATGGGTTGAAAGACCCGAGTAGCGGCGCACTGCCGGATTTGCGGGTCGCAATCATCGACAGCGACCTGGGGACGGATGGGGCCTACTCGAGCGGTAGTTGTGGTCCCAAGACGCTGCCCGACGGCAGTACCAGCCTGTTTGGAGATATGGGCCGCTTTCAGATGATCAACGCTACCTCGTGCGGCGTGACTGATAGCTCGGCCATGTGGATCGAATACAGCAACGGAAACCCGCTGAACTACACCGGCGACATCGGCCAAGTCTTCGGTTGTCTGGCCAGTGGGCTTGGTACCTTGGGCTGCGGCGAAGAGCACCAGCTACAGACATTCGAGTTCGCGCTCTACGCAAAGGGCATCGGCAACGATGCCCAGCAGACCATGTTGCGGCCCGGTGCATACCTCGGGCTCGTCTTCTTGAGTGACGAGGATGACTGTTCGGCCGCTACCAACGACAGGATGTTCGGGGACATATCGACCTTGGAGGGTGAATCGGCGAGCTTGCGCTGCTCAACCCGCGCCTACACCTGCAACGGCAAGAATCTTTCGGACCCACCCCCAGGCTATCCGACCAGCGCCGGTTTTCAGACCGACTTTCAGAACTGCTCGGCGCGGACGGACGCGTGCCCAGACGGGATCGACGGCAACAACAGCGGTACCGACACTTCCGTTCCAACCAGTTGTAGCCCGCTGCGAGACTACAAGCGCATGGCAGACGAGATCAAGAGTCTCAAGGCGAACCCTGACCAGCAGATCTTGGTGGCTGGGATCTTCGGTTGGCCGTTGGGCGGCGACTTCTCGACCGCGGAGCCGGTGAAGTTCGATCTTCGTCCAAATCCCAACACGCTAGACACCCTTCACCCGTACATCTACGACTACTGGGCGCTGTGCTACGACCCGAATCATCGGCCGACAAACTTGGATCCGAAGACCGGGTTCGACGCCGATGCGTGGGGCTGGGGCGCTGGGCCCGGTCTCCGAGAATCGGCGTTCATCGACGAGTTCGGCTCCAATGGCTTGAAGTTCAGCATCTGCGAGACCGACTATTCGGGCGCTATGAGCCAGATCGGCGCTGCCATCGCCGCCAAGCTGCAGAATCTTTGCGTGGACGCGAAGCTCTACAACACGGACTTCGCGAACACACCCCAGCCCGCCACGGTGGACGACTTGGGGGTCAACTGCCGCGTGGCCTACCGCAACCCACAAATCGATTCCAAGACCGGCCAAATCACCTACGTGGAAGGTCCCGATTCTCTGCCGAGGTGCGATCCCTCCGCGGCGAACGGGAACGTGTCAGCGGATTGCTGGCAGCTCACCATCGACCACACGAAATGCCCGGGTAACGGACAGTTGATTCAGGTGCTGCGGACCGGCGCCGAGGTCGACGCCGGCCGACTGCCCGTAGGGACCATGGTGGACATGCAATGTCTTACCTGCCCGGACGACCTCGCGAGCCTCGCCCCTACGTCGGACACGAAGCTGGCCTGTAGCTACCAGGGATTCTAGTCCCCATGATTCACCCCAACAGCGACACCGGAGGGCGGAGCTAGGCGGCCGACGTCCATCCGCACTTTGCGTAATCACTTGAACCGCGTCCGCAACTTTAGGACTCTTGTCGTTCAAGGAGAGTATGTCGCCATGAGACCAACCCAGACAATCAGTCCCAAGGCTCCGTCCGAGCGTGGTTCCAAGGCTCGCGGGCGAGTTGTGCTCGCCCTCGCTGCGCTCTGCGGCGCATGCGGGATGCGCTCCTCGATGTCCCTGTGGGGCGGCGACGCAGACATCGCCCTTGGTCCAGGCGATTCCACGTCACCGACCGGCGCGGCAGGCAACTCGACCGGGGGTGCCACGGCCGGCAAAGGAACTGGCGGTCATTCTGGGGTTGCAGGCATACCGTCGGCCACTGGGGGAACGGCTGGTGGATTGGGCAGCTTGGCATCGGGCGGACGGGTGTCGACCGGCGGCACGTTTGTGGCAGGCGGCACCTCGACCGTGGGGCACGGCGGAAGTGGAGGCAGCGGCGGAATCGGGATCGCCAGCGGCGGTAGCACGGGCAAGGGTGGTTCTGGTGGCGCATCTTCCATGAGGCCCGACGCCTCGTCGCCGGCCGACGCGAAGCCGGCAGGTGACGCTGCCGCCCAAGGCACGCCGGCCATCGACCCCAACAGCGGCTACACGACGATCGCAACCGGCACTGTCACCATGAGCGGTTACGTGTCTTTATACATCGGCGGCTCAGGCTCGTCGATCAGCCTCTCCTACACCGCGACGACCTTCTGTGCGACGGGAACCGTCGGGGCCAGCTCGACCTACAATTCCTGGGCGGGCGCGGGCTTCAATGTGAACCAGGACAAGTCGGGATCGAGCGGATCGACCAACCCATTGGTTCTGGTCGGAAGCACGATATCGATCAGCTACGTGAACTACGCAGGCTCGACGCTACAGTTTCAACTGTGGGACGGCAGCGATTACTGGTGCTACCAACTACCGCGGTCGACCGTCCCCAACACCGTCACGCTTCCCTTTTCCAGCCTCAACACCAAGTGTTGGGACAATACTGGCACGGCGTTTCTGTCCGGAACACCCATCACGACGGTCCAGCTTGACGTGCCTGGCAGCGCCACGACGCCGACGCAGTTCGACTACTGCTTCTTGGGCCTGACCGTGCAGTAGTCGTCTAACGAGAAGGCGTGGCCTTTTCCCCCATCAGCCGGTAACGTTCCGTTCATGCCTGATTCCTATCTCGCAGTTCTGGTCAACGTCCACGTGCTGCCAGATGCGGTCGATGCGTTTCGTGCCGCCGGCCTGACCAACGCGGCAGCCAGCATCCGCGAGCCCGGCGTGGTGCGATTCGACTTGATTCAGGAAAGCAGCGATCCCACGCGCTTTGTTCTCATCGAGGTCTACCGAAACGCCGATGGCGCGGTGGCGCATAAGCAGACCGCCCACTACCATACCTGGCGCGACGCCGTTGCCCCGATGATGGCCGAGCCGCGCTCAAGCAAATCCTACCTGACGCAAAGTCCGGCTGCGACCTGGGTTCTCGATGGCAAGTGTCGCATTTGAGCTAGCCGCTCCTGGGCGTGTCGTGTTCGGCGCCGGGGTTTCGGCGCAGGCGGTTTCCGCGGTTACCGCATTCCGGGCCAAGCGAGCCCTGGTGGTGACCGGGAAGTCCGCCGCGCGAAGCGACGGCGTGTGCAAGCAGCTACCCATTACCAGCATCGTCTACGCGATCCCCAGCGAGCCCACCGTAGCCATGGTGGCCGAGGGGCGCGCGCTGGCCCGCAAGGAGAAATGCGACGTCGTCATCGCTGTGGGCGGAGGCAGCGCCATCGACGCCGGCAAGGCCATCGCCGCACTGGCCGCCAACGACGGCGAGCTTGCCGACTACATGGAGGTTGTCGGCAAGGCGCTGCCTTTGCCGCGGGCCGGTTTGCCCTGCATCGCGATTCCGACCACCGCGGGGACCGGCGCCGAGGTAACCAAGAATTCAGTCCTGGCCTCGCCCGAGGCGAAGGTGAAGGCCAGCCTGCGTAGCCCGTATCTTCTGCCCGCGTTGTCGCTGGTTGATCCGAATCTGCTCGAAGGAACCCCGGCACCGGTCACCGCTGCCACCGGGCTCGATGCGCTTTCCCACCTGCTCGAATCCTTCGTCTCGATTCGCGCCAATCCCTTCACACTCGCGCTCGCCCGGGAAGGCATGGCACGAGTCGCGCGCTCGCTGCGTCTGGCCTTCGAGCATGGGCTCACTTCCGAACGGCGCGAGGACCTGGCGCTGGCGAGCCTCTTCGGCGGGCTTTGCCTGGCCAATTCCGGACTGGGTGCGGTGCACGGATTTGCGGCGCCGCTCGGGGGCACGTGGAAGGCGCCGCACGGGGCGGTGTGCGCGGCGCTGCTTCCCGCAGTCATGCGCAAGAACGTTGCCGCCCTGGCGGCGCGTGCGCCCGAGCATTCTGCCGTGTCCCGCTACCGCGAGCTGGATGGCATCCTCGGCGGCGGTAGCGACGCGAGCACGAGAGTGGCCGACCTGGTCGCCGCGCTCGGTATTGCCGGGATCGCCAGCTTCGGCGTTCGCCCGAACGATATCCCGCTGCTGGTCGAGAAGGCGAAAGTGGCGAGCAGCATGAAGGGCAATCCCATTGCCCTCACCGACGAGGAGCTGACGGCAATCGCGGCCGAATCGATGTGAGGCAGAGACTTCGGTGGCGGAGATTCTGTCCCTGACGGACGCGACGACGAAGATTTTGGCCGCGCGCCTTGGCGGTTCGCTCGAAAGCATTCGCCCAACGGCGTGGCTTGCCTGCATGACCTTGACCCACGTCGGCCGCACGCTCGTGCACGACCCGCCCGCCGTCGACATGGACGCCTTGCTTGCGGCTCTCGCGCGGATGTTGCGTGGCCTCTTTGGCGAAGAGCCTACTTCAATTGCTCGATGAACGCGGCCCTGACACTGGCCATCCGACGCGACAGCTCGGCCATCAATTGTTCTCGGGAAAAAGCCAGGCTGCGCGCCAGCGGCAGCTCGTCGTCCTTCACCAAGCGATCCTCGGCGTTGTCGCGCAGAAGGCGCAGACGCAGACTGGCGCGGGCGAGAAATCGATAGTCGTCCAGGCGCTGCGGGTCGAGCTCGCCAAGCTCGGTCATGCGTGCGAGCGCCTGGTAAGGATTGGTCGTGCGCAGTCTCGCATCGTCCTTGCCGCGACGAAGCTGTCCCCAGGCAGCCATGAAATCGAGGTCGGTCAGTCCGCCCGGACTGAAGCGCAGGTGAAGCGAACCCTTGCCGGCGCGTTCTTGCTCGATGAGCTTGCGCATGCGCAGAAGCTCGCTCCTGAGCAGGTCTGCGTCGATGACGTTCTCATAGGTGATGGCGGTCAGGCGCTCGGGAAGTTTCGATGTGGTGCTCGCTCCCACGCCGGGCAGCACGTAGGCGGGGCGGCCGCGCAAAAGGGCGACGCGCTCCCACGGCGCCGCCTGCGTCGCGTGGTACTCCTCGAAAGCGCGGTAGCTCGTGACGAGCAGGCCCTGCGATCCCGACGGGCGCAAGCGCGTGTCAACCACGTAAAGGCGTCCTTCCTCCAGCAACGCGCCCAGCGCACCGAGCAGCCTCTGCGCCATTCGTCCGAACCATTCTTGGTGCTCGACGCCCTTGTCGGTTGTGCCCTCGCGCTCGTACAAGAATACCAGCTCGAGATCCGAGCCGTAGCGCATTTCGCGCGCGCCGCAACTGCCCAGCACCAAAATGGTCAGCTCGGCGTCGGGCGCACCGTAGCGCGCGGTCATGTCTTCCACCACCCGACGCGCGGCCTCGCCCAGGATCGCCCCGGCCATGTGCGAAAGCTGAGCCGATACTTGCTCGTGGGTTAGGTTGCCGGCTACATCGTGAAGGCCGATGCGCAGGATCTCCTCAGCTTGGAAGCTGCGCATGCCGTGGAGCGCGGCCTCGTAGTCGCAGCCGGCCAGCCGGGAAGCGAAGCTTGCGTTCCACGCGGCCTGGTCAGGAAAGGGCGCATCGAGCTCGTCGGTGAGATGGGGCCAGATTTCGGGGTGCGTGATCAGGTGGCGCGACAGACGCTCGCTGGTGCCGAAAAGGCCCGCCAGCATGCGCAGCAACTGGCGGTCTTCCCTTAGCAGTGCGAAGAGGCCCAACGACGCGTGCAACGCTAGGTCGCGCAGCAGCGCAAGGGCCCGGTCGGGATCCGGCGAGGCGATGGCTTCTTCGAGCCACTCAGGCGGGAGCTTTGCACGCGAAGTCTCCAAGCTGTGCTTGCAGCGTTCGACGTCGCGGAAGCCCGCGGCGTGCAGATCGCGCTCGATCTCTTCGTTGCTGCTGGTGGGCGCCAGCAGGCGAAGAACCAGCGGCGACGGACCGGAGGCCGGCGCGCCCACGGTGTCGGCGATGGCCACGACCGCTGCGCGCGTTTGTTCGACGGTGCTGACAAAGGCGTCGAGGCCGGCGAAGCCCAGGCGCTTCGCGAGGCGCACCAGCCCTTCGTCGTCGGTGGGCAAGACGTGGGTCTGTTGTCCGTGCTCAAGTTGCAGGCGGTGCTCGATCCGCCGCAGCAGTCGATACGCATCCGAGAGGGTACGGACCTCTTGCCCCGACAGCAACCCGGCCAGGCCCAGCTTGTGTAAGGCGGGCAGGGTGGTGCGCTCGCGCAAGTCGCGCCTCCTTCCGCCGTAGAGAAGCTGCATCACTTGCGCCACCAACTCGACGTCGCGGGATATGACAAGGTGATGTTTCTCGATGCCG
>CAZBIU010000293.1:0-8820 GCA_964491625.1 uncultured Myxococcales bacterium
CTTCCATGGTCTGGCCGCCGTAGCGAGCCGCGATGCGATCGTCGTACTCGTCGGCAACGAAGGCGAAGTCGCGGATGGTTTCGGTGAATTCGTTGGCATCGCCGAGATCGCGATCGAGCAGCGTGTGGCAGAGGACGATGGCCTGTCCCTCGGGAACGAAGGCAAAGGCGCCGAATCGCAGGACCGCGTTCAGTTGCAAAAGCTCGACCGCGAGCATGCATTCCATGCTCACGCCCTTCACCAACTGCGCGACCAGGCGAATCACGGCGCGATCCTTCCACGGATGCACCTTGATCATGACCATCGAGCTGCCTTGCTTGATGGCGAAGAGGCCCTCCTCTACCTTTCGATAGGCGTGGCTGCCGCCCAGCATCTTTTCGATCTTCTGGCTGGCGTTCTGAACCGCTGCGCGGGCACGTGCCTTGCGTTCGGGCATGCACAAGAGGTAGCACGAACTCGGCGTCTTGCGAAGCTCGGAGTGCGTTACGCCTTCGGGGACCGCCGTCAGGGCTCTTTGCGGTCTTCGCGCGCAATGCCGAGAGCACGCATTTTCTTATGCAGGTTGGTTCGTTCCAGGCCCAGAACCTGAGCGGTGCGTGAAATGTTCCAGTCGTTCTCGTCGAGCTTGGCGCGCACGTACTGCCGTTCCACAAGGTCGCGCAATTCGCGCAGTGGTAAGTTCCGGGCCTCGGCGGGCAGGTCGAACGCCGCCAGCGCTGCGACCGGGCGCTCGCGGCGCGAAACCTCGGCAACGATCTCCTCGGGCAAGTCCCCGGCGCCGATGCTGTCTTCGGACAAGATTACCAGCCGCTCGACCACGTTGCGCAGCTCACGAACATTTCCCGGCCAGCTATAAGCCGACAGGATCGCGAGCGCCTCGGGCGCGATGACCTTTTCGCGCAGCCCGTTCTCGCGCGCGATTTGCGCGACGAACGTCTTGCACAGAAGCGGAATGTCCTGCGCGCGATCGCGCAAGGGTGGCGCGCGCAAGGGCACCACCGCCAAGCGGAAATACAGATCGTCGCGGAACTGCCCGGCGACGACCGCGGCTTGCAGATCGCGGTTGGTCGCTGCGAGCACGCGCACGTCGACCTTCAAGCTGCTTTCGCTGCCCACCCGCGACAGCTCGCCCGACTGCAGAACGCGCAGGACCTTGGCCTGCGCAGGCAGGCTCATGTCGCCTATCTCGTCGAGAAAGATGGTTCCGCCGTCGGCCAGCTCGAACAGGCCCTTCTTGCGCGCCGCCGCGCCTGTGAAAGCGCCGCGCTCGTGTCCAAACAGCTCGGATTCGATCAGCTCGGGCGGAATCGCCGCGCAGTTCACCTTGATGAAGGGCCGGTCACAGAGCGGGCTTTCGCGATGGATGGCGCGCGCCACCAGCTCCTTGCCCGTGCCAGACTCGCCGGTGATCAGCACCCGCGTGCGCGTGGGAGCCACCTTGGCAATCTGCGCGTAGAGCGCTCCCATGACCGGGCTTTGCCCCACCATCTCGAAGCGCCCCTCAGCCAGCGCGCGTAGGCCCGCAACCTCGCGAGCCATCGCCCTCCGCTCCAAAGCATTTCGCAGGGTGACCATCAGGCGCTCGCGGTCGAGCGGTTTTTCCAGGAAATCGTAGGCGCCCGCCTTGGTCGCCCGAACCGCGTCGGCCAGCGTGCCGTGGCCGGAGATCATGATCACCAGCGGTTCCGGCTGCGACCGCGCGCCTTCCTCGTCTTGCGCCCGCGCCTTGCCCAGCGACGCCATCACATCGTGCCCGGAAATTCCCGGCAATTGCACGTCGAGTAGGATCACGTCGGGCGCAATGTCGGGCAGCCGCGCCAGAGCCTCCTCGCCGCTCGACGCCTCGTCGACCGTGTAGCCTTCGCCTTCCAGGACCATGCGCACGGTGCGGCGAATATTCTTTTCATCATCGACGATGAGGATGGTCGTGGTCATGGCGCGCGAGAATCTACCTCGTTCTGCCCCGGTCGCCAAAGCCGGGGCCTCTTCACGAAAGTTCGGAGCTGGCGCAGCTGCCAGGTTGGAGGCGGCGGAGTCGGATGCCGGTGGCCGGGAATTACCTGCGACCTTCCTTGAGACCTTCCTCGATGCGGCGCTAAGGCGGCCCACCAAACTCCGCCAGGCTCGACAGAACGCCGAGAGACGAGAGCAACGATCGCGCCCAAGGCTCGGCGCCGGTTTCCGGCAAGGGCTCCGTCGGTAGGAACACGCGGTAGTCGACCAGGCGAATCGGTTCGCGGCCCTCGCGCGCGGCCTGGGCGTTGTCGCCGTCGACGAAGTCCAGGATGCGGGCCAGCGCATGCACGCCGGCCACGTTCTTGTCGTGCAAGAGCAAGATCACGGGGCCGTTGGCGCGATGAAGTGCCGCGGTGGCGTATTTCACGACCGCGTCCTCGTCCTCGCCCCGCCATTCCTGCGGATCCATGTTCCAACCCACCTGAACCATGTCGCGGTCCGCGAGCGCACGATCGAGGTCGCGGCAGCGCGCGCCGTAGGGCGAGCGAAACAGCAGCGGCCTCACCGACGTCGCGTAGGCGACGATCTCGGACGCACCGTCGATTTCCGACGCCATGGCGTCGCGCTCTTGGCACAGGTTCTTGTGGTTCATGGTGTGGTTGCCCACCATGTGGCCGTGGGTGGCGAGCTTGCGCAGAAGATCGCGCCGGGCCACATCCTCGGGCCGGTTGCGCACGATGTGGTGACCGTTGACGAAGAAAACCGCCTTCACCTTGCGCCGGGTAAGCTCGTCGAGAATCAGCGAGGTTCCGACCAGATCGGGCCCGTCGTCGAAGGTGAGCAGCAAGCTGCGCCCCCAGGGCGAGCCCGACGAATGACCGGCGGGTGGCTTGGATTTTTCCCTAGGGAGCGGCCGGAGAAAGCGCGGGAAATCGCCTTCGGCCGCTCCGGTCCCGTCGAGGCCGAGGCAGGCGACGGCCATGCCCGCCGCGAGCAACAGCCTCGGCAAACGCGAACCGGATCGAGGAGCCGGAACCGTAATCGGCTCCGGCCACCGCCTACCGGTCGCCGGTCTCGGCACCACCGCGCGCCTAGAATGGAATATCGTCATCGCCTGGAGGCGGAGCGGAGGGCGCATCGGCCGCCGCGGGCGCCGGTGATTCTTCGCCCCAGCCGCGCTTGCTGCGTCCGCCGCCGCCACCCGCGCTGCCCTCAGCGCCCGGCCCAGCTCCTCCACCCAAGAACACCACGCGATCGGCGACCACCTCGGTGGTGTAGCGCTTCTTGCCTTCCTTGTCGTCCCACGACCGGGTCTGCAGCTTGCCTTCGACGTAAACCGAGCGGCCCTTGGCCAGGTACTTCTGGCAGTTCTCAGCTTGCTCGCCCCACACGTTCACGCGGTGCCACTCCACGCGCTCTTGTTTTTGGCCGTTCTTGTCCTTCCAAACCTCGTTGGTGGCGAGGTTGAGGTGGCACACGGGCCGGTTGCTCGGCGTGTATTTGAGCTCGGGATCGGCCCCTAGATTTCCGATCAAGATGACTTTGTTGACGCTGCCCATGGTGCTTGCCTCCTTGGCCTGAAGTTGCTTTTGCCACCTTCGGGCCGGGTTATCAATCCCGGGATCCGGGGTGGTGAAAGAGTATCGGCCACCATCCCGGGAAAGTTGCTTGCCCAAACTCGAAACTCAGAAACCGGCTTGAGGTTATAGTCTCTCGATGTCAGCGGTTTCTCTCGCGTTCGTGCTTCTGCTGGCCAGCCTCGCCCAGGGCCGAAGCTCGGCCGGTAGCTTCGCCGACGCCCTCGCTGCATTTCGCCAGGGCGATTACGGCAGGGCAAAGACCATGTTTCCGGCGCAGACAGGTGCGCTGGCGCAGAACCGCGACTACCTGCTTTATTTCTCGGGTGAGAGCTGGTTCTACGACGGCGACTACGGCAAAGCTGCCGAGGCCTATTCGCAATTGGCGAAATTGCGCGAGTCGCGCTTCGCCGCGATGGCGCCGTGGCGGGCGGCCGACTGTCTGTGGATGGAGGGCAAGCGTGCAGAAGCAGCGGCGGCCTATCGCAAGCTTGTGGGCGGCAAGTCGGGCGCCGATCAGACGGTGGGCCGATTCCGCGCGGCCGAGGTCGAGGCCGATGCCGCGCTGGCGAAGAAAGACAAGTCCGCAATCGCCGCTGCGGCGCGGGCGTTCATGCAGATCCACGTGGACTTCCCCGCCCATCCGCTCGGCGTTGCGGCGGGAAGGCGCGCGGCCGAATTGGCGCCGGTCGCGGCCGAGGTGCGCGGCGAGCCCACGCCCGGCGAGCGCTTGCAGCGCGCGGCAGCCTTGTCGAAGGGCCATCACTGGCAAGAGGCCCTGGACGAGCTGTCCCTGCTGCCAGGGTCCCTGCCCACGGATCTCGCGACCCAACGTGACCTGGCGATGGGCATGGCCAAATATCATGCCCGCAAGGACTACGCCGGCGCTGCCGAGCTGCTCTTGGGCGTAGCGCCGCGCCTTTCGGGCGAGAAGGCGGCGTTCGCCGCATTTCATGGTGCGCGGGCCCTGTCGCGCATCGACCGCGACGACGAGGCCATCGCCAACTACCGACAGGTGGTTGCCAAGTACCCGGGCGCAAGCTGGGCCGCCGAGGCGCAGTTCCGCGCGGGCTGGCTGGAGATCAACCGGGGCCACTTTCGCCAAGCCCTGCCCGACCTGAAGGAAACCCTGCTGCGCTATCCCCACAGCCAGTTTGCCGACGACGCCGCCTGGTACCTCACGCTTGCCCATTATCTGCTGGGCGATGCGACCCAAGCGTCGAGCGCGATTGCGATCTATGAACAAGTGGCGCGACGAAACGGCGACGAGGCGGCGCTGCGCGCGCGCTACTGGCGGGCCCGCATCGCCAGCCTCGGTGGTCAAGCTGACGCCGCGGCGTCGCTTCTGCGCGAATGCGTGGCGCGGGCGCCGTTTCAGTACTACGGGCTCCTCGCGCGGGCTCGGCTGCGCGAGCTGGGCGAAGCGCTGCCCTGGCCACCACTGGCAGGCCGGGGTGCAACACCAGTGGTCCTGCGCGATCCGGCGATCGAGCGCGCGCTGGAGCTGGAACGGGTGGGCCTTGTGCGCGAAGCGGGCATCGAGCTGGAACGCAACGAGGCCGGCATCGTCAAACGCAACGGCAAGGCCAAAGCGCTGCCCTTCCTGCTGGCCACCTACCCGCGCCTTGACGCCTTTCATCGCGCGCAGCACCTGGCCGAATCGGCCGGCGAGGACGGCGTTCCCGACGCGCGCCTTTATTGGCAGGCCGCCTACCCGCGCGCGTTCGCCGACACGGTCGAAAGCTACGACAAGACGTCCGGCGATCCCGATCTGTTCGCCTACGCGATCATGCGCAAGGAATCGGACTATTACCCGTTCGCGCTTTCCCAATCAGATGCGCGCGGGCTCTTGCAACTGATTCCATCGACCGGCGCCGAAGTTGCGAAGAATCTCGGGCTTGCGATCTATCCCGACGAGCTGTTCGATCCGGACACCAACATTCGCCTCGGCACCACGTACCTGGGCGGGCTTTACCGGCGTTTTCGCGGGCAGGAAGCCTTGGCCGCCGGCGCCTACAACGCCGGGGCGCACGCGATGATGCGCTGGTGCGACCTGTGGGGCAAGCACCCGCTCGACGAGTTCGTGGAGCTTGTCACCTACGACCAAGCCCGCGAGTACATCAAGCGCGTGCTCGGCATCTACGCCCGCTACCGCTACCTCTACGGCCAGCCGCTCGAGCTGCCGCTCGCGGTGAACCCCGACTACCTGAAGGACGGTCCGGATTATTAGGCTAATTGTAATGGGAACCCTCAAAGGGTTCCCAAACCCTCCCGCGCTCTGGCTTCGGCGGGCGAAGCCCGCCTTCGCCTACGCGGTCATGGGAACCCTCAAAGGGTTCCGCTCTGCCCTCGGCACCCGCCACCCGCCCTACACACCCCTCGCTTCGCGAGGCCTCGCCAAACCCTCCCGCGCTCTGGCTTCGGCCGGCGAAGCCCGCCTTCGCCTACGCGATCATGGGAACCCTCAAAGGGTTCCGCTCTGCCCTCGGCACGGCTTTGCCCAACAATTCGGAGTTGACGCGATGACCGGCGGAATTGCTGGGCAGCGTGGGGAATTGCTGGGCAGCGGGTGACGGGCTCTATAGTAGCGGTCTCATCTTGTCGGCGAGAGCCTTCTTAAGAAGTGCTTTGTTTCGACTGGCAATCGTATGGTTTGGGTTCCAGCCGATACCAAGTCGAATCGGTCGAATCTCCGCATGGGCGTCATTTGTCTCATCGGGCAAATCGAAGGCCTGGAATTGATACGTGGGGCCACTCTCGACTATGAGGGGTTGTGGAAAATCACGCGCACAGACGGAGGCCACGCGCGTCCTTCCTCGGGCCACATTCATGGCATCTCGCGGGTCTGATTTGTACTTGTGGCGGTTCACGGAAGTGCCACGGATGTCTATTGCTTCAGGCAATACCACATCACCATCAATCCATTCTGGCAGCAAGCCTCGGTAGAGATCTTCGTCTGCCGGAATGTTCGGTTCTACAGGGCGCGACACGGCTCAATAAATTTCGTGAGCGTGTCTAGAGCGGCATCCATGCTCTCAGGTTGCATGGAGAACTCGGTTGCCTCCGAGAAATCTTGAGATCTGTCCGCTACCAGAAGTACCAACGTGTCATCTTCGGCGCACGTGATACTAGCAAATCTGCGATGGTGCGAGCACTGTGAGTCGTCTTCTTCAACAAAGAAGTAATAGGATATTTCGCCATCGGCCGATGGCACGATTCTGTCTGGATAAAGATTCTTTGCCGCAAGGAGATGTTTGATTGTTGTCGCAAAAGCCCTGACAGCCTGGGAAGGTGGACTTTCGAGATGTGACCAGTCGGGCATCGGAAGCTCCTTCTCTGCCACATTGTCCAAGAAGCCCAGAATCGACGCTGACGCGGCGGCGCTTGGTCGATAAGGAACAATCTTGAGGGGGCTTTCATCAACACACTTACAGTTCGAATGAAGCTGAATAGTAGTGTTTCCAGCAGCCACAATCGCAAACGGTTCTGTTCCTAGAGGGTGTGTCCCTAGGATAAAAACAGTGCCCGTAGCTACCCCTATTGCGGTGGTTTCGAATCGAACTGCTTGCAAAGCTGGTTTGGAGCTAACCGCAATATTGCTGTGTAGGTTCACGAAACGTCCTCATGCTGCTTTCCGGCCGACACGAAAGCAGCCTCAAGCTCCTTCACCCGATCTCCCAGCCATTGGTGAAACGATTTGGCCATTTCGAGACTCATCATCACGTCAGCCTCCATCTCGCGGACGATTCCCTCTTTGCCAGTTCGTGCCACCGCCTCACCTACAACGCCATCCTGGGATATGTTTTGCGTGATGGTCTGAGGGATAGCTTGGCGCTCCGAAAAAATGGCGTAGTGGATTAGGGAGCGTGGCGTCACGCATCCGATGATACCATCGGCGTGGATCACCCTGAAGAAAGAACTCTTCACGTAGTGAAACGTAACCGTAGATGGAAGTGGCGGTTTGTTGGTTTCAGCCATTCATTTTTGCCCCGTGTGGACGCAACGCAAAATCTCCTACCACGGGTCGGACATGCGTTCAACCGACATCGCGGCCTAGGAATTCCTCCCGTCGCTGGCTGCGGTGATGCGCTACGATATTCGCCCGCAGTGCGGACACGCCCCCGGCGGCGGATACTTCCCAGCGAGCAGGTCATCGAACGGCACGCAGGCAAGCCTGGCCACGCTGAAAGCCATGTTCACGCTGACGGCCTTGCGCTCCTTCTTCACGTTCAGGATGGTTGAAGGCGCAAACCCAAGCGCTTTCGCCAGCGGCTTCCAGCCTCCCGTTCGCACCCGCATGAAGCGCAGGGCTCCCAGCACGTGCCGTTGCTGTTGCGGCGTCAGCCCCTTCACGCCACCGCTCTCCCAAGGAAGCTCGGCTCGATCCCGAGCCTGTGCATGGCGTGGACAAGGATCGACAGATTGTAGCAGAGCACCTTGCAGAGAATCTCATTCACTTGGGCGGTGAAGCGCTTCGACCGCACCGAGCCGCCAAACTTCCGCTTCACCGATGAGAAGGTGCTTTCGACGTTGTTCCGCTTCATGTAGGCGGCGAGAAACTCTTCCTGCTTGAACATGAAGACGGCGTGCATCTTGCGCCACGCAGGCGAGCCATCGTCCTGGCTGTTGAGCTTGAACGGGATGAAGGGCGAGGCGCCGGCCGTCTCGATGGCCTTCAGGTTGTCGTGGCCTAGATATGCTTTGTCGGCCGAGACCTCGCCCATCTCGAACCGCTCCTTCGTGGAAGACACCAGCTCGGGAAGCTGGGGCGAGTCGGCGCCTTCGCTGTCCGTGACCTTGACCGAGGCGATGATGTTGGTCATCGTGCCGACGATGGCGTGCGCCTTGAGCCAGGTCGCCATCTTCATCTGCTTGCCGTACTTTGCGTCATACCAGCGGCGATAGACGCAGGTCCCGAAGCCGGTCGAATCCACCGCGAAGCTCGTCTCGATGCCGGCCAGCGGGGCGGCGCTCTGCTCGATCAGCTTGGTTAGGATGGCGGTCAGCTCGGGTTTCTCGAACGCAGCCAGGACGCTGTTGTAGTGCGGGGCGCGGGTCATGTTGCCGGCTTCGGCCGAGTCCTTGATATCGGTGGAGGCGCGGCGGGCTGACATGCCGACGTAGGCCTTCATCGTCATGGCGAAGACGACGTCCGAAAGCGGGATGGGCTTGGGACCGCGTCCGGCGTGCTCTGGCGTCTGGACCGTGTCGCAGAGCCCACGCAGAAGGGCCTGGACGGTGCCCTTCTCTTCGACTTGGGCGGCGTTGTAGGCCGTCCAGTCTTGCT
>CAZBIU010000294.1:0-8798 GCA_964491625.1 uncultured Myxococcales bacterium
CGGACTTGAGGGCTGACATCAATGTCGTAGGTGCCCGTCTCGTCGCCGTAGGTGATCGCGTGGGCGATCAAGCTCTTGCCGTTGGCGTTGATCTCAGCGCACACGTCGCAGAGCTGTCCCTGGCCGGCCGAGAGATTGCCGAGCGTGAGCTGGTTCGACAGTCCCATGAGGTAGTTGCCGTAGAGCTGCTGAATCTGCGCCGGGTACAGGCCGTCCGAGGGACCGCATGCATTGTGAAATTGGCTCTCGCTGAAGTCCACCGGCCCGAGCCAGAAGTTGCCGCTGTGGCTGTCGCCGAAGTACACGGTGCCCGCGTCCGCGATAGACACCGGCGAAGCGACTCCCCCGGTGCCGCCGCCACCCGCCGGCGACCCGGGAATCCCGCCGCTGCCCACCGGCGACCCGGGAATCCCGCCGCTGCCCGCCGGTGGCGTGGGCAAGCCCCTGTCAGCACCCGACGAGCACGAGCCCAGAAACACCAAAGCGATGGCCAATCGACGCATGCAGACCTCCGACAAGAACCAGGACCTTGCGATTATCGCACGGATCCCACGGGCATCGGTACCACCTGTGCTAGCGTGTCCAGGCCATGCCCGAGCTGCCGGATCTGGTTCACGTCGCGGAGGTGCTTGAGCGAACCGTCTTGAACCAGCCTATCGCAAACGTCCAAGTCGGCGACCCGGTGGTGCTGAGACTGATGGCCAAGGTTCGCTTTCCGGATGTGCTCTGCGGAAACTGCATTCGCGCAATAGGGCGGTGCGGCCATTTCCTACGCTTTCAATTGGACGGTGAATTGCTGCTGGTCATCAACGCGATGTTAGCCGGACGCTTCCGGCTCAAGACCGGCCAATCGGGCCGCGTGTCAAGGGATGTGATTCTCGCCCTGTCTTTCGGAAACGGGCAGGAGCTGTGCTACGAGGACGAAATGCGGATGGGCAAGATCTACGTCGCCACCGCCGCGCAGGAGCAAGAAATCCCTAGCTACCGCGCGCTTGGCGTGGACCTGATGTCGGAATCCTTCACCCTGCCCTTGTTCCGCAAGCTCATTACTGGGCGAAGGGACCAGGTCCGACAATTCCTGCTCGACAAGACCGCGCTGGCGTCCATCGGCAACGCATACGCCGACGAGATTCTGTTTGCGGCGCGCATCCACCCCAAGACCTTCTGTCACCGACTCTCTCCCGAAACCGTGGGCACACTGTTTCAGTCCATCCGACACACGCTTGACCAGGCCATCGCCGAGATTCGCGAACGCGGCGAGCCCATCGAGATCAAGGTCCGCGACTTCCTTTCCGTGCGCGGCAAAGCACGCAAGCCCTGCCCTGTCTGTGGCACCGCCATCAGGATGGTACGCGTGGGTCGGGCAGACGCATGCTTCTGTCCGAGCTGTCAGCCCACTGACAGAAGCCTGTTGGTGGACTTCAGAAAGCTGCCCGCCGGGCGCAATCGAATCGGCTAGCGCGGTGTCTCAGGATCGACCGCTACACCCGCGGCCGGGATTTGTTTTGACCGCTGACGATTCGTTGAGCATCCATGCTCTTACACACAAGCATCAAACCCGCCATGTCAGTATCCACTCTGCCAGCACGCCGTCTTTGCCAGCAGCGCCCGAAACACCCCGACCACGCGACATCACCAACCAGGACAACCCAACCATGACGAGACCAAGAATTGCGTTCCTCAGCCTCTTCGCCCTCTCGATCGCCGCGTGCGGTGGTCGCAGCACCCTTCACGTCTCAGCTTTGGATGGCGGCAACGCCTACGACGGAGGCGCCGCCGACGGAAAGCGCGACAGCGGCGCGGATGCGGCACGCCCCTACGATGCCGTGGTGGCGGAAGTGGAAATCTCGGACGCGCCGACGGCCGACGTCGCCGCGCCTGATGCCGTCCCGGACGCCGGCGTCAGGTTTGACGCTGCCCGGTTCGATGTCGTCGTAACGCCTGACGGTCGCCCCGTCGACGGGCTTGCTTCTCCCGACGGTCGGCCAGGGGATGCTGCCAGTCCGAATGACGGAGCGCGACCCGATGGATCGATTGCCGACGGTGCCCGCCCGGCCGATGGCGCCATCGCAGATGCCCCCCTGGTCGATGGTCCACGCAGAGGTGATGCCAACGTCCCGCCCGGGCCGGATGCGGCTCCGGTAACTCTGACGGGTATTGAGATCTCGCCAGCCAGCCCTATAACCATCAACGTTGGAACCCCGCGTACGATCACCGTTACGGCGATCTATTCCGACAACACCACTGCGGATGTGTCCACCTCGGCCACCGTCACGTCTGCCAACACCTCGATCTTGACGGTGTCGGGAACAACGCTGACCGGGCTCGGTACCACGGTCGCGACCACGACCATCACGGCGACCTACCAGGGCCAGACGGCCACAGCGACGGTAACCGTGAACGGGCAGAATCCTTTGAAGTCGATCAGCATCGACCGTGTGCCAACCACCGCTCTGGCCATCGGCGCGACGGTAAATCTGGTGGCCACGGGGGTGTTCGCTGACGGAACCAGTCAGGACGTCACGGCGCAGGCGACCTGGGCCTCATCGGCGCCGTCGATCGCCACCGTAGGCGATACCGCCGCGACCAAGGGCATGGTCACTGGCGTGGCCGCGGGCACCTTCACGGTAACAGCCACGGTGGGTACGGTAGTCGGTACCTCCACCGCGATGACCGTGTCGTCCAAGAAATTGGTAAGCATCCAGATCACGCCCTCGAACCCGACCTTGCAACGCGGACTGACCAACCAGCCTTTCCTCGCCACGGGAACCTATGACGACAATTCCACGGGGGATGTAACCCAGCAGGCAACCTGGTCGTCGAGCAACACCGCGATTCTCACCGTGATCGCGACGGGAACCAACGCGGGCCGCGTCTCCACCGTGGCTGCTGGTACCGCGACGGTGACCGCAGCGGTAGGATCAGTCAGTGGCACGGATCTGGTGACCGTGACCCCCGCAGCTCTCCGCACGATCACGATAACCGGGCCAAGCGTGTTGATCGTCGGGAGCCCGCAATCGTACAAGGCGACTGGAACCTATGCCGACAACACGACGGCCGACCTGACCACCACCGTGACTTGGTCCTCGACCAACACCGCGATCCTGACGGTTTCCAATGCGGCCGCCAGCGTCGGTCTGGCCTCCGGTGTGACCGCGGGCTCCGCTTCCATCCGGGCCGCGCTCGGCAACGTCACAGGCACGCTCAACGTGACTGTATCGGCTGCACCACTGATCAGCGTCACGGTAACCCCCACGGCGATCAACGACCTGATTGTCGGGCTGACCGGCTCGCTCAAGGCAACTGGCCTTTATGGTGATTCCACGAACGTGAACAGTCAGTTCTCGCTCGATGTAACCACGTCAGCAACCTGGACGGTTGCGGACAGCTCGGTCGCCACCGTCGGCAACGCCGCGGGCACGACTGGTCAGGTTACCGGCGTGGCCACCGGCAGCACCACCGTCACGGCGACCTTGTCCGGAATGAGCGGCCATGCCACCGTGAACGTGGTCAGCGCCAGCCTGTTGTCCATCGCGATAAGCCCTGCCACCGCCAGCGTCCGGGTAGGCCAGAAGTATCCGTTCACGGCGACCGGCACCTTCGACAACCAGACCACTGCGGACATCACGAATGTCGTGACCTGGACGTCCAGCGATACTTCCATTGCCACGATTTCCAATGCGGCTGGATCGAACGGCGTCGCGACCGGCGTGGTGGCATCGACCACGGCAGTCACCATCACAGCGGCCATGAGCGGCAGGACGGCCACGGCCAGCCTAACCGTCACGGAGCCGCGTATCGTGTCCATCCAGATTGCTCCATCGGCGGCCCAGACCATCGCCCCGGGTGCCAGGCAGGCCTACACCATCACCGGTGTCTACGAAAATGGAACCACGGCTGGCGCCTTGACCGGCGTGACCTGGACCTCGTCGAACACAGCGGTCGCGACGATCGCGGCCAATGGCGGCGGGCGGGGTGGCGGCGGGGCTACCGCCACGGCCGTCGCAGCGGGAAGCACCACCATCACGGCCAATTACACCACCACCGACGGCACCGCGTTGTCCGATTCGGTCACGCTCAACGTGCAAGCCCCGGCGCAAATCATCGGGATCCGACTTAGCCCCGCCACGGCTTCGATCATGGTGGGTGCAACGCAGGCCTATACAGTCGATGCGGACTACGACAATGGGACCACTACCCCCGTCACCGGTGCGACCCTGACCACGTCCAACGGGACTGTGGCGTCGGTGGCAGGGGGCGGCCCGGGTCCGGGCGGAGGAGGAGGGCTCGCGGTCACAGGCCAGGCTGCCGGCTCGGCCACGATCACGGCCTCCTACACTGCGGGGGGGAAGACGTACACCGCTACGGCCACTCTGGCCGTCAGCGCAGCCCCCACGGTCACGGGGCTATACCTCGAACCGACCACCGCCTCGGTCGTGGTGGGTGGCACCCAGCAGTTCCGTGCCCTGACCCAGAACAGCGACGGGACGAGCACCGATGTGACCGCCAACGGCAGCACCGCGTGGACGACGTCCGACGGCACCATGGCCACGATTACGACTGCCGCGGCCGGTGGTGGCCCCGGCGCCATCTTTGCCGCGGGCGGTGGCGGTCTTGCCACCGGCGTTGCCGCCGGAAAGCCGACCATCACTGCGACCTACTCCCCGGCAGGCGGAGCCCCGGTCAGCGCGACGGCAACCCTAACCGTGACCAACCCTACGCCCAAGAGTCTCACCGTCAGCCCCGCATCCGCCGCAATGCTGATCAACGGGACGCAGGCCTTCGTGGCGACGTTGGCGTACGACGATGGCACCAGCGCAATCGTGACCGGCTCGGCAAGCTGGACCACGTCTGACGCTACCGTCGTCGTGATGACCAACCCGGCCACGGGTGGCCGCGGCGGCGGTCCGGGCGGCGCGGGCATCGTGGGCGGTGGCACCGCCACCGCGGTCGGCGTTGGCACCGCGACCATCACCGCGACGTTCACCCCTGCCAACAGCACCACAGCACTGACGGGAACGGCGACCGTGACGGTCACCGATCCGCCGGTTCTGTCGCTTGAAATATCGCCCACTCTGCCGACGGTGTACCTGTCGAACGGCCCGACCCAGCAGTTCACGGCGACGGTCATCTTCACGGACTTCTCCAGGCGAGACGTGACCGCATCGGCACAATGGACGTCGTCGGTTCCATCGGTGGCGGTGATTGCGAGCTCGGGCGCTAACATCGGCCGTGCCACCGGCTTGGCGGCGGGAACCACCACGATCCAGGCCAGCTACACCGGTACTGGCGGCACCGTCACGGCACCGACCACGCTGACTGTGGCAGATCGGAAGGTGACCGCGGTACAGGTCACCCCGACCAATCCAACCGCTCACCTTGGGATCAACCAAGGCTTCGTGGCCACGGCCGTGTATGACAACGGCACGACGGCGACGGTCACGGGCAGTGCCACCTGGACGTCTTCCGACAATACGGTTGCCACCGTGGGCACCAGCGGTGCCTCGGCCGGCGTCGCTACGCCCATCGCGGGGGGCAAGACGACCATCACAGCGACCTTCGGCGGGATGCCGGGTACGACGCTGCTCACGGTGTCCTCGGGGACGCTGCAATCGATTGCCATCACGCCGGCACCTCTTAGCATCGCCGTGGGCGGCCACCAGCAGCTCACTGCCACCGGTACCTACGACGACCAAACTACCCAGGATCTCACCAACAACGTGACCTGGCTGTCCACCGACGTCGTGGCCACTGTGTCGAACGCCACTGGCTCGCGCGGTCTCCTCACCGCGGTCAGCACCGGCACGGCCGCGGTCTCAGCCAGATTCCAGGCCGTGACCGGCAACCTGAGCGTCAGCGTCACCGCCGCCGGCACCACCACTGCCGACGCCGGAACAACGGACTGAGGTCGTCTCCTATCCTCCGAAGCCCGCGGTAGTTTGAGGCACTCTCCTCCGCAAATGGCGGCGGGCTTCGGAGATCTTTTCAAACCGGCTGTTCGCCGCAGAACTTGGTACGGAGTCGAGCCGAGCCGAGCGCAGTCTTCGCAAGAACGACCTTGGCCCAACCATGGCTGTGCTCGTCGCGTGCGGCCTATGGCTGCTAAGCCATGGCCTGTGAGAGCACCTTCGTTGGGCGCGCTCGGTCATCGATCTGCATTGTTGAGGCGGACAGGGTCCGCCTGTGCTAGGCAAGGCCGCCCATGCGACCCTGGCGAACCATCGACTCCACCGAGACAGCCGAAGGCCGGCTGGAGCTACGCCAGCGTGACGAGCGAGATTTTCTTATCACGATCGCGGGTCGGGTCCTGATGACCAGCAAGGCCCATCGCTCCGAGGATGAGCTGGCGCGGCGCTGCTGCGCGGCACTGGCGGGGCGCGCCCGGGCGCGGGTCCTGCTGGGCGGCTTGGGCATGGGTCACACACTGCGCGCCGCTCTGGACGGGCTCCCGAGCACGGGCCGGATCACCGTGGCTGAGATCAACCCGCGGGTGGTGGCTTGGTGCCGCGGACCACTGGCCATACTCACCCACGGTGCAACGGCCGACCACCGGGTGGACGTGGTTGTGGACGACGTGGCAGCCGTGATCGCGCGTGCGCCTGCCGGAGGCTACGACGCTATCATCCTCGATCTGTACGAGGGGCCGCACGAAGCGAACCGTCGCGCTGGGGATCCGCTGTACGGCGCTCAGGCCCTGGAACGGATGCAGGCTGCCGTCGCACCGGGCGGCGTGGTGGCGATCTGGTCCGAGGAGGCCGACCCGCCTTTTGAGGCTCGGCTCGCAGCGGGGGGATTCCACGTCGAGCGGACCCGGTCGGGCAGCGGCGGGCGCCGCCACGTCGTCTATCTAGGCACGCGCTTGTAGCGCGGCTAACTGGCCAACACCCGAATTTAATTTCGACGGCTTAATCGTCGGATTCCTTGCCGATCAGATCCGCACGACGAAGCCGACCATTTGTCCGGTAGCGCTCCCGGCCTTCCTGAACGAGAAGAAGCGGTTGCCGCCGTCGCAACAGGTACAGTCGCTGCTGGCGTCGATGTTTCCGGGCAATAGCCCCGCGGCTTCCAGATCGATTCGCTGCACCCTACGCAAATCGATGTGCTCTTTGCGCGGGCCGCGGATCACCCGGCCGTCGCCGCGCGCCGATGGATGGGCGGCGACGAACGCACTGGACACTTCGGAGCCGACCTCGAAACAACAGGCGCCGATGCACGGGCCAAGCGCGGCACGCAGCTCATCAGGCCGGCAGCCGAGCTCGGCGAGCGTCTTGACCGCGACGCGGGCGATGCCGGCGACGGTTCCCCGCCAGCCCGCGTGCACCGCCGCGCAGGCTCCCGTGCGCGGGCACGCGAGCAGGATGGGCGTGCAATCGGCCACGTGAACCGAAAGCCCCACGCCCAGCTCGTCGCTGCAAAGGCCGTCGGCTTGCTGGGCGGCGACGGCGGACGGATCGTCCCCCCGGCGCACGCGCACGATGCGCGTACCGTGCACCTGCGAGGCGCGAAACATTGTGGCCGCGCCAGCGGCCGCCAGCAGACGGCGATGGTTCTCGTCGACGTTGGCGGGTGTATCGCCCCACTTCCAGCCCAGGTTCAAAGTATCGAAGGGCGACGCGCTTACCCCGCCTGCGCGCGTGGTGAACCCGTGGCGAAAGGCCGCGGGAATCACCCCCGACACCAGCAAAGGTATCGCCGCGCCGTCCGAAATCGAGATGACCTTCGTCTCCATGATCACCGAAGCTGCCGCAGCGCCGCGAGGGCGGCCATGAAATCCTCGGGCGGCGTGGACTCGAATTCCAGCCACTTGTCCGTCTTCGGGTGGCGGAAGCCGAGCACGCGCGCGTGCAGCGCCTGCCGCCCGAGCTGCTTGCCGATGGCGCGCACCTCAGCGTCGCGCGGCGGGCGCCCGTAGGTAGCATCGCCGAGCAGCGGACAGCCCATGGCCGACAAGTGCACGCGCACCTGATGCGTGCGCCCGGTTTCCAGCTCCACTTGCATGCGGCAGGCCTTGCCGAAATCTTCCAGCAGTCGCCAGTTGGTGACCGCGCGCTTGCCGGCCCTGACCTTGATGCTGAACTTCTTGCGGTCGTGCGGGTCCCGCCCGATGAGGGTTTCGATGCGACCCGAGTCGCGCGCCGGCCGCCCGACCGCCAGCGCCTCGTAGATGCGTCGGATGCTGTGGACTTTGAAGTCGGCGCCGAGCGCGGTCATGGTCGGCTCGTCCTTCGCCACCACCAGCAGGCCCGACGTGTCCTTGTCGATGCGATGAACGATCCCGGGCCGTAGCTCGCCGCCGATACCGCGCAAATCTTGGCAGTGCGCGAGCAGGGCATTGACCAGGGTGCCGTCTTCGTGCCCGGCAGCGGGATGCACCACCAGGCCCGCTGGCTTGTCGATCACCACCAAGCACGCGTCCTCGTAGACCACCCGCAGCGGGATGTCCTCGGCCGCAATCTCGACCGGGCGTACCGCGGGCGCGGTCCACACCACGCGGTCGCCCGCGCGTAGCTTCTGCGACGGTGCCGCCGTCTTGCCGTTCACCGTGACCGCGGCTTCGCCGATGTGGCGCGCAAGCTGGGTTCGTGACACGCCGTCGATGCGCGCGGCCAGCACCACGTCAAGCCGCAGACCGACCTCGGCGGGCGCCACATTGAAAGCGAGCGACGGCTGGGTCGCACCAGAGGAAGGGTCGGTCGTCACCAGATCTTGGACTTGATACGCATCCGAAATCCTAGCTCTTTCCGCGGGAATTCCTCGATTCTGGGCCACCTGACCGAGCGATACTGTCACAAAACGTC
>CAZBIU010000295.1:0-8785 GCA_964491625.1 uncultured Myxococcales bacterium
CGACCTTTTCCCAACCGGGCCGGCCAAGGGCGCTTGCAAAACGGCTGGTTTACCCAAGCCCACCGGCTGCGTCTAACCAGGAGACGCCGGCATGGGGCGACACCTGACGATTCACTTGGGCGGTGCACTCCTTGCCGTGGTGATCGCATGTGCCGTTCCCGTGCTGGCAGGCGTATCGGGTCACGGCTGGACTCTGCTGGCGCTGACGTTCGTGCTGGCGCTGCCGACCGCATTGGTCGCGTTTAGCGCGAAGGTCCTGCGCTGGGTACGAGCGCCGGTCGCATTCCGGATTCCGCTTACCGTGGGCCAGCAGCGATCGCTGCCGTCCATCAAGCACGATCGCACGAACAATCCCCACACTGCCGCCCAGGCTTTGGCACGTGCGCTTATCGACATCGGGCTTTTTCGGCCGCTCCTGCGCGCCACCCCCAGCGCGCGCAGGCTTGGTCCTGCTCTCGACCACGGAGCCGACCGATCGCTTTGGCTGGCGGCAATGCTGTTTCACGGATCGCTGGTCGTGATTCTGATTCGGCATCTGCGCTTGTTCATGGAGCCCGTACCGCGTTTAGTAGCGTGGCTGGAGAACGCCGATGCCTTGAGTGAGGTGACCTTGCCCAGGCTCCATGCCAGCAGCGTTGTCTTCGCCATCGCTCTGCTCTTTCTGCTCGGCCGCCGCCTCTGGCTCGCGCGGCTGCGCTACATCTCGCTGGCTGCCGACTACTTTCCCGTCCTTCTTCTGCTGGCGCTGGCGGGGACCGGCCTCGGGATGAGGCACCTTTTTCGAACCGACCTCGCGGCGATAAAGAATGCGGCCACGGCGCTGGCTGGCGGCAGCTTGGTGCTTCCAGGCAGGCCCGACGCTTTCTTGCTCGCGCACTTGTTCTTGGTCGCTGTGCTGCTGGCGTATTTCCCGCTCAGCAAGCTCATGCACATGCCGGGGGCGTGGCTCAGCCCGACGTTGACCCTGGCCAACAGCACGCGCGAACGCCGCCACGTCAATCCGAACAATCCCAACGTCGCGGTCTTGCACTACGCCGACTACGAAAATGCCTTCCGCGCTCCTATGATCGAGGCCGGCCTGCCGGTGGAGAAGGATTGAGATGGCGGCGGTCCAGAAGCCCGATCACCCGGATTATTACCAGAGGGCCGACCTCGAACCGGTAGACTACCGGCCGCCGCGCGTGCCTTGGCAGGCGTTGCCCGCCACCTTTTCGCCCGGCGGATTTCTTCATCCCGCCAAGCAGAAGAGCTTGGAAAGCCTGGGACTGCCGTCAGCTCACGCGTGGTCGCCCCTCGATGAGGATTGGAAGCTGCCCGACAACTGGAAGGACATTGTCATTGGCGGCATTCGCGAGCGCCTCGACACCTCGCGCACCTTGCGCCTGTTCATGGACACCTGCGTGCGCTGCGGGGCGTGCGCAGAGAAATGCCCGTTTTTCATCGGCACCGGCGATCCCAAGAACATGCCGGTCTTGCGCGCAGAGCTTCTGCGTTCGGTGTACCGTCAATACTTCACGCTCTCCGGCCGCGCGCTGGGTGAATTCGCGGGCGCGCGCGAGCTGACCCCGGCCGTTCTCAAAGAATGGTTCAAGTACTTCTTTCAGTGCACCGAATGCCGTCGCTGCGCGGTGTTCTGCCCGTACGGCATCGACACCGCAGAATTCACCATGCTCGGCCGCGACCTGCTCCTGCGGCTGGGGCTGTCCGCCGCCTGGGTGATGGAGCCGGCGGCCAACTGCTACCGCACCGGCAATCACCTGGGCATTCAACCGCAGGGGGTGAAGGATTCGCTGGAGTTTCTTGCCGACGAGCTGGCGGAGGTGACCGGCGTGCGCGTGGACGTGCCCATCAACCGCAAGGGCGCCGAGATCCTCTTCGTCACACCGTCGGGCGACTTGCTGGCCGACCCCGGTACCTACACAGCCATGGGCTACTTGGCGTTGTTTCACGAATTGGGCCTCAATTACACCTTCAGCACCTACGCCTCGGAGGGCGGCAATTTCGGGCTCTTCGCTTCGCCTGAGCTAATGAAGCGCCTCAACGCCAAGATCTACGCCGAGGCGAAACGGCTCGGCGTCAAATGGATCCTGGGCGGCGAGTGTGGCCACATGTGGCGCGTGGTCCATCAGTACATGGACACCATGAACGGCCCGGCGAATTTTCTGCAAGTGCCGACCTCGCCTATTACCGGTACCAAGTTCATGCATGCGCGCGGGACCAAGATGGTCCATATCGCCGAGTTCACCGCCGATCTCATCGCCCACGGCCAGCTCAAGCTCGACCCAACCCGCAACCGCGCCGTGCGCGCCACCTTCCACGATTCCTGCAATCCCGCCCGCGCCATGGGCCTCTTGGAGGAACCGCGCGCGATCCTGCGCGCCGTGTGCCGCGAGTTTCACGAAATGTCCGCCGACACCATTCGCGAGCGGACCCTGTGCTGCGGCGGCGGCGCGGGCCTCGGCGCCGACGAGAACATGGAAGTTCGGCTGCGCGCCGGCATGGGCCGCGGCAAGGCGGTGGCAGAGGTACGGGACGCCCACGACGTGAACACCTTGGTCACCATCTGCGCCATCGATCGCGTCACCCTGACCACCGTCTGCGACTACTGGTCCCCCGGCGTGCGCGTGGCCGGCCTGCACGAGCTTGTGGGCAACGCCCTGGTGATGAAGGGCGAAAAGCCGCGCGCCCACAATCTGCGGCACGAGCCGCTTGCCGAGGGCGCGCCATGATCGATGTGGGCAAGCTGGTCGGCGGCGTTGCCATCGCCGTGGCCGTCGCGGCTGCACCCCTGTGGGCCGTCGCGGTCAGAGGCGCGAAGGCCGAATCACCCGTCGTCCCAGCCGGCACCGGCCCGTGCCTCGAAGCGAAGGATTCCATGCGCCGCGACCATCCCGCGCTGCTCTTGCGCTGGCGTGAACAGGTCGTGCGGTCGGGCCAACGCACCTTCAACACCGAGGACGGACGCACGGCGCGCATCGGCCTGGAAGAGACGTGCCTCGGTTGTCACGGCGAAGCGGACAAGTTCTGTGACCGGTGCCACGCACAGGTCGGTGTCACAGTTTCCTGTTGGCAGTGTCACTCGGGATCCGCGCTCATGCGGAAATAGGAAAGTCCACACAAGCTGCTATGAACAGATGGAAGTCCAAGAACAAACACTGAACGCTGGCGACCGATGTATCCTATCATGCTCGACCTCCGCGACCGCGCCTGTCTCCTGGTTGGGGCAGGCCGGATCGCCCATCGCAAGCTTGCCGCCTTGCTGGCAGAGGGCGCGCGGGTGACTGTGGTGGCGCCGGCCGCCATCGAGCCCATCGCGCGACTCGCCACCGGGGGCGCCATCACACTACGGGCGCGGCCTTTCGTGGAAACGGACCTCGAAGGATTTCAGCTTGTGCTGGTGGCGACCGGGAACCGCCAGGTCGACCAGCAGGTTGTAGACGCTGCCAGGAAGCGCGGCATCTGGGTGAACGTCGCGGATGTCCCTGACCTTTGCGATTTTCACCTGCCCTCGCGCGTGAAGCGCGGTGACCTCCAGCTCGCTATCGCGTCGGCAGGCAGCGCGCCCTTCGCGGTCAGAAGATTGCGCCAATTACTGGAAGGCAAATTCGGACCGGAATGGGCCGAATGGATGGCGGCGACCAAGGAATTCCGGCGGCGCGTGCTTTCGCAGGGCCTCGATCCATCGGCGGCCGATACGTGCTTCGACCGTTGGATGGTCCAGACCGTCGACGAAGTCACTTTGGCCGCGCGGGTGCCCAGCCCCGAAGAAGAAGCCGAGTGGCTCCAGGCGGCGCGCGAATCCGGTGCAAATGTAAACCACCCGCCGGGTCACGTCGCGCTGGTCGGCGCCGGCCCCGGCAATCCGGGCCTGCTCACGATTCGCGGCCTCGAGCTTCTGCGCAGGTCCGACGCCGTCGTCTACGATCGCCTGGCGATTCCCGCCATTCCGCTCGATCTGCCGGATCGGATCGAGCTTTACGGCGTCGGCAAAGAGGCCGGCCACCATCCGGTTCCTCAGGACGAGATCAACCAGCTCCTCGTGCGCCTGGCTCGCGAAGGCAAACGCGTGGTACGCCTCAAGGGCGGCGATCCCTTCGTGTTCGCCCGCGGGGGCGAGGAGGCGCTGGTGCTGCGATCGCAGGGGATTGCATACGAGGTGGTCCCGGGGGTGACCGTCGGGGTCGCCGCGCCCGCGGCGGCCGGGATACCGTTGACCTACCGCCGGGAAGCCGTCCGCGTGGTCTTCGTGACCGCGCACGAGGGCGGCACGCCGCAAATCCGTTGGGATCTGCTGGCGCAAGATGCCCACGCAACCATCGTCGGTTACATGGGCGTCGGCAGCCTTGCCGATGTCAGCGCGTCGCTGATGGCGGCTGGCATGAGCGGGGAGATGCCGGCGGCACTGGTCGAACAGGCGACCTTGCCGCAGCAGCGCTCCCTGCGTACGTCGCTGGCCGAGCTGCCGGTCGCCGCCGAAAGGGCGGGCATCAAGTCGCCCGCGATCTTCGTCATCGGCAATGTGGTTGCGCACGCCGGCGCTCTCGGCGGAGAGCCCGAATCGCCGCTGCAAGGAATGCGCGTGGCCGTGTTCGCTCCCAAGTCCAGCCTCGCCTCCGCGCTCGAGGCGTCCGGCGCCACGGTGTTGGCCACGCCGAAGCCGCTCACCGCCGCTGCCCGACTGGTGCTCGGATGCGCGCCGTTGTCCGGGTGGCTGGTCCGCAGCCCGTCCGACCTGGATGCCCTCGATGGCGAAAGGGACAGCGCCGCCTTCTTGGCCGAGACCCCGATTCTCTGTCACGACGCCAAGCTGGCGGCGGCGGCACGTCAGCGCGGCTGGGCCAACGCTATCGTCTTGGATGGCAGTCTTGGCATCCAGCTTGGAGAGGCCATCAGGCGAAAAGGAGGCCTGCTTTGATTCTGATCGCGCTGTCGTATCTGGCGGGCATCGCCTTCGTGGCGTTTGTCGCCCTACGGTCTCTTAGGATCGCGCGCATGCCGGTCCACCTGCGCTGGGAGCTGTACCCGGTTCCCCACGACGAAAATGCGGCACACGGCGGATCGGTGTTCGAGAACCCGGACTGGTGGCGGGTGAGATCGACGCCGGCCAGGGCGCGCGAGCTCGGGGTGATGATGCGCGAGATCTTTCTTCTCGCCGGTGTTCGCGAGCACAACCCGGGTCTCTGGCTCTGCAGCTACCCATTCCACCTGGGGCTCTACCTTCTCGTCGGGTTCATCGCGCTTCTGGGGGTGGGCGCCTTCACCCAAGGCTTCGCCGATGCGGGCGTGGTCGCCATCGCAGGCTCGACGACGACCATCGTCGGTGTCTCTGGCTTTGCCTTGCTCGGAGCGGGCGCGGCGGGACTGCTGGCTCGACGGCTCGCCAATCCCGCGCTTCGCGCCCACAGCGCGGCGGCTGACTTCTTCAACCTCGCCTGCTTCTGCACGCTCGCGACCATCGGCCTTGCGGCTTTCGTTTTTGCCGACCGGGACTTCCTGTTCCTACGTGGCTTTGTTCGGTCGCTGCTCACGGCCGAATCGCCGCCGGAGCTGCCGGTCCTGGTCGTCGTCGAGATCCTCGCGGGCTTGGCCCTGCTGGTCTACCTGCCGCTTTCGCACATGTCCCATTTCTTCACCAAGTGGTTCACGTATCACAGCATTCGTTGGGACGACCAAGCGAACCGTGTCGGCTCCCACCTGGAAAAGCAAATCCAACGACAGCTCGGTGAAGAAGTCACCTGGGCCGCGCCCCACATCGGCGGGGGCGGCGGCAGGAATTGGGTCGATGTCGCAACCGCGGAGACAAAGAAGTGAGCGACGCCATTCCGTTTTCCAAAGTCGGCCGGCCGAGCGACAGGCTCGGCCAGCTCGATGAGGAAGCGCGCATTCCCTTGCCGCCGCCCTACCAAGACTTCGAGGAGTCTCCCCTGCCGTCGCTCTCGACAGATCTGCGCGCCCGCTGCGAGTGCTCGCTCGACGACACCGTCGCGGTCTCGGTGCCGCGCCCGGCCAGCCCGGAAGCCGAGAAAGCGCTTGTGGAGAGCTTCCTCAGCGGCCTCGACAAGCTGTTTTCGCGCGAGAACAACTGGACTTTCCTGCAGCCGCTCCTGCTTTCCATGGAGCACTGTACGAAGTGCCAGACCTGCGCAAAGTCGTGCCACATTTTCACAGAGAGCGGCGAGAACGAGCTTTACCGGCCGACCTTCCGATCGGAGATTCTGCGCCGTCTCTATTTCAAGCATCGCAGCGGCGGCAGTTTGCTTTCGCGCTTCCAGCACGGCGACATCGAAATCAACTGGACCACGCTGGCGCGCCTCTTGGAGCTCTCGTATCGCTGCAATCTATGCCGGCGCTGCGCACAGGCGTGTCCGATCGGGGCCGACAACGCTCTCGTGGCTCGGGAAATTCGCAAGCTGTTCAGCATGGAGCTCGGCATCGCGCCCAAAGAGGTTCACGACAAGGGGTCGCAACTGCAATTGCGCGCGGGCTCGTCGACCGGGATGAGCCCCGCCGCCGTCCGCGACAACATGTCATTTGTCGACGAGGAGATGACGGAAAGGACCGGCCTCAAGGTCGAGACCAAGTGGGACGTCGCCGGCGCCGACGTGCTGCTTGTCCACAACGCGGGCGAGATCCTCTCGTGGCCCGACAATCCGGGCGCGTTCGCGCTGATTCTCGAAGCGGCAGGAATTTCCTGGACCATGTCGAGCGAGCTGCTTGGTTACGACGGGGTCAATTACGGTGTGTGGTACGACGACGTCCAATTCGCCCGCGTCGCGGTCAAGCACGCACAGATCGCGAAAAAGCTCGGCGTGAAGAAAATCGTGGTGGGCGAGTGCGGGCACGCCCAAAAGTCGATGCTGGTCATCGCCGATCGCCTCCTCACCGGCGAGCTGAACATCCCGCGCGAAAGCTCGTTGGCCCTGTTGGCCGACATCGTCTGCAGTAGCAAGCTGAAGCTGGACTCGAGCCGCAACGATTTCCCCGTCACCTTGCACGACCCGTGCAACATCGTCCGCCTGATGGGCATCGTCGAGCCCCAGCGCCGTATCCTGCGCAAGATCGCGCCGCGCTTCCGCGAGATGACCCCGCACGGTGTCCACAACTACTGTTGCGGCGGCGGCAGCGGCTTCGCCATCATGTCCAGCCACAACTTCGCCGACTGGCGCATGCGCGTGGCCAGCCGGCGCAAGCTCCGACAGATCCTCGAAGCCTTCCTGGACGACCTGGACCCCAGCCATCCCAAGTACGTGTGCGCCCCGTGCAGCAACTGCAAAGGCGCCATTCGCGACATCCTCGGGCGCTACCAGGCCAAGGACAAGGCCGGCATCCACTATGGCGGCATCGCCGAGCTGATCGTGAACGCGATGGCCGACGTGAGACCCGGGTTCTTGACCTGGGAAGAATAGCATCAGGCCCTATAGTTCCGCGATACCGAGCCGCGCGAGATCGACCCGAGCGGCATTCCCAAGCCAAACCGGCTGCCCTGGGCGATCTTGCTCAAGAGGGTGTTCCTGGTGGACGTTCTGGAATGCCCGAGGTGCAAGGGCCGAACAAAGATTCTCGCTGTCGTGACCGAACCGGCGAGTGTGCGCCAGGTTCTGGAGAGCCTCGGCCTTCCGAGCGAAGCCCGTCGTCTGCGAGCCGCACGCCCGCCACCGCAGACGGAGTTTGGGGACGAGAGGGCGCGGTCAGACGACTGCTACGCGGCCCCCCCAGCCTGGAGGAGTAGTTCAGGAGGGGGAGGCCAGACAGGGAGAAGTCTGCCCTGACCATGCGCAACCCGTGGAAATCGCGCTTGCTTTTCCTCGGGTATTGGGGGAAAGGCGACGTGATCTTCGGTATCAGACATTTTGCGTCATGATCGCGCGGTTGAGAACTGGCGCTTGTGCTTCTTACCGCCCGGCGACCTCGACCAGTTCGTCGTGCGCGAACTGGCAACCGGCCCCGGCGAGGCTGGTCGACGATTTGGCATCGTTCAGGATTCCCGCGATCTCGTCGAGGGTCGCCTCGTTTGGACGCACGGAGCTTCGCGCATGGGCGTAGCTGCGGATGCGCAGCTCCTGGTTCACGGCCTCGCGCAAGGCGACATCCCCCGGAACCACGATCACGGAAACGCCTTGGCGGGCGAGCGCGGTCTGGATGGCGATCTCCACGATGCGGGGCGCCTGCGAGGGCTGGGAGATCAGTTCGCAGTAGTGGCTGCACTCCTTGAAGAGGAGCTCCGGGTGCGTCTCCTGGAAGTAGAACGGGGTGACCGACAAGCGCCGGCCAGTTCCATGGCGTCCACGATCAATTCAGCGACAGTCTTCACTCTTCACCTCCAATGCATTCAGAGGGAGCAAATTACCAGGACGGGCGCCCCCCGGCTCCGCGCCAATGCCGATGATCACCACAATCCGTCTTAGCCGTCCGATGGCGCGGACACGGGTTTCGCCATCCTCCGGGCGGCGACGAAGGCGGCGAGAAATCCAGAAACCGCCGCGGTGCCGAGCGACCATCTCGGGCCCAGGTGGGTCGCGATCCAACCGACGATGGGGGCCCCGATCGCCGCTCCCCCGAGCCCCACGCCCACGCGGGTCGCCATCACGCGGCCGCGCATGGCGGGCTCGGTCGAAAGCTGCATCATGCTGTTTGTCGCGATGGTGAAGGTGAGGGCCGAAACTCCGATCACCGCCAGGGCCGCGGCGAACCACCAATATCCGGGAGAGAACGCGGCGAGGGTGCACGCGATCCCGAAGACTCCGGTGCCCCAAAGCAGCGTCCCGAAATCCGGCTTGTCGCGCCC
>CAZBIU010000296.1:0-8762 GCA_964491625.1 uncultured Myxococcales bacterium
CGTGCGCTTTCCGGTGGTGCCGGGACAGGCCGCGCTGGAAGCCATCCTCGGCAAGACGCCGGCGGCGCTGGTCATCTGGACCACCACGCCTTGGACCCTGGCGGCGAACCTCGCCATCGTGGCGAATCCCGAGCTCACGTACGTCGCGATTCCGGTCGAGCGCAAAGGCCGGGAATACCTGATCGTCGCGCGCGAGCTTGCGGATGGATTCCTTACCGCGTGTGGAATCGCCGCACCCGCGAAGGATTCCTGGATCGAGCTGTCGGGCGACAGGTTGCGCGGCCTGCGCGGCCTGCGCTACCAGCATCCCTTTATCGCGACGCCCAAGTCGGACAAGGATTTCCGCCTGACCTTCGCGTCGCACGCAACCCTGGACGCGGGCACCGGCCTGGTACACACCGCCCCCGGCCACGGCGCCGACGACTATGCGGTCGGCCGCGCGGAAGGGCTGGATGTGTACGCGCCCGTGGACGGCAGCGGCCGCTACACCGCCGAAGTGCCGAATTGGGCCGGCATGAAGGTCTTCGATGCCAATCCCCAGATCGTCGCGCACCTGGCAGAAACCGGTTACCTGCTCAACCAGCCGGGCGAGCAAATCAAGCACCAGTACCCGCACTGCTGGCGCTGTAAGAACCCGGTGCTCTTCCGCGCCACCAGCCAGTGGTTCGCGCGCCTGGGCGACCTGGGCGACAAGACGAGCTTGCGCCAGCAAGCGCTCGACGAGATCGACCGAACCCAGTGGATCCCGGCCTGGGGCCGCGACCGCATCCGCGGCATGGTCGAAGTTCGTCCCGACTGGTGCCTGTCGCGCCAGCGCGTGTGGGGCGTCCCGATCCCGGCCTATCTTTGCAAGCAGTGCGACGAGCCATTCTTGCAAGCGTCGGCGATGGAGTTCGTCGCCAACATCTTCGCCACCGAGGGATCGAACGCGTGGTTCACCAAGCCGGTGTCCGAGCTCGCGCCCGCGGGCACGCGCTGTCCGCGCTGCCAAGGCGCGGATCTCGACAAAACCCACGACATCGTCGACGTATGGTTTGAATCGGGGGTGAGCTGGGCCGCGGTCGCCGACGGGCGGCTCGTGCCCAAGGGTGCGAAGGTCGACCTGTACCTGGAAGGCGCCGACCAGCATCGCGGCTGGTTCCACTCGTCGCTCCTGGCCGCGGTGGCCGCGCGCGGAAGCGCCCCGTACAAGGCGGTGCTGACCCACGGCTGGGTGCTCGACGAGCGCGGCAAGGTGTACTCGAAATCAGAAATTGAGCGCGCTCGCGCCGCCGGCATCAAGACCGATTACGTCGAGCCCAGCGTGTGGATGGAAAAGAACGGCGCCGAGCTCTTGCGCCTGTGGGTAGCCGCCGCCGACTACCAGTCCGACGTGGTGTTCTCGAAGACCATCCTCGATCAGCTAAGCGAGTCGTACCGCAAGATCCGCAACACCTGCCGCTTCCTGCTCTCGAACTTGTACGATTTCGTGCCCGCCCGCGACGCCCTGCCCGACGGAAAGCTGCGGGAGCTCGACCGCATGGCGCTGGCGGTTTTGCGCGAGCGCGATAAACAGGTTCTGCAAGCCTTCGAGCAATACAGCTTCCACGACGCGGTCAGGCTGACGGTCGACTACCTGATCACGGTGTCGGCCGAATACCTCGGTCCCATCAAAGACGCGCTCTACTGCGAGGCCGCCAATTCGCCCGACCGGCGCAGCGTGCAGACCGCGCTTTACGAAATGGTGAAGACGGTGGCGACCTGGATGGCGCCCATCCTGTGTTTCTCCGCGCAGGACGTGGCCGACGAGCTTTTGCGCCTGACCGGCACCGCATTCGACGTGCACGGCGGGACCTGGGCGGTGAAGGGCGGCGACGGGGACGCACGCTGGGTCAATGAGCTGCGACCGCGCCGCGATGCCGTGCTGGCCAAGCTGGAAGCCTTCCGGGCCGCGGGCCACAAGGCGCTCGAAGCGAGCATCACCGTCACGCCGTCCGCTGCCGAGCGCCTGCTGTGGCAACAGCACCTCGTGCACCTGACCCTGCTGTGCGAGGTCTCCAAGATCGAGCTTTCCGCCAGCGACGCGGAAGCCACCACGGTCACGGTGTCCGAGGCGCCCGGTCCCGAATGCCCGCGTTGCTGGCGGCGCACCGGGACCGCATCCGGCCACGCGCAGGAGCCCGACCTTTGCATCCGTTGCGCTTCCGTGGTCAAGTCAATGGAGATGCCATGACCGCGCCCGAGTCAAGCAAAGCAAAGTACATCCTGGCCAGCCTTTGCGGGGTGGTGTCCATCGTGCTCGACCAGTGGACCAAGGTCCTGGCGCGCACCCATCTTAGGCCCCTTGGCCCGTGGCGAACCAAGGTCATCGTCCCGGGCTACTTCGACCTGCGCTATTCGGAAAACACCGGTGTGGCGTTCGGGATGGGGCAAACCATGCCCGGCGGTCGTTTCATCCTGACCCTTGTCGCACTGGCTGCGCTCTTGCTGGTGGGCTACTACCTCAAGCGCTCGGGCGACCGCCAGTACCGGCTGCACCTAGCGCTCGGCTTGGTAGGCGGCGGCGCCATCGGCAACCTCATCGACCGCATCGCGTTCGGACGGGTCACCGACTTCATCGTATGGCACGTCGGCCCGCACGAATGGCCCGCCTTCAACATCGCCGACGCCGCCCTGGTGGTTGGCGTCGCACTCATGGCGCTCGACATGTTGCTCGACAAACGCGGCCACGCGTCCGAGCCCAACCCCGCGCCGCCTGATCCCGCCGGCAAATAGGCACCGCCCGAATCGGCCGGCTCCGCGAGAATTGCGAAGTGGCTCCGCCGCCGACAATGCGGTAGGAGAGTAAAGCGATGCGGCCGATTCTCGTCGATTTCGGCGTCGATCTCCCGGTGCTCGGCCACCTGGACTTGCCGTCGTATTTCGTGATGCTCACCCTGAGCTTCATGATCGGCGCGTGGATGACCCGGCGGGAAGCCCCGCGCTTGGGACTCGACCGCGAGCGCGTGCTCGACCTCAGCATCTACATCGTCGTCGCCTCCATCGTCGGCGCGCGCCTCCTGCACGTCATCGCCGACGGTCACTTCCACGACTACGTCAACCTGTGCGTGGACAACTTCAAGGTCCGCGCCACCGAGGCCAAGGTCACCTACTGCAACGCCAGCAGCGAGTGCGGTTGGGACTACGTCTGCAATCTCGCCGACCACACCTGCCACCCGCCGCGCGACTGCTTCGCCGTGCTGGAGGTCTGGCGGGGCGGACTGACCTACTACGGCGGTTTCATCGCCGCGACCCTGTTCTCGCTCTACTTCGCACGCAAGCACCGCATGGCCCTCTGGAAAGTGGCCGATTTGTACGCGCCGTGGATTGCCTTCGGGCTCATGCTCACGCGCTTCGGCTGCTACCTCAACGGCTGCTGCTACGGAAAGGTGACGAACGTCCCCTGGGCGGTTCGCTTCCCCATCGGGAGCCCGGCTTGGGAGGCGCAGCACGACGCGCACCTCATCGCCGACCACGCCGCCGCGCTGCCCGTGCACCCGACGGAAATCTACCTCGCGCTGCTGAACCTGCTTACCTTCTTCGTATTGTTCTACCTCATCAAGCCGCGCAAGAAGTTCGATGGACAGCTCTTCGCCTGGCTTTTGATCCTGAAGGGTGTGTTCCGATCCTTGGTCGAAATCTGGCGCGACGACGACCGCGGCGTGTTCTGGGGCTTCCTGTCCACCTCGCAGATCATCTCGCTGCCGCTGATCGCGCTCGGCATCTTCATGCTGGTGCGCTTCGACCATAGCCGCGCGACGCCCGCGAGCCCAGCCGCGTGAGACCGACCCTTTTCCATATCGGCTTAGGACGCCATCCCTTCGAGGTGCATTCATACGGCTTTCTCATTGCGATGGGACTCTTGGTGGGCGTGGCGCTTGCGGTCCGACGCGGGCGTAGCGTGGGCATCCCAACCGGCGCCACCCTCGACCTGACCTTCTACGCCATCGTGTTCGGCATGCTGGGGTCGCGCCTCGTCTACGTCGTCACGCACGCAGGAGACTACGCGCGCCTTTGCACCGGCGCGGGCGTTCCGCGCAGCTTGGGCCAGCGGCTCTTCGATTGCACCGCCGCCCTGCACGTCTGGCAAGGCGGCCTGGTCTTCCTGGGCGGGGCAGTGCTTGCCGCGGTAACCACGCTTCTCTTCGCGCGCCGAAAGCAGCTCGGCCTCGGCTTGGTCGCCGACGTGCTGGCCCCGTCGGTGAGCATCGCGCATGTGTTCGGTCGTCTCGGCTGCTTCATGGTCGGCTGCTGCTACGGCAAACCGTGGCCTTCCGGGGTGCGCTTTCCCAAGGGCAGCGTCGCCTTCGACGAGTTGCTCGCCAAGGGGATGTTTCTGCGCGAGGCGACCGCGACCTATGGCCTCCACCCCACGCAAATCTACGAAGCGGGCGGCGAGCTTCTCATCTTTCTGGTGTTGGTTTGGCTTTGGCGCCGCCGACACACGCCGGGCACGGTCGCGCTCGCCTACGCCGTGGGGTACGGCCTGCTTCGCTTCGTAGTCGAGATCTTCCGCGGCGACGAGGCCCGCGGCTATCTTTTTCAAGTGCGAATCCCCGGTCTGGCCGCGGCGCTGGCGCTGCCGCCGAATGAACCACTGTTCCTGTCGTCGGCGCAGGCGACCGCACTGCTGCTCATGGGGTTCGGCAGCGTCGGGTATTTCCTACTCAGGCGGCGCGTGCCTGGTCCGGCGGCAAGACAGTCTTGACAGTTTTTTCGGACGCTCTTTACTGGATCGCATGAAGAGGCGTCTTCGCGCTGGCGATGTTACCAACTTCGGGTGTGGCGGTGCGGGTCGCGGGGCGAGCTTTCGAGGTGTTGCGTTCGCACTGACCTTGATCTCGCTGTCTGGGCTCGCGGGCCACGCCACGGCTCAGAACTGGGAACCGGCTCCGCCACCGCCACCTGTCTACGCCGTGCCTCCCGCGCCGGCCACGACCTTTGCCGGCAATGCACCCGGCCCAACCGCCGAGCCCTGCGAGAGTTGCTCTCACTGGCCCGTCTGGCTCGCGGTCGGCACTGCGGTGGTCGCTGCCGCGGTCATCGGCATCATGTATTTCCGACAGGACAAGGATTTGTCCATGCCCATCACCAGCTACGGATCGAAGCGCTTCCAGGGGGCCCGGCCATGAAAGCACGGCCACTGTCCCTTGGATTCTTGGCGGTGCTGGCTTGTACACGCCCCATCGAGGACGCGGGCATCGTGCTCAACGTGGACACCGACGTGACCGCCGACCGGAGCGTGATCAACCACATCACAGTCACGGTGGACACCCGGCAGCAGAACTGGTCACTCACCCGCCCGTTGCCGGGCAGCCTTGGCATCGTGACCAGCCCGGGAAACAAGTCGGTGCTGGTCGAGGGCTTTGCGAATTCGGTCCTTCGCGGCCGGTGGTCGGGCTCGATTCTGGCCAGCAAGGGAAAGGTCATCGTCCAAGACGTCCACCTGGCCTATGTCGGTAGCGGGCTTCTCGACGGCGGTGCGATGACGATCGACGGTGGTGGGTTGGATGTTCCAGGCGCGGATGGCCGGTCGGACGCCCCAGCCGATAGGATCGGCCTCGATGTGTCCGGCACAGGTGGTACAGGCGGGGCTGTGGACGCAACCGTCGATGTCATTGGCAAGGACCTGCGTGGCACCGGCGGAATCTCCGGCACCGACGGTAACCCGGCCATCGACGGCGCCGTCGACCTGGGCAAGCCCGACGCGGTTGGCACCGGCGGAGCTTCCGGAAGTGACAGCGGCGACGCTCCCGGCGCCCCCGATGGACCGAACAGCGATAGCGCAATTCCGATCACCGCACCCCTCACTGGCGCCTTCGCCGTCAACTCGCAGTTCCAGGTTCACGCCACCGCGGCCGCACCCGGACCACTCGCGGACGCCCTCGGACTCGTACATGGATTCGTCGATGATCCCGCCAACGCCATTCTGACCTTTGCAGCGGACGCAGGCATTCCGGAGCTTTCCGCGCTGCAGTCCGAGCTGCCGTCGGCGCTCTACGGCAGCTTGACCGGCTGGATGAATTCGTACATCAAGAGCGCAAACGCAAGTGGGGTCGTGCCCTACGATCAGCTCGTATGGCTGGACGACACCGTGCGCTCGCTGCTGCTCTACTGGGGACTGCAGTCGAGCCTCGCGCTGCCCGTCGGGCAGCCGGGCACACACACACCGCTGGCGTTCATCTTCACGTCCCCGACCGAGCCCCTCACCTTCCCAATCGATGCCTCCGGCGCGGTCCCGGGCGCCGGCATCACAGCGTTGGCATCCTGGCTAGACGGCCCGAGCAGCGCCGCGGTCGTGACCATCTCCGATCACGCCATGGCAATGCCGTTCGGTCCCTACGCGCTGCCGGCGCTCAATGCGATCCTACTCGCCCAGTACGCTGCGCCCGATCTCGGGTCTTTTCTCTCCAACGCCATCGGCTGCGAAGACATGGCCACGAGCGTCGCATCCCACTGCGTGGGCATCGTCTGCGTCGGACACGCGGGCGACCTGTTCGCGGTCTGTGAAGGGGGACTGGCCGAGGGGGCGCGACAGATCGACGATCAGATAGACGGGCTTCGGATCCAGACCCTCCATTTCGAAAACGGCAGCGCGACCGCCGTGGGCGCGTCGGTTTCTCGGCCGCAGGACGCGACCTCCCTGGAAAGCGGCGTGTGGGAGGCCACGGTCGACTTCGGAAATGATCCTGAACCGGCGGATGCGACCTTCTCGGCAACCGCGGGAGCCGATACACCGAGGCTCTAGTACCGCCGGTCAGAATTGCGGTCATGTTTTGGGTGACGAGGCGCCCGTCCGGCAAGGCGCGACGAGGGCGCATAGCCGAAGCTATGTAACCGAGGAGCAACGCAGCCGGCCGGGATGGATCGCGTCGGGCGTAGGCTGGCTTCGCCAGCCGAAGCCCAGCGCGGGAGGACGCGGGAACCCTCCCAGGGTTCCCGGTGCGAACGGCAGCCAAGACATGGCTGGAATTCTGACCGGCGGTACTAGCCCAGGCCGCGCGCACCGAGCAGCGCGTGGACCACTTCGGCAAAGCCCGCGGCGGACTCGCGCTCGGTCACGAAGGCCGGTCGGTCCTCGCCAAGCTCGTCCAAGAACTTGGTCACGTTGCGAACCCCGATGCTGGTCTGGCGCAACCACGCGAACATCGAGCGATCGTTGCTGCTGTCGCCGACGAAGAGAATGCTTTGGTCGGGATCGGCGCACGCCTCGGGCGCCAGGGGCTCTAGCGCCGCCAGCAAGCCTTCGGCCTTGCCCCAACCCGACGGCCGCACGTGAATGTGAATCGAGCTGGCCATCACCTCGAAGCCCGGGTCGACGACCTTCTGGCTGGCAGCCAGCGCAGCGGCGTCGAAGCTGGCCGGCCGGATGAATGCCCGCTCGAACAAGCGGAAGGCGTCATCCGGCGTCACCGTCAGTTGGTAGGCGTCGCCGAGGCGTTTCCCGTTGTCCGCGAGCCTTGCTAAGAACGCGGCGTCGCGAGGCGGGCCCAAGTCCACGCGCTCGCCGTTTGCAGTGAATGCCACCAGGCCGTTTTCGGCCACGGCCACCTTCACCGCCGGTAGGTAGCCCGCCAGAGCCTGCGCCCAGCCAGCAGGCCGTCCCGTCACGAGCGCGACCACAATCCCGGCCACGCCCAGCGCCTCCAGACACTCGATCGTGCTCGGGGGCAAACGCCCTGCGGTGGTGATGGTGTCGTCGACGTCGGCAGCCAGCACGCGAATGCGCGCCAAGGTCGTGTTGGCTAGCTTTGAAAGTGGTTGCATCGTGCTTCGCGTTCGCACACCTCACCTGACCCGCAGTAGCCGGGCGATTTCGCGAACCGAGTCGGTCGTGGACGCGGTTACAGCTCGAAGCCGTAAGACTTCTTGCCGTCCTTGTCCTTCTTTTTCGACTTGCCGTCGTCGTCGGTCTTCTTCGCCCGCCGCCTCTTGCAAGAGGTGTCGTGCGACGAGGCCTGCACCGTACCGGGTTGGGCAGCGTCGGCAGATGCGATGAACACTGGGGCGACGAACGAGAGACCGAGCGTGGAGAGTACTACAATGAACCGCATGACGTGATTTCCAGTCTAGCGGAAAAAAAGGACTTCGCAGCTAGCTTTTGTTGAGGAACCCCTGTCGATTTTCGCCGGACGCGCTCGGGCCTACCGCGGGGGTGGTCCTCCCGCCGCTCCCAAGACGCCCTGGACGACCTTGCCCATGCTGTCGAGGCTGCCGAGAGGAATGCGGAATTCTCCGGTCAACGCCGCGCCGGTTCGCAGCGTGAAGACGAAGGGTGCCTTCATCTCCATGACACCCGGCAGGCTGGTGGCAAGCTTGACCACCTCGGCCCCGGGAAGATCCTTTCCTTTGCCGAGAAGCCGCAGGAGGCCCGAGACCACATCCACCGAGGCAACACCTTCCATCCCCTGGGTGGCTGTCAAAGCCGCCGCCACCAGGGGCGCGTTCTTGTTGGACGCCGACGCGCCGTAGCCCGTCACCATGTCCCGCGCCTTCTGTCCCGTGGCCTGGACCAGCCTGCCGCCCTTTTGCGCGATGACGGTCTTGACCTTGTCCCCGCCGGCCATGGCTTTGGCTATCGCCCTTGCGCTGGGGTCGCGGTTTTCAATCTTCTTTTCGACCTCGACGCTGCCCCTCTTTCGCGTGATCTTGAGCGGGCTCGCCTTGCGTCCCTCAAGCTCGCCCTCCCAGGCGTTTTGCGAACTCAGCAGGGCCAGCGCCGCATCCACGGCGTGCTTAGGATC
>CAZBIU010000297.1:0-8619 GCA_964491625.1 uncultured Myxococcales bacterium
CGGTAGAATTCCAGGCGCTGGCCGGTGTCGGGAATGTAGTCGTCGGGCAGGAAGGCGGGCACGTCGACCGAGATTTCGGGATCGTGCTCGGCGCGAATCGGCTGCCCGCGCAGCTCGGCCACCGCTTCTTCCAGGATTCGCGCATAGGTGTCGAAGCCGACCGCCGCCATCAGGCCTGATTGCTTGGCGCCGAGTAGCTCGCCGGCGCCGCGGATCTCAAGGTCGGCGGTGGCGATCTGGAACCCGGCGCCGAGCTCGGTGAAACGTTGGAGCACCGAAAGTCGTTTTTCGGCTTCGGGGGTCATGCGTTCCTCCGACGGAACCACCAGATAGCAAAAGGCGCGGTCCCGCGACCGACCGATGCGGCCGCGCAGCTGATAAAGCTGCGCCAACCCGAAGCGGTCGGCCTGGTTCACGATCATCGTGTTGGCCCTCGGAATGTCGAGGCCCGATTCGATGATGGTCGTCGAGCACAGCACGTCGTAGCGCCCGTCCACGAAATCGATCATCACCTTTTCGAGCTTGCCTTCGTCCATCTGGCCGTGCGCCATCGCCACCCGCGCTTCGGGCGCCATGGCGCGGATCTCGCGCGTCCACTTGGCCAGGTCCTGGATCCGGTTGTGCACGAAAAAGACCTGTCCGCCACGTGCCAGCTCCTTCGCGATAGCCTCGCCGAGCAGCTCGGGGTCGAAATGACAGACGAAGGTCCGGATGGCCAGGCGATCGGCAGGCGGGGTGGCGATGACCGAGATCTCGCGCAGGCCTGCCAGGCCCATCTGCAAGGTGCGCGGGATGGGCGTCGCAGTCAAAGTCAGCACATCCACCTGCGAACGAAGCTCCTTGAGGCGCTCCTTGTGGGCGACGCCGAAGCGCTGCTCTTCGTCGATGACGATGAGCCCAAGCTGCTTGAAGCGCACGTCGCGCGACAAGAGCCGGTGTGTGCCGACCACCACGTCAACGATGCCTTCCTCGATTTGGCGAACGATGGTCTTCTGCTCGGCCGGTTTGCGAAAGCGCGACAGCGACGCGATCCGCACCGGGAAATCGCGAAAGCGCTCGGAAAAGGTGACGAAGTGCTGCTCAACCAGGACCGTGGTAGGGGCCAGCACCGCAACCTGGCGCCCGCCCAGAACCGCGAGCAGGGCCGCGCGCAACGCAACCTCGGTCTTGCCGTAGCCCACGTCGCCGCATACCAGCCGGTCCATCGGGTTTCCCTGTTGCATGTCGCCCAGCACCTCGCCGATGGCGCGTTCCTGGTCGGCGGTTTCTTCGAAGGGAAAGCTCTCCTCGAATTCGCGGAAGATCAGGTCGGGAGAAGGAAAGGCGTGTCCGGGCAGCGCGCGCCGCTGGGCGTAGAGCTGCAGCAGCTCCTCGGCCATCTTGCGGGCTTCGGCGGAGACACGGCGTCGCTTTTCAACCCAGGTTGCGCCACCGATCTTGTCCAGGCGGACGGTCTCCTCGGCGCCCCCGACGAAGCGGTGGACCACGCCGATGCGATACACCGGCAAATACAGGGTTCCGCCGCTGTATTCTAGGTGCATGAAGTCGTGCGTGACGCCGCGAATGGACAGCTTGGTGAGCCCGCGGTAGCGACCCACGCCGTGCTCGTCGTGGACGACCAGGTCGCCGTCAGCGATACCGGTCAGATCGCCGAAACCCGGCGCCTTGCCGGGCGGCGGCGGCCGGTGCGCGCGTGGCCCGAAGATCTCCTCTTCCGCGATGACGACCACGTGGTCGCTGGGCAGCTCGAAGCCGCGAGAAAGCGGCCCGCTTAGCAAGACGACGTCGGCTTGCTGGGTGTGGTCCTTGAGGAGCGCGGGGATGCCGTGCTTGCCGATGCCGCGACCAAGCGCCGCCGAAAGTCCGAGCGACGAAAGCAAGCCGGACAGTCGTTCGGCGTGGGTGCGGTTGGGGGCGACCAAGCACACCGAGTATCCGCGGTCGCGCCAGCCGCGCACCACCTTGGCCAGGGCTTGGCCCAGGTCGGCGTCGCCCGTGTCCTTGAGCAGCTCCGCGCGCAGCCCGCTGGTCGGGCGCGCATCAAGACGCAGGCGCGTGGCGGGGGCTTCTTCGCCCTGCGCGGACTGCTCGATCTCTACCGTGCGAAGCTCGACCCGAGGCAACCGCGCTAGGGCGGCTCTTGCCGAATCCTCGTCCATGAAGAACTCATGCGGATCGAGCGCCAGGCGATGCTCTTCCAGACGGTGGTGGGCATTCTCGCGCAGGCGCGTGAGCTCCCGGCGCGTCTCATCGAACGTCGCCTCCGGATCCTCGACGATAAGGGAGGTCGGCCGGGGCAGGTATTCGAAGATCGATGCCATGCGCTCGTGGAACACCGGCGCAAGCGCCTCAATGCCGAAGAACTCCTCGCCGGCTTCGATGCGTTCCAGGATGTTTCGGGTCTTGCTCGACGGATACGCGGCTTGGTCCGCGGCCGCCAAAACCCGCGCGCGCGGATCGGCACCCTCGGTGAGGATGGTTTCGCGCACCGGGTGCAGCACGGCCCGCTGGATCGCTCGCAAGGTTCGCTGGCTCGACACATCGAACAGGCGCAGGGATTCCACCTCGTCGCCAAAGAGCTCGATGCGGATCGGGTGGCGGTAGGCCGGCGAGAACACGTCGATGACGGAGCCGCGTACCGCGAAGGTTCCCGGATCGTCGACGACCTGGGTGCGGGCGAACCCCATCTTCACCAGGCCCACCACCAGCGCCTCGCGCTCGATAGTCGTGCCGACCTCAACTTGGTCGCAAAGCTTCGCGAAGGCGGCGGGCGGAATCACCCGGCGGAACAGCGCCGACGCCGACGCCACCAGCACCAGCGGCGACAGGCCATGCAGAAGGCGGTATAGCAACGACAGTCGCCGCACGGTGGTGCGCCGGTCGGGTTGCACTTCCGCGTAGGGCGAGCTTGTGAAGGCCGGGAGCTCCATCACCGCCGGCGGCGCCAACGGATCGTCGCTATCCTCCGCGCCCAGGAAGAACTCGAGCGACCCGCGGCGGGCCTCGCTCTGGCTCTCGTCCGCCACCAAATAGAGTACCAACCCCTTACCTCGCCGGGCCAGGTGTGCTGCCAGGGCGGCGCCGAGGGGCTCTGTGGCGCCGAATAGGTCGAATCGCGAGGTCTGCGACGACCCGGCCGGCGCAAAATCGCTTTCCAGAGTCGAAAGGAGGTCGCGGGCCGAGAGCGTGGCGGTCATTGGCGGGGCCAGCTTAGCAATCCCGCCGCCGCGGCACATCGGCGCCGCGCGTTCGCCTCTCTCGGGTCGCAAATTTCACGCCGCGTCAGCGACAGTCTTCGTTGACCGCCCGACGCGTGCGGGCTAAGGTGGCGAGCGAATCGAGGAGGAGCCACATGAGACACGTCTATCGCCTGATGACGACCTTGTTTGTCCTGGGTCTGTTGGCGTCCTGTGACGACAGCGGGAAGATTCGAATTGATCGAGTCGAGCCCCCGGAGGGCATCACCGCCGGCGGAGATCACGTCAACATCATCGGTGGCGGATTTCAGCCCGGCAAGACTCAGGCTCGCATTATGTTCGGCAAGCATGTTTGCGATCAGGTCGTGATTTCTTCGACCAACAAGATCAACGTGGTCACGCCCACTGGCGACAAGGGCCCGGTCGATGTGACCATCGACTTCGACAACGGCTCCAGGTACAAGATTTCGAACGGCTTCCGCTACGTGGAGCCGAAGCAGACCGGGGACATGCGCAAAGCCTTCTTCGGCCAACCCGCGCAGAAGAAGTAGCCTCCGAAGAGAGCCCAGCGCCGTCGGGAAATCCGGCGGCGTCTGGCGTAGGCGAGTTCGACAGGATTCCTACTTGAAGGCCAGGCGGAAGAGCTGCTGTCCCATCAACATGAGGCTTCCCGAGGGCACCCCACGGCTCTCGCGTACCCGCAGGAAGGTGCCGTTGGACGAGCCCATGTCCTTGAGGTAGACGCGCCCCTCGCGCACTGAGAGTTGGCAGTGCGAGCCGGAGACGTAGCCGTCTTCGGGAAATAGTATGTCGCCCCGCTCGCGACCCAGCTTGACCCCTTCTTCGAAGAGTGGGAAGGCCGGACCATCTAGATCTCGTCCCACCACGACCGAGAGACGTCCCCAGTAGCCCGGATTCGGCGTCCCGATGATTTCGGTTCCGTCCTCGAGCGGGGTAGGCGGATTGATGGCGTCGAAACGCAGCAGCTCTTGGCCGATGCGGAAGGTGTCGCCGGATTCCAGAGCTTCCTCATCCGTGATCCGGAGGAAGATGCCGTTCAGGCTGTGGCGGTCCCGGACCTCAAGGCCGTCGGGGCTCAAGAGGAAATCCGCGTGCCTCGGCGACAAGTACGGATCGGCATCGAACAGCGTGCCCTTGCCACGTCCAACCGGGTTTTCGCCCTCTTGCAGCGGAAACACGCCACCCTCGGTGCCGTCGGGGCGGATCAGGGTGAGGTGTCCGCGTGGTCCTACCCGCGCCGGCGCGGGCGCCACAGCCTCGGCGCGCTGGACGGCCGCTTCTGCTACCGCGCCCGGCGCCTGCTTCATGCGGTGGCCGCAGCCACCACAGAAGGCGAAGGCCGAGGCGACTTGCTTACCGCAGCTCGGACAGATGACCATGTCGGCGGGCGGCGGTGAAAACGGCGACACGTGAGCCACGGGCGCGGTCGGAACCGCGGTCGCGGGGCGTGAACCGACGGCTGGATTGGAAATCGCGGCGGGCACCACACCCAGCGCTGCAGGCCGACTCGGCACCTGCATCGGAACCGAACCGAGCCCGATCTGCACCGATGGGGAGGAGCCGGGGGCACTGGTCATCGCCGGGCGCGGTGAAGCCGCGGGCATAAGGGCGGGCGGCGGCGTGGCGGGGCCTTCCATCGGTGGAACGACGGCCGTTGCTGCCGAGACGCTCGGTTGGGGCGAAAACGCCATGCCGGCGGGCAGACCGCCCGAAGCAGGCATGCCCGGCGGGCTCATAACGCCGACGTTTTCTGGCTCAGGCGGGACGGCCGTCCTCGCCACCGCCGCCGGTTGGCTTAGCGGCTCGGGCGGCGGCGTCGGCGGGAAGTTGTCGGCCGGCGGTGCCACCGGCTTGGGCGCCGCGCCCGCCTGAAGCTTTGCCCCGCAGCCCAAGCAGAACTTGTAGAGATCCTGGTTTTCTTTACCGCAACGAGAACAGGTGATCACGACAGATCCTCCGCGCGAGTCGTTGGTGTTGTGGGTTGCATCGGCGTCGCCTTCCTTAGGTAATCTCTACGCGGAAGAGCTGCTGCCCGACAAAGACGTAGTCGCCGTGAAGAAGTTGGGTTTCGCCCACGATGCGAACAAAGGTCCCGTTCTTCGAGCCCTGATCGACGATGGTGAAGCTGCCGTCGACAGCAATCGTTACCTCGGCGTGTCGACCGGAGATGAACGGGTCGTCGGGGAAGTTTACGTCGTTTCCCTCCCGCCCGAGCGTGATGCCGTCGCCGCGCGCGCGCACGATGAGGCCGATGTCGCCGCCGCGCAGGCGCTGAATCAGGCGCATCTTCGAGGCACGCTTGGGACTGGCGTAGAAGTAGGTTCCCTCCGCATCCGGCTGCGGACCGAAGTCGGGTGCCAGGGCCTCGACCTGCAGGAGCTGTTCGCCGACCAAGAAGGCCGCGCCCGATTCCAGGCGGGTGGGCGCGTGAATGCGAATGAAAACGCCGTTGGTCGACCCCTCGTCGATCACGAAGAGCTTGCTGTCCCGGTAAAGGAAGTTCGCGTGCCGTGGAGAGAGCAGGGCATCGTCGGGGAAGAGGATGGCACCTTCGGTGCGGCCTACGACGTGCTCGGTTCCGCTGAGCTGGTAGGCCAGGCCGTCTCCGGTGTCGGCCTTGACCAGAACCAACTTCGCGAGGCCCGAGGGCTGGACGCCGGAGAAGAACATGGTCTTGCCGGAGCTGCCGGCGGGGGCGGCTGGAACGGCGTCGAGGCGTGCGCCGCATTGGCCGCAGAAGCGGTCGTGTTCGGGGACGGGATTCCCACAGCTGGGACAGGTTTTGGTCGACATGAGCTCCTCCGGACGAGAGGCGACGATAGGGCTTGCGGCTGGCAATGGGGCTTGCACTGGCTCGCCGAGGGGCACCTCACAGAGAGGGCACCGGCTCGCGTCGAGGCCGGTCAGTGCATCGCAACGGGGACAAACCAAGCCGACGGGCATTCTGATGACGCAATCTTGCCCCTGTCGCACCGTCTGTCAAGCTCGGTCGTCGCAACAAAGCTGCCGCGCGGGCGAATGCTTCCGCCGACCAGCCCTGCCAATGCATGGCTACGGGGCTTTCTTGTAGCGTTCCCGGAGAAAACTTCGGACCTCGTATCGCACGCCATCCGGCATTTCGAGAGACAGGGCTTCGCGGGAGATCTCGGGCGTCTTCCTGTACGTCTCGAAGAACTTGACGCATTCCGGGCAGTAGGACAAGTGGCCGTCAAAGCTTTCTCTGTCCTCGGCGGGCAGGGTACCACTGAGGTAATCCATGCAGTAGTCGACCAACTGGCTGCAACTTATTCCGATGACTCGTTCGTACGGTTTCACGTGCGCAATCCCTGCCTGCTGAAACAAAACCACTATATACGAGCTAGATGCTGATAACACCCTGGATGGTTCACGCCGGTGCACAATTTTCCGTCTGACGGCCGATTTCTGGCTGGGAGAAATGTAGGGTGGCGGGCGACACGGGGGACAGTTTCCATCTTGACAGCCGAGGCGGCTTCGCGGCAAGCCAGACCCATCACGGAGCTCGCAACTCGAAAATGAACTCGACCGAAAAAACCTCGGTGCTGCGGCGGGAGCCGGTGGTGGCCTTCATAAGAAGGCCAGGAGCGGCGTCGGCGTTGGCTCGGGTTCTCCTGCCCGAGGAGACACGCCTGGACCTGCCGGTCTTGGGTTCGGCGGCGCTTCGTTTCGTCGGGCTCGATCACGAGGCGCTTGTCCGAATACTCGACGAGATGCGGGGAGCGGGCGAGTCGTTTCCGCTTCCCGCGCTGGGACCCGGGCTCTTGCTGGTGGACCCGCTGCTTGCTCGACACTTGACCAGCCGGGTGCTCGGCCTACCCATGCCACCGATCGTGGTTGCGCTTTCGCGCATCGAGCGTGGCGTGCTGGGCGGTTTGCTGGCGGGAGCTTGGGGCAAGCTTGGGTTGGGCTGGATCGATGTCGCCCAAGCGGGCGCCACTCGTCTTGCCGCCGATGCCGTGGCACTGGAGGTCTCGGTTGATTGGGCCGGCGAGACCGGGCGGGTTTGGTTGTGTGCGGCTCCGGCGTCGCTCGGGCATTGTTGGGCTCCGCCGGCTTCGTCGGCCGACGCAGCCTCGGCGGTTCGGCTGGAGCTGGCCCGAACCCGTCTGACCACTTCCGATGCGCAGGCAACCGCGGAGGGCGATGTGGTCGTGTTTGAAGAGACCTCCGCGCTGTCGTCATCGTCGAGCTGGTCGGTGCTCCTGCGCCACGGCGAGAGGTGCACGAAAGTTTCGCTCGATCCCAAAGGATGCGTGCGTGCGGATGACCGGACGGCGGTGGCCGATCGAGCATCGCCCAAGCGACAGGCGGCGACCAGCCCCGGTGTCGAGGTCACGGCCGAGCTGGCCCATCGAGCGGTGGGAGCGGCCACCGCGGCGGAGGCGGCTTTTGTCCTGCGCCCGCGCGGCGATGGAATCCTTCTCCGAGCGGACGGCCGCGACTGGGTCGAAGGCTCGCTATGCGAGTCCGACGGCCGGCTGGCGGTCCGAATCACGCGGGCGCTTGCGGGCTGAGGCAGAGCTCTTCAAACTGTGCCGCGGTCGATGCCCAGCGCGGAGCAGCTCGCAGCAGGCTTTCCTGAAGCGGCCGCCACAAGTCGGGGTTGCCGCGCAGGCCAGCACATCGCAAGACAACCGAGACGTGCTCGTACGGATCGTCGGGCAGGTACAGGAGCCCGTGGCCAGTCCGCGAGGCGGTATCGTAGTCGACGATGTAGTCGCGATAGGCCGCGCAGTCGGGCACCAGGGGCAGGGTACCGTATCGCATCGCCAGGCCCGCGGTTCGCGCCAGGTGGTTGTCCTTGTCGGCCAAGAGCAGCGCGTCTGCGCCAGCCAGGATTTGCCGTTCCGCTTCCGGACCCGAGCCGGGATACACCGCTATCTTGCCGGGGGTTTCGATGGCGATTCGCTTGATCTCGTCCACCAAGGAACGCTCGCCTACGCTGGGCACCACGATGGCGACGTCGGAACGAACCAGCCTCCCGACGGCCCCGATGAGCATTCGCCCACCATCCGCAACCGCGAGAGGCCCGGTCGCAAGCAGGAGGGTCCGGCGCCCGAGAGCAAGCGAGGTCCGACGCGCAAGCGCCTTTCGGCATTCGGACTTCCCGGCCGGCGACGAGGCCGAAAAGGGTGCGGCCAGTACTGGGTCGGTTGCCGGGTCGTAGGGCGCCTCGTCGCATCCCATGCGCACGGACACCACGGCCTGATCAGAGGCGCGGAATGAGAACTCGCGGGCCGACTGAAATCGGCGGGCCGACGAAGGGCTCGGGAAGACCACGACATCCGCGTCCACCGCGCCGAGCCCCGCGAGAGATCCCTTGGCAATGGCCAGGTCCGGGGCGTCGCTGTTGAGGGCAGCCTTCTCTGCCAACGACAAGGGA
>CAZBIU010000298.1:0-8598 GCA_964491625.1 uncultured Myxococcales bacterium
TCTGACCGTGAACTACGCCGTGGCGGCGCTGATTCGCGAGGGCAAGACCCACCAATTGACCACCCAGATCCAAACCGGTCGTGACGATGGGATGATCACCTTCGAATCGTCGCTGTTCGATCTGCTGCGGGCCGGGCGAGTTTCGCGAGACACTGCGCTGGCTGCGGCCCGTGACTCGGTCGAGCTGCAGAGGCGGATACGAGAGATCCGGAATTAGAGGGCGCAGAGGGCGGACGAAGGGCGTGGAGACGGAGGCGCGGAGGATAGTTGTCGCACAGGTGAGATAATGTAGAGCTTCTCAGTCGGGGAAAGAATGTCGTACGCTATCCCCATGCTTGGAGTACGCAGTGCCCGTCCGCTCACTTCGATCACATTTCCCACCCGTCGCGCCGCACACAGCACGATCCATTCTGTTCTTGCCGTCGCGGCGCTGGTGGGCGCCTGCGCCGGACCTTCTGGCGACAGTCGATCGCAGGGCGGCGGCAGCGGCGGTTCGGGCGGGCAAAATGCGAGCGGCGGCAGCAAGAGCGGCGGCAATGGTGGCGGTGGAACCAGCAGCGGAGGGAACAACGCGGGCGGAAGCGACGACAGCGGCGGGGCCGGTGGCAGCGGTGGCACCGGCGGTGGCGGGAGCCATGCCAGCGGCGGGAACTTTGGCAGCGGAGGCGACGGAAGTGGAGGCAACTTCGTTTCGGGCGGCGCCGGCAGCTCGGGCAAGGGCGGAAGCGCCGGCGGGAATGCCGGAGGCCACACCGGCGGCGTTTCGGGGGCTGGCGGCGCGATCAACCAGAATGGCGGCGCCGGCGGCTCGGGCGGTGGCGCTTCGGGCGGATCCTCCGGTGGCGGAGGTTCGTCGCTGACGGATGCGGCCGTCGATGTGCCCGTGGATACCGCCCCGTCGATCACCTATGCCCTGCCGCCGCCCAACCAGGGAATGAATCAATTCAATATTCCGGGCTGCCAGCAAGGCGTTGCCACCTCACCCGGCGGTGGCAACTGTACGCCAGGCCAAAACGCGTGCGAGGGCACGAAACAAGGCGCCCAAGTGAATTTCCTCTGTACGCGCTTCATGCTCTTCTCCGACGAGATGACCCAGGCGGCGAGCGACGATGGTCTGTCAGGATTCAATTACGGTGTGGTGGGGCACGACATGGACACGGGCGGCATCGACGGCAATTACAACAATGCCTGCTGTCAGTGCTATCAGTTGGTCTACAGTCTGCCCGAGACCATCGCGCAGCAGAATTCCAATGGCCCGTCGGCGATCCCAATACCTCCGCCGCTGGTCGTCCAGGCTTTCAACACCGCCGCAGGTGGCCCCAAGAACTTCGACGTGTTCATGGGCGCCGGCGGTTTCGGCGCATTCAATGCCTGTGACCCGAGCGCTTCCATGAAGAGCCAATCGGGAAAATACCTTTACACACAGTTTCCCAGCGAGGGCGAACCGGGCTCGGGTGGGGTCAACGCCGCCACACAAATTCCCGTCTGCCAGGTCAAGAATGCGGTCACCACCGCCAGTCTTTCAGCGCAGGCCTGCCAGGACGCCGTTGCCACCTCGTGCAGCAAATTCGCGTCCAGCTCGACCCACATGACCGAGCAATCGATTGCGTCGTGCAAACAGTCGAACGACCCCAACAGCTACTATCACATGAATTGGAAGGTCTACGCGAAGCGGGTTCAGTGTCCGACCCACCTTATGGAAGTGACTGGGTGCAAGCTGCAGACACAGTCAGGCGTCGATGCGGTAAACGCGGCGGTCAAGACCCCCGATCAAGCTGCCGCCGACGCCTCCTTCAAGTCCGGATACACAGTCACCACCATGCAGGACTGCTGCATGCCCACCTGCGCCTGGCAAAACAATGTGTCAGGGCAGAACATCCCGGTGACCGGCAAATACAATTCCTTCTACGCCTGCAACCAGGACGCCGTACCGATGACCGAGAGCCAGTAGGCCCAGCCTCACGCGTAGCGCCCGAGCCAGCGCCGGCTGTGGGGGTCGAGATTCTCCGGTGCAGGCACCAAGAACCGCATGCCGAAGGAGTCGGTGATCACGTGACGACCGTCGTCCAGGCGGCGGATGTGGTCCTCCTGATCGACGATAAAGCTGCGCGGACCGCGGTCGGTCTCCACCTGCCATTCGGACCAAGTTGCTTCGTGCCTGACCCGGGCGATGTGTGTGACCAAGGGAAGGAACTCGCTCTCGGCCAGGGCGGCTAACAGCGCCTGCCGTGAATCGGCGCCGAGCGCCGCGAGGCCCTCGATGCAGGCCCGGTCGCGGTGGCGCTCGTCCACCAGACAAACGAATCCGTCGGGCCGACTGAGCGGAAAACATCGCCGCGGAACGACGCGCATGCGCTCGCCGTCGGCGCCGCGTCCGGCCCACAGTCGGCCGTCGGCATCGCTCGCAAGCAGCAGCTCGGGCGTGGGAATGCGGGTGGTGCTGGCGATCTCTTCCTCGGGCGCTGGCTGGTCGATCTCGACGCTTGCTTGTGCCGTCGCCGACGCCTGTGCGCGATGCAGGCGCGCGTACTCGCCATCCTTGGCCAAAAGTTCGGCGTGGGTGCCGCGTTCGACCAGATGACCATCCTTGATCACGATGAGGAGGTCGGCCTTGCGCAAGGTGCTTAGACGGTGCGCAATGGCGATGGTGGTTCGGCCGGCCACCACGTTGTCGAGGGCGCGCTGGATCTCGCGCTCGGTCTGCGTGTCGACCGCCGACGTCGCCTCGTCGAGCACCAGGATGCGCGGATCGACCAGGATGGCGCGCGCGATGGCGATGCGCTGCCGTTCGCCGCCGGACAGGGATTGCCCGCGCTCGCCGACCAGCGAATCGTAGCCCTCGGACAACCTGAGGATGAACTCGTGCGCGCGCGCCGCCCGTGCCGCCTCGATGATCTGGGCACCGGTGGCGTTGGGCTGACCATAACCCACGTTGTCGGCGATGGTGCCAAAGAACAAGAACGGCTCTTGCAGCACGATGCCGATGTGCTTGCGGTAGGCCTCGATGGACAGGCACCGAATGTCTTTGCCGTCGACCCGAACCGCGCCCGCCGAGACGTCGTAGAATCGGCACAGGAGGTTGGCCACCGTGCTCTTGCCCGACCCGGTGTGACCCACGATGCCGACCATCTGCCCGGGCGCGACGGTGAAGCTGACATCGTCGAGCACCAGCCGGCTGCCGTAGCGAAAGGAAATCCGATCGAATTCGATCTCTCCCTGCATCTCGCCGATCGGCAGCGGCTCCTTCGGGTCGAGCACACTCGGAACCCGATCCAAGATTTCGAACAGGCGTTGCGCCCCGGCCGATGCTCGCTGGGTGGCGGTCAGCATGCGGCTCATGCTTTCGACCCGGGTATAAAAGCGGCTGATGTACGCGATGAAGGCGGTCAGCACGCCCACGGTGATCTGGTGATGAAGTACCTGCCGCGCGCCCACCGCCCACACCACCAGAAGTCCGACCTGATTAAGCAGCGCAACCAGCGGCCAAAAGAAAGTCCACAGTGCGTTGTTGCGGTTGTTGACCTCGACGATGCGCTGGTTGGCGTGGGCGAAGCGGTCGATCTCGCGCCGCTCTTGCGAGAAGGCCTTCACCACGCGGATGCCAGGAATGGTATCGGCCAGGATGTTGGTCATCGCGGACCACACCCGCCCGCCGCGCAAAAAGCCGTGGGTCAGCTTGCCGCGGATGCGGATGATGAGCCACGCGATGGGCGGGAAGGAAACAATGGCCGCCACGGCCAGCAGCGGATCCAGGGTCACCAGCACCGCGCACGTGCCGACGATCATCAGCACGTCGGTGATGAAATCGATCAGCGTGTCCGACAGGAACGAGCAAAGATGGTCGGTGTCCGAGCTGATGCGCGCGATGAGGTCGCCGGTGCGCTTGCCGCCAAAGTATTCGAGGCTCAGCTTCTGCAAGTGCGCAAAAGTGCGGTTGCGCAGATCAGCCGCGACCTTTTCCGTCACGAATGCCAGCAGCGCGCCTTGCGCCCACGCCAAGAGCCAGGCAACCAGCGCTGCCCCCCCGAGCCCGCCCAGGTAGACCAGAACCTTCGGCAGCGCGGCCTCGAAGGAGAGCTGCCCCGCCTGCCCCGGCACCAGCACCCGATCCACGAGCGGCATGGTCAGGTAGGGCGGAATCAGGCCGGCCGCCGTGCTGGCCAAGGTCAGGAACAGACCGACCAGCACCGCGCCTAGGTGCGGGCGTGCGAAACGCATCAGGCGAAAAAGCGGAAACTTGCCCGACACCGCGTGCTCGCCGCTGTCCTCGTCCGCCGGCCCGCGGGGCCGCGGCTGGGTCGCCGCATCCCCCCGCTGCGCCTCGAACGCGTCGATGAGCCGCATGGCGCCCTCGGTAACCGCCAGGGTGTGAAACCAACGCGCCCTGGTCTGGCCGCCCTCGCGCAGAACCAGCTCACCCAAGCCCGCATGCTCGCTCCGCTCGAGGGCGAGCCCACGGTCAAGCCGCGCTTCCGTCCAAGCCTCGCCTTGCCGCTGCCAACAAACCCGCGCGCTGGTCAGCGCGACCGTGCCGTTGGCGTAGCGCAAGTTGGTGTCCAAGTCGGGTTGGAAGACCGCGCGCACGCTCTCATTCGGGGCCAGCGCGAGCCCCGGCAGCGTCGCTGGCGTCAGCATTGCAGCCTTCATGGAAATCCGATCGGGCGCACTTTATCAGGCCGGCGGCACTGTGTCGCGCAGTGGATGACCGCCGCCGCGCTCACATCGCCGGCGCCGATCCGATCATCGCGACCGGCCTACCTTTCGCTCGGGTTGCTTGACCCCCCGGTGCGGAAAAACGCCCTGGCCAAACCAGAATGCGAAGCGCAGGATGGGCGACGCTGCCCGGCGAGGGCGGCCTAGTCAAGCTATGCAGATCCGAAAAGTGCTGTCCCTGGTCGGACCGAATGTTTGGGCCAACTACCCTGTCCTGGAAGCTTGGGTCGACCTCGGCGACTTCGACAGCAAGCCTTCCAACACCTTGCCCGGCTTCAATGATCGCCTGATGGCGTGGCTGCCCTCGATGATTGAGCACCGCTGCAGCGAGGGCGTGCGCGGCGGCTTCTTTTCGCGCCTGCGCGACGGAACTTGGCTGGGCCACGTGCTTGAGCACGTCACGCTTGAGCTAGAGACCCTGGCGCATCTGCCGGTCGGCTACGGCCGGACTCGCGAAACCAGCGAGCGCGGCGTGTATCGTGTGGTGGTCGAGTGTCTCGAGCATACCTTCGGCGAGGCCTGCTTGCGCACGGCGCGCGAGCTCGTCCTCGCTGCGGTGGACGACCGCGCCTTCGACGTGCCCGCGCAGGTCCGCCGCCTGCGCGAAGTGGCCGACAAGCTTTGCCTCGGCCCCAGCACGCAAGCCATCGTCAGCGCCGCCAAGGCGCGCGGCATTCCGTTCCTGCGGCTAAGCCAAGGCAACCTGGTTCAGCTCGGCTACGGCAAGGCCCAGCGCCGCATCTGGGCCGCCGAGACCACGAAGACTTGCGCATTGGCGGAATCCATCGCGCAAGACAAGGAGCTGACCCGCCAGTTGCTCTATTCCGTCGGTGTGCCCATGCCGGCCGGGCGCGCGGTGGAGAACCGGGAAGATGCATGGTCCGAGGCGGACGCGCTGGGACTTCCGGTGGTGGTGAAGCCACAGGACGCCAACCATGGCCGCGGCGTCTCGATACGCCTGGAGGACCGCGACGCGGTTGAGCGTGCCTTTGACATTGCCGCGCGCGAAGGCAGCGGCGTCCTGGTGGAGAAGTTCATCGCGGGCAATCAACATCGCGTGCTGGTGGTGGGCGACAAGGCGATTGCCGCCAGCGGCGGCGAGGCCGAGCAGGTCATCGCCGACGGCGTACGCACGGTCGAGGAGCTGGTCGAGGTGGCCAACCAAGATCCGGATCGTGGCGAGGATTCCGCGCAACCCTTGACCACCCTGGTCCTTGACGAGATCTCGCTTGAGCTTCTGCGGCGACAGGGGCTGGACAAGACCTCGGTTCCGCCGGCGGGCCGCAAGGTGACCATCCATTACAACGGCGATTTGACCGTCGACGAGACCGATCTCATGCACCCGGACATCGCATCGAGTTGCGTGATCGCGGCGCAAACCGTGGGGCTCGACGTCGCGGGTATCGACCTCATCGCCGAGGACATCGGACGGCCGCTGGAAGATCAGAATGGCGCCGTCATCGAGGTCAACGCAAGCCCCGGCCTGGTGATGCACCTCAAACCCCTGTTGGGCAAGCCGCGGCCGGTGGGCGATGCCATTTTGAGCCACCTGTTCGCGCACGGGGAATCGGGACGGGTGCCGCTGGTCGCGGTGTCGGGAAGCAACGGCAAAACCCTGGTCGCGACCATGCTCGCCGCGATGATGACCTCGACCGGCAGAAACGTCGGATGCGCAGCTTCCGTCGGGCTAGCGGTCGGAAGCCGGGTTCTGTCGAGCCAAGACGCTGCCAACGCGACCCACGCCAGGCGGCTGCTGCAGAATCCATTCGTCGACGCCATCGTGCTCGAGACCGACGAAATCAAGGTGATTCGCGAGGGCTTGGCCTTCGATCGCTGCGAAGTCGCGGTGGTCATCAACCTCGGCTCGGGCGATCACATGGGCGAAGAGTACGTCGACGATCGCACCCTGATCGCGAAGGCGATTCGCGCGCCCATGGACGTGCTTCTGCCCGAGGGATGCGCAGCCCTGAACGCCTGCGATCCGGAGGTGGCGGCGATGGCGGAAAAGTGCCGCGGGCGGATTCTCTACTTTGCGTCTCGGGGCATGCCCGACCTCGTCCGCCGACACCTGGACAAGGGCGAGGCTGCGATCCTCGTCGAGGACGGCCACATCGTGGCCACGCACCAGGGACAAACCACGCGCATTGTTCCGCTCGACTTGCTCGACGCCCAGCCGTTTGGAAGCGCGCCTTTCTTCTTGGAGGACGCGGTCGCCGCCGCGGCCGGAGGCGTTGCGCTTGGCTTGCCGACCCACGCTATCCGCGCCGGCGTCGAAGCGGGCCTGGTGCAAAACGGCGCAGCAGCGTATCGGGATGAAGGTAGGCTGCTGCTCGTAACGCCGGTCAGCAATCGGTCTGCCTTGGCCGGCTGGATCGACTTTGCGGCCCAGCACTTCCCAGACCGTAAGCGTCACGCGGTCCTGGAAGTACCCTCGGACTGGCGGCCCGAGGACGCGGCTGAGATGGGACGCTTGCTTGGCCAAGGATTTGCCAGCGTCTGGCTGGTTGCCCCGACGGGCAACTCAACCATCGAGAATCTATGCAAAATCATCGAACACCCGGGGTTTTGCCGAGAAAATTCCCTTTCGGAGGCCATCGATAGAATAAGCGCGGTGGCAGGCACGTCTGACTTCATATTCGTCGGGCCGTCCATGCGCTCTGGATTCGACCAGGCGAATTCGCACCTCCGAAAAAGGAACATGGTTCTCCTGGACCAACCGGGACTGGGGGCCATGGCAAACAGACGATGAAGCTAGACACCCTGCGAACCCTCCGTGGACCAAACCTCTGGTCGAACGACACCCTGCTGGAGGCCATCTTGCTGGTCGACGGCGACCTGGCGACGCCTGCTATGCTCGGCCGCCTGCGCGGCACCCTCACCAAGGAACTGGCCAAGCTGACCCAGGCAGCCTGGGATCGCAGCGAGGCCTGCGAGTCCCATCACGGCGAGGCGAGCCTGATCGCCGAATTGACTGCCGCCCTGCAGCGCGCGGCCGACTGTGAAATCGCCAAGCCGATGGTTCACGAGCTGGTCGCGGGTGTGCGGTACCGCATCGTGGTCCAGTACCAAGAAGAAGAGGTCGGCTGTCGCGCGCTGACGTTGGCCCTCGACCTCCTCAGCGCGGCGCGCACGGACCGCCTGGTCGACGTCGCCAAGGCGAGCCAAGAGCTTCGTAGCTTGAACCAGTCCATCCGCCTGGGCCCCAGCACCGGCGCCATGGTGCGCGCGGCCGAAGCCCGCGGCATTGCGACCCGTCGCCTTACCGACGGCAGCCTGGTCATGCTCGGCTACGGTTCTCGCCAGCGCCGCATCTGGGCCGCGGAAACCGACCGAACCAGCGCCATCGCCGAGTCCATCGCGCAGGACAAGGAATTGACCAAGTCTCTACTCCGCGCGGTGGGCGTGCCGGTGCCCGAGGGGCGACCGGTGGAAAACGCAGAGGAGGCGTGGACCGCAGCGCAAGAGATCGGTGTGCCCGTAGTGGTGAAACCGCGCAAGGGCAACCAAGGCCGGGGCGTATCGGTCCGGCTCACCACGCGCGAGGCGGTGATGGCCGCGTTCGAGATTGCGGTCGCCCAGGACGGCGAGGTGATGGTCGAACGTCAGGTGGAGGGTTCGGACTATCGGTTGCTGGTCATTGGCGGACGATTGATCGCGGCGGCCCGCCGCCAGCCCCCCAGCGTTGTCGGTGACGGCAAGCACACCATCACCGAGCTGGTCGAAATCGAGAACCAGAATCCGCTGCGCGGTGAGGACCACTCGACCTCGCTCAGCAAGCTGCGCTTGGATGCCATCGGCCGCGAGATGCTGGCCGAGCAAGGCTTCACCGTCGACACCGTCCCGTCGGACGGCCAAGTGGTCGTGTTACGCCGCAACGCCAACCTC
>CAZBIU010000299.1:0-8589 GCA_964491625.1 uncultured Myxococcales bacterium
CCTGAAGCACTATCCGGCCTTCGAGCCGTCCTGCATCGCGACCCCAGCGAATCAGATCGCTCGTGCTGCTGGTTCGAAACGATCGAAAACCGAGAAGGAAGTAGGCCGCCTCGAGAAGATTCGTCTTTCCTTGACCGTTCTGTCCGAAAAAGACTGTCACCCTCGAGTCCAGATCGACCAGCGCTTCCACGAAGTTGCGCCAGTCTCTCACGCGCAGACTTTGCAGCAGCAACCGTTCGATAGCCTCCGCGTCACAACCTCATCGGCATGATGACGCCAAGGTAGTCAGATCCGTCGCACGGCCGAACCAACGCGGGATCAAGATCGCCTCCCATCTCCAAGCTCACTTCGTTGCCGCCCATCTCGGTGAGGAGGTCTATGAAGTACCTGGCGTTGAAACCGATCTGCAGGGGCGATTCCTTGTAGTCCGCCTCGATGCTCTCCTTGGCATTTCCAAGATCGGGGTTGTCAGCCTCGATGCAAATGCGCCCTTTCTCAAGCAGGAAACGAATGCCCCAGGTCTTGTCCGATGCAATGATCGACACTCGACGAAGCGCTTCCAGCAGCGTCTCCCGCCCGACGGTGACCTTCTTGTCGTTGTCCTTGGGAATCACCTGATCGTAAGGCGGGAACTGCCCTTCGCCAAGCTTGACCGTCAGAACCATACCGGATGACCTGAGCACGAACAGCCCTTGGTCCACCGCTATCTCGATTTCCCCTTGGCTTCCTTCTAGCGCCCGGCGCACCTCGGACAACCCCTTACGCGGCAAAAGCACACCTGCCGCCAACTTTGGACCGCCCGCCATGGTCTTGCTGATCTTCGACAGCCGATGCCCATCGGTCGAAACCATGGTCGCCTTTTCTCCGTCGCTTTCGAAAAGGACGCTCGCAAGGTGAGGCCGTGTCTCGTCCTGCGACACTGAGATGATGGTCTTGGCAATCATTTCCCCTATCAACGCAGAGTCGACCTTGCTGCAAGCTACCTCTTCAACGCTGGGCAGCTTTGGGAAGTCCCGGTCGCTCATCCCGACGACCTTGAACTCGCTTCGCCCGCTCCCGATGAAGAGCCAGTTTTGATCCGATCGCTGCAGACGCACCTCTTCCCCGCCCAACCCCTTGGCTATTTCGTAGAGCTGACGCGCTCCCACCGTAATGCCACCCTCTTCTTCCACCTTCGCGGCGCCGGTCGCCATCATGGCAACCTTGAGATCGGTCGCCCCGAACAGCACCTGGTCCTTGCCAACCGTCCTTATCAGCACGTTGGCGAGAATTGGAATGGTGCTCTTCCGGTCGGCTATGCCGTGCGTTAGGTAGAGGCCGCGAAGAAGGTCATTCTTTCCAATGCGAAAGTCCATCGGTCACCCTGTGGCAAGAGTTCTCATCAATCAACACCCCTCTGGAATCTATAGTCTTTTGATCTACTTTGGGAGAAGTATTAGGGCCTGTGGATTTGTGGACAAGATGAAGTTTCCCCTCGCAGAGGGTAACAAGATCCGCTGTGGGAAGAATCGGGTGGAAGGCGGGACGAATTGGGGATAGGGCGGAGTATGGGATTTTTGCCTAGCCTTCCACAGCTCGCGACCATGGTCATCCACAGGCCGCTGTGGACAGATCGAAAGCCGAAGAAGCGCCGAATTCCCAAACCAGCCACAAGGGATGAGTAAACCGCGCCGTCGCGGGTGGCCGGCGGAGCTCATCCGAAGAAGGTTCTAGTGAGCTTGCGACCGGAAAGGGAACATCAAGGCCTCTAGCCCGAAGCTTGCACCGACATCGGCGGGTCGCTAGGCTACCGCTGCCGAAGACGCGCAGTAAGCGTGGAGATCACGCTCTTGAGGCTTGGGTCCTCGGCGATTCTCTTTTCGATCTTCTGGACCGCGCTGATGATGGTCGAGTGATCCTTGCCTCCGAAGCGGCTACCAATCTCGGGATAGCTCATAGGCGTGAGCTGACGAGATAGGTACATGGCAATCATCCGTGGGTGGGCTACCGCGCGGTGTCGCTTGGGTCCCTTTAGATCGTGCAGCTTGACCTCGAAATACGAAGCTACTTCGCGCTGGATGACTTCGACGGACAGGCCGTTTGGCGCCGCCGAGGCGATGGACTTAAGAATCTCCTCTGCGAATTCCTTGGTGATCGAGCAGCCCAGGAGAGCCGAGCGAGCCGATAGCTGGATGAGAGCACCTTCCAGCTCTCGCACGTTCGAGCGAACGTAGCCGGCAACCGCCAAAGCCACCTCGTCGGAAAGATCGATGCCGTCAATTTCAGCCTTGCGCTTCAGGATGGCAACCCGGGTTTCCAGATCGGGATGCCCAATCTCGGTGATGAGGCCCCAGGTGAAGCGGCTGCGCAGGCGCTCTTCCACGCCTGGCAGCTCCGCGGGCAGCTTGTCGCAGGTTAGAACGATCTGCTTGTGCGCGTGGTGGAGGGCGTTGAAGGTATGGAAGAACTCGTCCTGAGAGCTGTCCTTGCCCGACAGGAATTGGATGTCGTCAACCAGCAAGACATCCGGCGCCTCGCGATAGCGAGCGCGGAATTCCTCCATTTGGTTGGTGGAGGCCTGGCTTCCGCCCGAGTGCCGCCTCTGGTTCAGCATCGAACCGATGAAGCTGCTGACAAACTGCTCGCACGTCACCACGGTGATGTTCCAGTCGGGATGCTGGCGATGGATTTCGTGCCCAACGGCGTGAAGCAAGTGGGTCTTGCCAAGGCCAACCCCTCCGTAGATGAACAGAGGGTTGTACTTGGAAGCTGGCGAGCTTGAGACCATGCGCGCGGCTGCATGAGCGAACTGGTTGGTCTGGCCCACCACGAACTTGTCGAAGGTGTAGCGGCTGTCGATCCCTTTGGGGATCGACGAAGGAGCTGGCGTTTCCTTTTCCAGCCCGGGACCAGCCTGAGAGGCGCTTTCCTTGGAGTCTTCCTCAACCACGAAGTCCACCGAGTAGCTCGTCTTGGTTCGAATCTGCAAATCGGAAAGGATGGCGGGAAGGTAGTGGTCCTCGAACCATTCCTTTTGGTAGCGATTGGGAGCGCGCAGCCTGATACGGCTGCCCTCGAAACCGACCAGCGTGATAGGACGGAGCCATTGGTCCCGCTGGGTCGGTTTGACCCTCTCTTCTACTGAACGTACGGCTTCACCCCAGAGTTCCAACATTTTCTATCCACAGAGACCGAGTCGACAATAGATCAATAAATACGATATTTTACACACACCAATCCACAAAGTGCCCACAGGCATCCCTAGGCTCCACTCCGGCCGCCTGTACCCCAAGACAGGCCGGAAGGTGTGCTGTCGGTGGGAGGCTGTTGATATCAACCCAACCGGACCCCAGCAAGGGCAAAAATCCAATCTTTCGGACCTGATGAAGATCTGCGGAGATACGAGCTCGCGGGCTGCGAGGCGAACCGGCATCTGGATTCAATTTCGAGGTGGGATCGCCTCCAAATGAACGTGATCCTTGGGAAAACATCCAACTTACTGGTCCCGGTTTTTGCTCCCATCGGTAAACCAAAGGCAAGCATCAACCGGAGAACGGCTAACGTCCATGCCACGGGCTTTGCAGCAACTCGGTTAAAGTTTCGTGCCGTTTCTCCGACTGACGCGGAGTCATGTCATCCTGGTGCATCTTGCAGCGGCGACGGTCAGAAGACTCTCGCGCGGCGCTCGACCTCGCCGCAGCGACGGAAAGCGGGCACGGCTAGGCGAGCCTTCCGACGGTGAGCGAAGGTCATTGCCAAGTCAACGTCGCTCTGTCGCTTGCGCCGTGCCCGGCCGCTTGGACGTGAGGGGACGGAAAGGTCGCACTTCGCGCCCGACGGATCGTTGACAGCACCCGCTTGGAATGTTAGTTCTCCGTGCCCATCCCGGGGACACCGGAGGAAGAAGTGAAGAGGACCTACCAGCCGCACCGAAGGAGCCGGAAACGCACGCACGGTTTCCGCAAACGCATGAGTACCCCTGCGGGGCGCGAAGTGCTCAAGCGTCGCCGCCGCAAGGGCCGCAAGAAGCTGACCGTCACGATTCCCAAGAAATAGGAACGTGTGACCTCTGCGGGCCTGCACCAGCGCTTGGGCCGCAGCGAGCGGCTGCGAAAACGGTCGGGCTTCTTGCTGGTGCAGCAGCACGGGCGTCGGATCTCCGGGCGGACGTTGGTTGTTTATGCCATGTTGCGTACCCAGGGGATCGACACACACAAGGCGCGCCTTGGTGTCACCGTGGGCAAGAAAGTTGGAAACGCCGTGACCCGCAATCGCATCAAGCGCTGGCTTCGAGAGAGCTACCGCCGGCTGGAACGAGCCACCGACCTGGATCTCGTGGTCATCGCGAAGCCCGCCGCCGCCGAAAACTCTTTCGCGGCAACATCGTCGGAGCTGCGCAACTTGCTTTCCCGCGTGCAGGCACAATGACCCATCTCGCGAAAATAGCCGGGTTGCCGGCGCGCGCGGTGCTCTTTCCGATGATTCGTGCCTACCGGGCGATCCTTTCCCCGGTGCTCGGGCCAGCCTGCCGGTTTGAGCCCACGTGCTCGGCCTATGCCGAGGAAGCCATCGCACGCTTCGGCGTCGTCAAGGGCGGTGCCCTCGCGGTACGCCGGATCCTGCGCTGTCACCCCTTCGCCCGGGCGGGTCTCGATCCCGTGCCCGTGTCAACCCAATCCCTCGCGAGCCAAGACGGGCTAGCAAAGAGCTAGGAGAGACGATGGACAAGCGCTTGCTTATCGCGGTGGCGGTTTCCCTTGGGATCCTTCTTCTTTGGGGGAAGATCTTCCCACCACCCAAGCCGTCTGCGCCCAATCCCGCGCCGGTCGCCAGCCAGACCGAGCCGAGTCGAGAGGCCGGTGGCAACAACACGCTGGCGGCCAACCCAGCCCCCGGCAAGACGGCGGAAGGAGCGCAAGCACGCGGCCCCGAACAACTGGTCACGCTGGCGTCGCCCGACGTGGATTATGTCTTCTCCTCATGGGGCGCCTCTCTCCGTCACGTCAAGCTCAAAGACAGGCAGTTCCTGCTCGACCGGACCAAGCCCAACTCGGGCATCGACCTCATCCGCACGGGGACCGAGGAAACCGCGCCGCTACGTACCTCCTTTGCAAAGCCGGAGTTTGCGTGGATGGACAACGTGACTTGGACGGTAGGGCAGCCAAACCCGAACGCCGTGGTGTTCCGGGCCGAGACCAACGACGTGGCGGTGGAAAAGCGCTTCACGCTTGAGCCCCAGCGCTACCGACTGGCGCTCTCCGTGGTGGTTCAGAGCAAGGAAGCGAAGCCGATCGATGTGGCTTTGCAGATTCATCTGACGACCACCCAGGATCCCGCAAAGAAGGGCGGAGGCATGTTCAGCTACGCCTCGGCCAACCTGGCCGAGACGGTGTGCCATGTGGGCGACAAGGCGAAGCGCGGAACCGTCGATGCGCTCCACAAAGAATCGCAGGGCTACGTTGGTGGCGTGCGCTGGGCTGCTGCTGGTGACAAGTATTTCGCAATCGCGGCCGTGCCCTTCCCCGAGAACCCGCCGCGCGAGCGAGGCTGCCAGGAGCGAGCGCTTGATTCGGACAGCGCGGAAGTTTCGCTCGCCTATGCCACGCGCACGGTGGCTGCCGGCGAGAAAACCGAATTTCCAATGGTGATCTTCGCGGGCCCCAAGTACACGAGTGACCTCGAGGCCGTGCGCCCCGGCGGTGAGGACGCCAGGCTGGCCGACGCCGTCGACGTGACCTTCGCTATGCTCTCGCGGCCGATGCTGGCGCTGCTCAAGACGTTCTACCGGCTGACCAGAAACTGGGGCATCGCCATCATCTGCCTCACCATCTTCGTCCGCCTGGTGACCTTCTATCCGACCTACAAGCAGATGGTGTCGGGCAAGAAGATGCAGGGCCTGTCGGGCAAGATCGGTGAGCTGCGCAAGAAGTACGAGAACGACAAGCAGAAGCTCGGCGTCGAGACCATGAACCTCTACAAGGCGCACGGCGTGTCGCCCTTCAGCGGGTGCCTGCCTGCCCTCATCCAGATGCCGATCTGGATCGCGCTGTTCTCGACCCTCAACTACGCGGTTGAGCTCTACCGATCGTCGTTCTTCTGGTACATCACCGATCTCTCGGCCAAGGATCCCTACTACCTTGCCCCGTTGCTAATGGGTTCCGTGATGTTCCTGCAAATGCGCATGTCGCCCGCGGGAACCGACCCCCAGCAGCAGAAGATGATGTCAGTTATGATGCCGGTCATGTTCACCGGCTTTTCGCTCTTCCTGCCGGCCGGGCTTTCCATTTACACCCTGACCAGCTATCTGTTCGGCATCGTTCAGCAGCTCGTGGTGAATCGTCGCTTCCGCAAGTTGGTTCCTGCACTGCCTGCGAAGGCTTAGCCCGCTCGGGGCGAGGTTGGCATGCGCATTCGCCAGCACGTCAATCCGCTGAAATCCAATTTCCTGAAAATCGATCTCAAGCGCCTCGACCTGCCGATGGATCGGCCCATCGAGGTCGAGCTCGGCTCGGCGGAGTCTTATTTCCTGATGGAGCGCGCGCTGGAGGATCCGGAGCGCAGCTACGTCGGAGTGGAAATTCGCCGCGACATGGTCGACTTCGCGAACCAAGAAGGTGCCCGGCGCGGGCTTGCCCAGGTGCAAAGCGTGTTTGCCAACATGTCGGTTGATCTACCGAGGCTGTTTCGGCCGGGCAGCGTCAGCTGCTTCTTCATCAATTTTCCCGACCCGTGGTTCAAGCATCGCCAGCGCAAACGGCGCGTGGTCGGCGAGGAGCTGGTCGACCAACTGGTGCCCTTGCTCGCCCCCGACGGAGAAGTCCACCTCGCCACCGACATCTTCGACATCGCCCTCGACGCGATGGCCGTCCTGGAACGGGAGAATCCACGCCATTTTCGCAATCTGCGCGAGCCATGGAGTTTCCTGCCGAAGAGCCCTTTTGCCGCCCGCTCATGGCGCGAGCGCCACTGCGAGGCCGAAGGGACCAAGATCTGGCGGTTGGCCTACGGGCGCGTGTAACTAGCTAGCTAGCCCAGGTCCAGTTGCAGCTCTTCCAGCTTTTGAACGCGGTCGCGAATCTCGGCGGCTTTCTCGAATTCCAGCTTCTCGGCCCAGTCGAACATCTCCTTCTTGAGCTGGGCGATGAGGCCGGGCAGCTCGTCGGGCGCGACGGTGCGCTTGCCTTTCTTCGGCAACTTGGCCTTGCTGGGATCCCAGCGGTCGTCCTGTGCGGTACCCGATAGCTCTTGAATCGCCTTCTGGATGGTCTTGGGCGTGATGCCGTGCTCGCGGTTGTATTGCTCTTGCAGCACGCGCCGGCGGCGGGTTTCCCCGATTGCCTTCTTCATCGAGTCGGTTTCGCGATCAGCGTACATGATAACCTTGCCGTGCTCGTTGCGAGCCGCGCGGCCGATGGTCTGAATCAGCGAGCGTGCGGCGCGAAGGAACCCTTCCTTGTCGGCGTCGAGGATCGCCACCAGCGAGACTTCGGGGAGATCCAAACCCTCGCGCAGAAGGTTGATGCCGACTAGCACGTCGAACTCGCCCAGGCGCAAGTCGCGCAGGATCTCGATGCGTTCCAGGGTATCGATATCCGAGTGCAGGTAGCGCACGCGCACCCCGAGCTCGCCGTAGTATTCCGTCAGATCCTCGGCCAGCCGCTTGGTCAAGGTGGTGACCAGCACGCGGTCGCCCATCTTGGTGCGCTCGCGAATTTCGCCCAGCAGATCGTCGACCTGGCTCGCCACCGGCCGCACCTCGATTTCCGGATCGAGCAGGCCGGTGGGCCGGATGATCTGCTCCACCATCACGCCGTTGGCTCGGCCAATCTCATACTCGGCCGGCGTGGCCGACACGCAGACCATCTGCTTGGCGCGCGCCTCCCATTCCTCGAAGCGCAGCGGCCGGTTGTCGAGCGCCGAGGGCAAGCGGAAGCCGTAGTCAACCAGGGTTTCTTTGCGCGACCGATCGCCTTTGTGCATGGACGAGATTTGCGGGATGGTCTGGTGCGATTCGTCGACCATGACCAAAAAATCGTCGGGAAAGTAGTCGATCAGGGTGGGCGGCGGCTCGCCCGCCTTGCGCCCCGACAAGTGGCGCGAGTAGTTCTCGATGCCCTTGCAGCGGCCCATCTGCTCCAACATTTCGAGGTCGTAGAGCGTCCGTTGCGAGAGGCGCTGCTCCTCCACCAGCTTGTTCGCGTCCTTGAGCTCCACCAGGCGCTCGCGCAGCTCGTCCTTGATGCCCTTCATGGCGCGCACCAGCTCGTCCCGCGGAGTTACGTAGTGCGAACCCGGAAAAATGGAAACCTCGTCGAGCTTGCGCAGCACCTTGCCACGCAAGGGATCGACCTCCGAGATGGTCTCGATCTCGTCGCCCCACCATTCTATGCGGATGGCCTTCTCCCGCTCGTAGGCGGGAAAGATCTCGACCACGTCGCCACGTACGCGGAAGGTGCCGCGGGAAAAGTCCACGTCATTGCGTTCGTACTGGATCTCCACCAGACGGCGCAGGACCGCGTCCCGCCGAACCTCGACCCCCGCCGCCAGGTCGATCTTCATGCCCAGGTACGCCTCGGCCGCGCCGATGCCGTAGATGCACGACACCGAGGC
>CAZBIU010000300.1:0-8563 GCA_964491625.1 uncultured Myxococcales bacterium
ACATCGGCGTAGGCGGTCATCAGAATGACTTCAGTCGAGGGCGTTTCCTTGCGAATGTGTCGTAGCAGCGTCAGACCATCGAGCCCTGGCAGGCGCACGTCGCAAATCACAACGTCGAAAACGCGCCGCACAAGGTAGTCCATTCCTTCTGCACCGTCCGCGGCGGTTTGCACACGATACCCGACCTCGCGAAGCTGTTCGTGGAGAAGCTCGCGAAGATCAGGTTCGTCGTCGATAAGCAGAATATCCAGCACTTGGTTACAGAGCCTGACGAAAAGATTGGCGTTCCTGCTGGCCGGTCGGGCGTTGAGCACGGTCTAGCAAAGAACGACGGGGATTCCATGTGGAGCTGTGACACCCCGGCTCAGGATTGGCCCTGGTTCGTGCGCGGTCGTCGAGCGGCACCGGACCCCCGAAGGTGGGTTTGCACCGCTCGACGGACCGCCTCAATCCTCGGTGGACGCGGACGCGGCACTCTGGCCAGGCTGGTCAAGAGACCCTCGGGGGTACCGCAGTCGCACCAACCGGAGTCCTTCATCTTCACGACGGCCATTCCTTGGGCATTCTGCAACACGGCCCGACTGAAGTCCGCAGCCGGGATCGACTGATAGATCTGGTCCAGCAGCGCCTTGTCCTGGTCTGCGAGCTCACCGTCTTGCGCAAGAACCTCAGCATAGGCAGTGAACAACATGGTTTGATGGGGCATGTGTCTCTGGGCTTGCGTCCAAAAGCTGTCGATGGAGCCGGCGACAATCAGGGTGTTCCAAAGGCCACCGCGCTCAAGCAGCGCTCTCGCGACGCCAATGGGAGGCTTTTCCACGAAGGCCTCGACCCGATCGACATCCGGTGCGCCCTTCTTGTTCTTCCTCTTGCCAAGCCCACGAGGAACGACCCAGCCCAAGTCAGACGCAGGTCTATCAGCTTCAGCTCCGACCACAGCCAATCCGCTGGGGGCACGACGGGCGGCGCTCAGGGCTCGACGCGCGGCGAACAGAAACGAGGAGGCCCCGGGAATGACATGATCTGAAGGGGTCACGATAACCCTTGCGTGAGGCGACTGCGCTTTGATGACGGACAACGGCAGAAGCACGCCGGGGCCAGTCCCGAGGTTCCCCGGTTGAGACACAATCTGCGCTCCGGTGAACTCGGCCAGTTGGGCCTTCGCAAGAGACTCGCGATCTTCCGCCACGACGACCATGGCGTGGTCGGGGCGCACAAGCGGGCGTAGCCTCTCCAGCGTTTGCTGCAGCAAGGTCCGATCGCTGTTGAGCGCTGCGAATTGCTTGGGCAGCTCATGACCATACAGCATTCGGGTGACAGGGCCAAGCCGCGTGCCGTCGCCAGCGGCTAGCACGACGGCCCAGGTGTTCGAATGGTCCATCCGGTGAACGTTGGCGTCACTTTGGTACATGAGTCTCCTATGGTTGAAGGCGCTTCAATTCTCGTACCAAAACCGGGCGCGTGACTCGATCACATTATTCAAGCGACTTCTGGCTGGAAAGACACATAAGAGTTACGGCCGAGTAACAAGAAGGCAGACAAGTTTCGCCAGGGTGGCACGAGGTGGCCTCGTGGCGGAAATGCCGTTACCTAGCGATGGTTGGAGGCATCATTCTGTACCGAAAGGCAAAGACAAATGCTTTGGACCATTTCTATCGTGCTGGTCGTCCTGTGGCTACTTGGGCTCGTGAGCTCGTACACGATGGGCGGCTACATTCACATTCTCTTGGTTCTTGCAATAGTGGCGGTGCTTGTGCGCCTCATTACTGGCCGAAAGCTTCTCCAGTAGTCCTTGGTCGCCAGCAGCTTGGCCACCTTGGCCAGTGCTAGATCATGGGAATCGGCCCCAACAACACCGCTGCAAATCCGGGAATGTGCCAGCCCGCGTCCGCGGACTCGGGTTCACCACATCCGTAGCCGCCATAGCGAGGGTCCTCGCTGGTCCAGAGCGTCCGCCAACAGCAGTGGCTGGGGTCCTTGGGGGGGGACAGCAATGGTTCGCTGGGCGAGGGAATATCGATTCCCGCGCCAAGGTTGACGATTAGGAGGCGATCGTGGGTGTGCGAATCGGAGGCCGCGCCGTCGACGAAGTAGCGCAGAATCCCGCAGCCAGAGCTGAGGATGGCGACCTCCAACGTGATTTCGGACGACGCCCGGGCACGGATTGTCGGATCTTCGCGGCGAATGGTCACAAGGTCCTGATGGAACTGGAGCGCGCGGCGATGCTCGGGTGTGGCTCGCTCTTCCCAGCGCAGCTTGCTCGCCCGGTAGGTGCCCTCGGAGGCGGGATCCGGCATCAGATCACGCGCGCTCTCGGATGCGCATCCCGGAAACTGCGACATGAACTCCAGCCTTCCCGCCCGTACCAGCTCGGCCAACTCGGGGTAGTGATCGGCGAAGAAGTGAAAGGGCGTCGTCGCATTCCATTCTTGGCCCTGGAACATGAGCGGCGTCCATGGGCCAAGGAGCAAGAGGGCAGTCATCGCGCGGTGGCAACCGGGACTGCTTTGCCGCCACAGTCGCTCACTCCACAACGAGTTCGAGACCTGGTCGTGATTCTCAAGAAAAGCCACGAATGCAGCCGCAGGAAGCCCGCGCGCGGAATGGCCGCGCGGCTGCTTTTGCCACGCGGAGCGTTGACCCTGAAACAGAAAGCCGTGTCGTGCGGTGGCCAGCCATTCATTGGCAGTTCCGTGATAGTCGCTGTAATAGGCCTGCCGGCGCCCCGTCAGGGCCACCACGGCGCTATGGTGAAAGTCGTCGTTCCACATCGCGTCCATGCCCATGCCACCAAGATCAGTTGCATGCAGCAGCGAGCTCTCTTGGCGCTCATTTTCGGCTGTCAGCAGCAACCGGCGCCCCCCGGCGGCGGCCCTGGCCTCGCGGCCGAGGACGGCGAGGACATGTTCCGGAGAACCGTCGAGGATATGTTGTGTTGCGTCCAGCCGGAGTCCATCGAAGTGATACTCGTCAATCCAATGCACAGCATTGTCGACAACCAGCTGCCGAACGGCGGCACAATGCTCGCCGTCGTAGTTGAGACTTCGACCCCAGTCGGTGCGGCGGTCGCCGAAGTAGTATGGTGAAAAGCGATCGAGATAGTTCCCATCCGGTCCGAGGTGGTTGTAGACCACGTCCAGAATTACGCCGAGCCCCAATCCGTGGGCCTGGTCGACGAAGCGGCGAAGGTCGTCCGGGGTTCCGTAAAGATGCGATGGGGCGAACCAAGCGACCCCGTCGTAGCCCCAGCCGAAACGGCCCGGAAATTCAGCGACCGGCATCAATTCGATCACGGTGATACCCAGCTCCTTGAGCGCCGGAAGCTTGCCGCCGGCCGCGGCCCATGTCCCCTCAGGGGTAAAGGTGCCTGCGTGCATTTCATAGATGACTTCGTTCTTCAGCGACAGTCCAGTCCAAGCGAGGTCGTTCCAGGTGAAACTGCGCGGATCGACAACTTCGGAAATGCCGTGGGGCCCTTCGGGAAGGAATCGTGATGCAGGATCGGGAAGCCCCTGGCTATCATCGTCCAGTCGATACCTGTACCTCGTTCCACTGCCGATACCCGGCACCATCACGGACCAGTATCCCTGCTCCTCCGGAACCAGGGCGTGAATATCGCCTGTATTCTGCACGACAACACTGACCTTGCGCGGACGTGGGGCCCAGACGCGGAAGTGAACGCCGCCGTCGACAATCTCGGCGCCCTGGGCGAAACGACGCGATACTGCCCCTGCCGCCGCGCTCATGGCACGCTCTCCAGCAAGGCCACCGGAAGGTGGGCGAAGACGCTGCCGAGAAACAGACTCGTCTCCTCCGCTGCAAACACTTGCCCAGTCAAGGCATCCCGCCAATGCCGCCCGCGTAGCCCGCGGGGCAGCTCTAGATTGGTCTTGCCCCAGACGGCTCCAGTCGGCCGGTCGCCGCCTAGGGTTGCAAAGAAGCGTCCGACGGCGGCAATTACACAAGCATCTCCGTCGCTTCGGGCAAAGGCAAAGACATGGGCGGCTTTGGCACCGCGCAAAGCGAGCGGCTGGTACCCGCCATTCTTGAACAATTGGGCGCGGGCGCGCCGGAGGCGTAAGGCAGCGGTCGTGATCCACATTTTGATGCGCCCGTCGTTGGGGCGGTCGAACCAGGCGTCGACGGCGGCGAGGCCTCGACTCTCGAAGTCGGAAGCCACGGCTTCAAGCTCGGCGCGCCTCCGGTCGAAGTCCACCAGTCGGCGATTGTCGGGATCGACCAGGGAAAAGTCCCAGAGCTCGTTTCCTTGGAAGAAGTCGGGAATTCCCGGAGCGGCTACCTTCAGGACGACCTGCGACAGGCTGTTCCACAATCCGGGGCGCACTATCGCTTCGACGAACTGGTCGAGACTGCGTAAGAACGTCGCCGCTTGCGCAGGATCGAGGATCGCCTGCACAAATCGGTCGGCCGCGTCGGCGTAGGCCGCGTGCGGATTGATCCAGCTCGTGTGAATCTTGGCTTCGTTCCGTGCCTTGGCCATGTACGCGCGGATTCGAGCCGCGAAGTCCGGATCGCTGTCCCGTCCACCAACCGGCCAGGCCCCCACCAAGGTTTGGTAGAGAAAGTACTCCTCACTTGCTGCGGGAGTGTCCACGTCGTCCAGCTTGGTCTTGTGTCGTGCGTTCAAGGTGGCCCAGCCGACCGTTGCGGCCGCCCATGCGTCCGCTCGCTCAGAGAGGACGTAAAGGCGAGCGCGAGCGTCCTCGCCACGCTTGGTATCGTGAGTTGCGGTCGCTGAAAAGGTGTGGGGCGTTGTCTCGGCTCGGGCTAGCAGAGCACGATGAACATCTTCAACGGCTGCTCCCATGTGCGCGGGATCGCCGCCCACTTCGTTGAGGGCGATGAGTGGCAGATGGCGATAGAACGCGGTGTCTTCGACGCCTTTGGCAACCACGGGACCCGTCAGCTGCTGAAAGCGGATGACCAGGGTACGCCGTTCCTCCAATTGCGCTTCAGTCAAGCCGGGTGGATCCTGCCGGAGTAGAACCGACGCAATGAAGTCGAAGAGGGACGCATTGACGAGTGGGTTGCGCCTCCCCGCTTCGGCGACGGCCTTTTCGATGATGATTTTGTCTCGTTCGATGACAGCGGGCTCCTCGCGCCGGAGGTAGGTGCGGTAGACGGGAAAACAGGCGACGATCTCCCCCAGCGCCGCCTGTAGATGATTCAAGGTGAAATCACGTGTATAGCGATGCTGCTCGGAGATCCGGTCGAGGCGCCGTGCCAGGACCGTCAGCTCCGCGGCGAGGGTCGTTTGCAAGACCAGGCGCTTGCTTTCGTAGACGATGTCGCGGAACGATGCCAACGGTCCGCAGAAGACAGCGGCTGCAGCCAGCAGCCCGGCGGACCCTTCCGGATGGGTGAAGAGATCCGCCACTATCTGGATGAAGTCATAGCCGGTGGTCCCCTCTACCAACCACCCCGACGGCAAGGACTCTTGCGAGCCGAGTATCTTCTCTACTACGACAAAGGGCGCCCGGCGAGCTTGGTCGGCGTTCAATTCCTGCTGCCAGCCGCGAATCAGGTCTTTCAGGTAGCCCTCGGGATCGGAAAGGCCGTCGACGTGATCGATGCGGAAGCCCCTGAAGGCAGGATGCGTGGCCATTGAAAAGGGCAGGGCATGCACCTCGGCAAATACCTGTGGATGCTCGACTCGTACTGCCGCAAGCTCATTGACGTCGAAGAAACGACGGTAGTTGACCTCGTGGGCGGCGACCCGCCAGTTTGCCAGTCGGTAGAACTGATCCGCCATCAGTTGTTCGAGACGATCAAAGGTGGAAGGCACGCCGGGCTTGCCATTGACGACGTCTAGCGCGCAAGCGATGGCATTGCGGGCCGGTGCGCTGGCCCCGAACCAGGTCGCCAGACGCTGACGAATGGCCTCCTTCTCGTGACGGTACTCCACCATGCCGTCGGTGCCAGCATCGCGCAAGCCTGGCAAGGTCTGCGAAAGGGCTCGCAGAATGCTCTCCAGCTCGATCACGCTGGCGTCTTCGCGCGATACCTGTGCACACAAGCTCTCAAACGCCGGCTCCAGGACATGGCGCCAGGTCATCGGGTTGAGGGGAAGCCGCTGTCCGTCCCACTTCACGGAGAAGGACCCGTCTTCGAAGCGGACCGAGAGCTCCCCCTCGAGGACACGGCCATACTGCTCGCCCAAAAAGGGCAGCAAGACCTTGCCGACCAACTCGGGTTTGGGCGGATCCCAATCGATGTCGAAATGCGTGGCGCTGGGCGAGCTGCGTCCGTCTTCAAGCACGTCCAGCCACCGCAGATTCTGGTCACCCGCGATGCACATGTGGTTGGGTACGATGTCCAGGATGACCCCAAGGCCACCATCTAGTGCATCATCAAACAATTGGCGCAACGACGGAGCCTCTCCCAACTCCGGATTGAGTCGCCCGTGGTCGACGACATCGTAGCCGTGGGTGCTCCCTGACCGGGCTGTGTAGATCGGGGACAGGTAAAGGTCGGAAAGGCCAAGCTGATGCAGGTACGGGACCAGGGCAGAAACGTTCCGCAGAGGCAATTCGCGTCGCAACTGCATCCGGTATGTCGCGGTCGGGGTCGAGGCCTGGTCTTCCATTCATCTTCCTTGGGCTGGTTGTGGGGACTTCACGCCTTGTCCGGTCGCGAGGGCGTCCGACGCAGGACTATCATCGATCGCCCGGCGACACGGACATGGGCGTCGCATCCCAACTTGGACGAGCTCGGAGGTGTGGCGAGGGATGTGTCCACCGCGACTTCCCATTCCGGTCCCCACGTCACGCGGGGTAGGGTGAAGTCGATGGCTTCGTGGTGTGCGTTGAGCAGCATCAGCAACGTGTTGCCGACGGGGCGGCGCCCGGCTTTGTCAGGCACCACCAAGGTCTCGCCCCCGAGGAGGTAGGCGAAGGAGCGAACGTGGGGCGCCTGCCAATCCTCGGCCGGCATCTCGGTGCCGTCGGGGCGAAAGAACGCGAGGTCCTTAAGCCGAGAATCCCAGATGCGATCGCCGCGAAAGAAGTAGTCTTCACGGACCACACCCTCCTCGTGGCGCAATTGCGCCAGACGTTTCACGAAATCCAACAGAGCTCGCCGGCGTTCGTCCAAGTTCCAGTTTACCCACGAGATTTCGTTGTCTTGGCAATAGGCGTTGTTGTTGCCCCCTTGGGTGCGCCCCATCTCGTCGCCTGCCGTCAACATGGGAACCCCACGGGAAACCAACAGCGTGGTCAGGATGTTGCGCTTGGTACGATCGCGGAGCTCGTTGATGTTTGGGTCATCGGTTTCGCCTTCCGCCCCGTGATTCCATGAGTGGTTCTCATCCACGCCGTCGCGATTGTCCTCCTTGTTGGCCTGGTTGTGCTTTTGGTCGTACGTCACAAGGTCGTGCAAGGTGAAGCCGTCGTGGCTGGTGACGAAATTGATGCTGGCATGGGGCCGGCGCCCTCCCGGCTGAAAGATGTCGGCCGATCCAGTGAGACGATAGCCGAGTATGCCGGCCTTGTTCTCATCGCCCTTCCAGAACGAGCGGACGGTGTCCCGGTAGGAGCCGTTCCATTCCGACCACAGGACGGGAAAGCCACCTAGCTGCTGCCCTCCCTCGCCGGTATCCCAGGGCTCTGCGATCAATTTCAGCTGGGAAAGGAGTGGGTCCTGGTGCACGGCTTGGAAGAAGGCCGCGTTGTGATTGAAGGCGAAGCTGGGCCACATGCGTCCGAGCGTCGTCGCCTCGTCGAAGCGAAAGCCATCGACATGCATGACATCGGCCCAATAGCGGAGGCTGTCAAGCACGGTCTTCATGATGTAGATGGCCCCCAGGTTCAGGCTGTTGCCACAGCCGGTGAAGTCCATATTGAAGCGAGTGTCCTTGGGACTGTGGTGGTAAAAGGCTAGGTTGTCGATTCCGCGAAAAGATAGGGTAGGACCGTTTTGGTTTCCCTCTCCGGTGTGGTTGTAGACGACATCCAGAATCACCTCGATGCCCGCTGCATGCAGGTTCTTGACCATGGTCTTGAATTCCGCGACCTGCGACCCCGGCTGTCCCTTGGCTCGGGCGTACCTCTGTTCGGGCGCGAAATAGCCCATCGTACTGTAGCCCCAGTAATTGGTGAGGCCGCGCTCGACCATGTATCCGTCCACCAGCTTGGCGTGCACGGGCAGAAGCTCGATGGCGGTGATTCCAAGTTGCTTGAGGTGCCAGATGATGGCGGGGTGGGTGAGCGCCTCATACGTTCCGCGCACGCTTTCGGGCACGTGTGGGTGGCGCATGGTCAAACCCCGTACGTGTGCCTCGTAAATGATGGTGTCGTTCCAGGGAACCCGTGGCCTTTGGTCACCACCCCAATTGAAGTCGTTGCTGAGTACCACCGACTTAGGCTTAGCCCAAGCGTCGTCCTCGTCCGAAAAGGCCAAGTCGCCATCCGGAGCTCCCTGGGGATAGCCGTAGATCGGACCTTTGAAGTCTAGATCGCCGTGTAGTGCGCGCGCATAGGGGTCAATGAGAAGCTTGTTGACGTTGAAACGATGTCCCTCCAAAGGGGCATACGGCCCGTCAACC
>CAZBIU010000301.1:0-8524 GCA_964491625.1 uncultured Myxococcales bacterium
TGAAGCTTACGATTGCGGGCATGCTGCCGCCCGGGCCGCGATCGATGGGGCATCGGGTGTGATGGTGGCGATTCGGCGCGAATCGAACGACCCGTACCGAAGCAGCACGTTTCTGACGCCGCTTGAATCCGTCGCACGGTCCGAACGCGTGCTGCCGCAGGACTGGATCGCACGCGAGGGCAACGACGTCACCGAGGCATTCACCAACTACGCCGCGCCGCTGCTCCCGCCGGTGCCGGTGCTTCCACCGCTTCCGCCCGCGCCAGCACCTCCGCTGGCGGGGGCGCTCCCACTGGTTCCGCCCGCGCCGGCGCTTCCACCTCTGCCGCCGGCGACGGTGCCTCCACCGTTGCCGCCCCCGTTGGTGCCTCCGCCGCCGAGGGTGCTTCCACCGCCCGCGCCGGTGCTTCCACCGCCCGCGCCGGTGCTTCCGACTCTGCCGCCTGCGCCGCTGCTGCTACCGCCCGCGCCGGCACCTCCGCTGGCGGGGTTACTTGTGCTGGTCCCGGCCACGCCGCCTTTGCCGCCGGCACCGCCGCTTCCGCCTGTCGCGGCAGCGCCGCCGGCTCCGATGCTTCCGCCGGAAGCGCTCGCCTCGCCTGCACCGCCGGCTCCGACGCTTGCGCCGGTCCCCGCCGCGCCACCGGTACCGCCAGGGCCACCACGACTGTTGGAACTGCAGCTTGCTGCTACTCCCATGAGCACCAACAGCCGAACCCTGGTCAACATCGACGAATCTCCGCGAACCTTGTCAAATCGGACCATTTTGGTCAGGTTACTATTCGGATGCCCGTGCCCGGAGTGCGTTGCAGCGATCGCCGCGTCAGATTGGCCGAGCCGCGGTGCTCGGACACCGGCTTGACCGAGCGCTCATCGTGCAAGCATACTTGGGGGTGCGTCATTCCGTCCGCTGCGTCGGTGCGTGTCTTGGCATGTTGGTAACGACGAATTTGCGCGCTGCCGAGGAGGCATCCGACGAGGTCGCGCTGACGCCCGCCGCACCCCACCAATACGAGACTGTGGTTGTGGCTACGACGCCGCTGCACGGCTCGGGGCTACCCGGCGATCGCGTTCCTGCCAACGTGCAGACAGCCACCGCAGAATCAATCGATGGCAGTCGCAGTCTCGACGTCGCGGCGTTCATGAACGAGTCGGCGGCGAGCGTCACCATCAACCAGGTCGAGGAGAATCCGCTCCAGCTCGACCTGCAATACCGAGGGTTCACCGCCTCGCCGGTCCTGGGCGCCTCGCAGGGAATGTCGGTGTTCATGAACGGCGTTCGCCTCAACGAACCATTCGGCGACATCGTGAGCTGGGACCTCATCCCTCCTGGCGCCATCCGCTCTTTGAATCTGATGCCAGGGTCGAACCCCCTGTTTGGTCTCAACACCCTGGGCGGCGCCCTTTCCCTGGAGACCAAGACCGGCTTCGACGCCGCTGGCGCGCGGGCCTCGCTGTCTGGTGGGTCCTGGGGCAGGCGCGCCCTTAGCCTCGAGGCCGGCGGCCACGGCGAGCATTGGGGCTACTTTGGCGCCGGGCGACTCTTCAGAGAGGGAGGTTGGCGGCAAGACTCTGCGTCGCAGGCGGCAAACGGCTTCGTCTCGCTGATCTACCAAAAGGGCGGCTCGATGCTCGACCTTTCCCTTGTCGCAGCGACCACAGCAATGGCCGGGCTCGGGCCTGCGCCGATTGAGCTGCTGGCGCAGGATCGTGGCGCCGCGTTTACCCACCCGGACGAGACCGACAATCGGATGCTGACTGCGATCTTGCGGGGAGAACAGCCGTTGTCCGCGACCGCTCACCTTTCGGCTACGACCTACTTCCGCGTGAGCCGCACCCTGACCACCAACGGCGACCAAGGCGAGTGGGACCGATGTCCGGCCGCCGATCAGACGGACTGGCTTTGTGCCGACGGTGGCACTGCGGTGATCCGCGATCCATCTGGCAATCCCGTAGCATTCGACCCCGGCAATCCCTACGATGCGTCGGAGCACGCCACCCACACGCTCCAGATTGGTTTCGGCGGGAGCGCGCAGGGCCGATTCGAGGCGCCGCTCGGCGGTCGCGAGAACCATCTGTTCGTCGGTGCGAGCGCGGACGAGGGCGTGATCCGATTCACATCCCAGACGGCTCTCGCGCGCCTCGACGCCACCCGCGGCACGGTCGACACCGACTTCATCGATCCGACGTCTCCGGTCGCGGTCGACGGCACGGTCCGGAACCTGGGCGTCTGGGCCAGCGATACCTTCGCGGCGTTGCCGGCGCTGTTTCTGACCCTGTCATCGCGCTTCAACCTTTCGATGCAATCGCTGCGCGATCGGCTGGGGGGCGATCTGAGTGGAGATCACACCTACCAGCGGCTCAACCCGGCCGTGGGGCTGTCGTACCAGCCACGCCCTGAAATCGGCGGCTACGCGAGCTACAGCGAATCGGCGCGAGCACCCACGCCGATGGAGCTGACCTGTGCCAGCCCGACCAGCCCGTGCCAGCTTCCTAACCAATTCGTTGCGGATCCGCCGCTGGCACAAGTGGTGACCCACACCTTCGAAACAGGCCTGCGCGGACACGCCGAGCGCGCTTGGGCCTTCGTCGACTACAGCATCTCGGCGTTCCGCAGCGCCAGCAGCGACGACATCCTGTTCGTCAGCGCGGGACCTCTCACCAACCAAGGCTATTTTGCCAACGTCGGCGACACGCTTCGACGGGGAGTGGAAATAGGCCTCCACGGCGGAGTCCGACTCGGCCCCAGGGCTGGGCGCCTGGCGTGGTTGGCGAATTACACCTACCTCGATGCCGCCTTCCAGACGCCGTTCATCGCGTCCAGCCCCAACCATCCTTTGGCGGCCGACGGGCAGATCGAGGTCAAGGCCGGCGCGCGCTTGCCGTCGATTCCGGCCCATGCGGGAAAGGCTTCGCTCACTTGGAGCACGCCCTCGGGGTTGGCGCTCGGCGCGACGATGATCGGGAACAGCGGACAATACTACCGAGGCGACGAGGCCAACCTTTTGCCGCAGATCCCAGGTTACCTGCTCGTCAACCTGCGTGCCGAGTACGCGGCTACCGGATGGGCGGCTGCCTTCATCCGCATCGACAACGTCTTCGACGCAACCTACGCGAGCTTCGGTGTGCTGGGTGACGCCGCGTCCGTCTTCCCAAGCTTCACCGATCCCCGATTCCAGAGCCCGGGATCGCCACGCGCGGCTTGGGCCGGCGTCGATCTTCATTACTAGGAAGGGGACACTAGGAAATGGACCCTGGCGGTGTCGGAGGTCGGCGCAGGCGGATTGGTTCCGACCCCTCGGGACTGGCGGCTGCCGCCCGAGCGCGCGCGGCCTCGACGATGTCGTGTCGCGGAGCGAGCTTGCAGCTTGGATCGGTCGCCGTCATGTCTCCGGTGAGTTGGTATGCCTGGCAGCGGCAGCCACCAAAGTCGATCGTGCGCCGGTCACAGGTGCGACACGGCTTCGGCATCCATTCGTCGCCACGAAAGCGCGTGAAGGCCGGCGATGTCCGCCAGATGTCGGCAAGGTGCCGCGTCCTCACGTTGTCGAAGCTGAGGCCAGGTAGCGTGTGCGCCGCTTGGCAGGGCAACACCCGTCCATCCGGCGCGACGACGAGGTATCGGCGCCCCCACCCATCCATGCAGGCGCGCGGCCGATCCGAGAAGTAGTCGGGCAGCACGGCGGCGATCTCCATCCGGCCCGCCAGCCGCTCGCGTGCCTCGGCCACCAAGGCCCGCGCCTCGGCGATCATGGGGGCGCTGGGCAGGAGGTGGGACCGGTTCACGAGGGCCCATCCGAGGTATTGGACGTGGGCCAGCTCGAGACGATCGGCGCCCAACCCTTCGGCCATTGCGATCAGGTTCGGAAGACGGGGCAGGTTCTGGCGGTGAAGGACGATGTTTACCGTGAGCGGCAAACCGAGATCCCGCACCAAGCCGGCCACCTCCCGCTTTCTGGTCAATGCGTCCACGCCGGCGATACGCGCGGCCGCGCCGCCGTCCACGTCCTGGAAAGATAGCTGCACGCCTTCCAGCCCGGCGTCGCGCAGGCAGGCCAGTGCATCGCGATCGACCGGGATCCCGCTGGTGATAAGCGTGACGTAGAGATCGCTCGTGTGCGCGGCTCGCACGATGTGCTCCAGATCGGGGCGCAAGAGCGGCTCGCCCCCGGACAGGGTCACCTGCATGACCCCCAGCGCTTCCGCCTCGCCAAACACCCGCGTCCACTCCGCGGTATCAAGCTCCGCATCCATCGCGTCCAGATGGACCGGATTCGAACAGTACGCACAGCGAAGGGGACACCGATAGGTCAGCTCTGCCACGAGGGTGTACGGGCGAGGCGGCGCCTCGCTGGCCGTGTCCGCGGGGCCAGCCGCAGGAACGCCATTCATGGCTGGCTCCCGACCTCGATCAGCCCACGGCGAACCAGGTCCGTCAGCAGTCGGTCAACATCTTCTGCGATTACATCTCGGGTGACATCGCGGTGGGTCTCGGCCAATCGGTCGACGATCTCCCCCACGGTGAGCTTGGCCTCACACAACTTCACCACCGCGGTGGCTGAGCCCAGCAGCTCGAACCCCGTCTCCGGACGCAGCAAGAACAGTCTCCCGCTGATGCGATCGCGCCGCAAGCGGACACCGCGCGCCAGGCGCGGTATCGCTCTGACGTGGATCCCACCGTCGTCGATTCTGGTCACCCCCGACTTGCCTCCGCGGCGGGCTGCCCGGCCTGCGCGCTGACACAGTCGAGAAGGTGCCAGAGGATCTCGGTCTTGCGAATCAGGGCCGCCACGCACGCCTCCTGTTCAGCCCGCGTACGTGCGTGCTCGACCACGAACGCGACGGCCTCTTCGGAGTCGCGGCGCGCGCGCGGGACGCGGGCGCGAAAGTAGCCGAGCCCGTTCGGGTCTACGAAGGGATAGTGCTTCTCCCACGCGGCGATTCGCTTGGACATGAGATCCGGCGCGAAGAACTCGGTCAGTGACGAGGCCACCGCAACCACCAGGCTGCTGTCCCGAACCAACCCCACGTACGCGTCGCACGCGAATCGCACGCCGGGCAAGACCTGTCGGCCGCTCGCCACGTCCCCGGCGGCCAGGCCCAGCGCCTCGGCCAGCTTGAGCCACTCGGCCAGCCCGCCCTCGCCAGCGACGTTGCCGTCATGATCGTGAATCCGGCGCACCCAGGCCCGCCGAAATGCCGGATCGTCGCTCTTGGAGAGAATCAGGGCGTCTTTGATGGGAATCCGGGTCTGGTAGTAGTACCGATTGAGGACCCAGCGTGCGAGATCTTCCCGCGTGAGTCGCCCTTCGTGCATCGCCAGGTTGAAGGGATGCTGGTCATGGTAGCGGGCAGAGCCCTCGGCGCGCAGGCGCTCGACGAAGGCGCCGGCATCGAGCGGCGGGCCCGGAGGCAAGCCGGTTCCAGATGATGAAGTCACAGCACGATCTCCATGCCGTCGAAAGCGACCTCGATCCCCGCCGCCGTCACTTCGGCGCGTTCGGGCCCGTCGTCTAAGAGCAGCGGGTTGGTGTTGTTGATGTGAATCAGGACCCGTCGCGCGGCGCCGAGTCGGCGTAGATGGGCAAGACTGCCCGATGGCCCGCCCACGGGAAGGTGGGCCATCTCCGCGGCGCGCTTGTGGCCGACCCCCGCGGTCAGAAGCTCGGGGTCGGACCAGAAGGTCCCGTCGAAGAAGACGCCCTCTACCGCGGCCAGCATCCGATCCAGCGTGGCGGTCCATGCGGCCGCTGCGGGCACGTACGCGAGAGCACGGTCGGTCGTGCGATCGCGAATCACGAGCCCGACGTTGTCTTCGTTGCTGGCTTTGCCCCGGCCTTCCAAATGAATCGGCCGTTTGCCGGGAATCGGAAAGGCCGTGATGGACAGCGCGCTCTTTTCCAGCTGCCGCGAAACGCCGAGGGATAGTTGCTGCCAAGTGACTTGCCCCTAGAAACGTTCAAGGGTTCGGTAGAGCAGGTTGCCCTCCGTGAATCCTATCCGGACGCTGTCGGTTGCGTAGACCGTGATCGGGTGCGACTCGCGCAGAGACAGAAGGCCGAGGCAGTGGTCCAAGTCGCCGTTGGTCAGCACGATGCCGGCTATCGGCGAGTGCCTGAGATGTCGCGGCGCAAGCGGCGGAAAGCTCTCGATCTGCTCGCGAATCTCGGGGCTGGCATTGAGCAGAAACCAATTCTCTCCGTCGGCGCTGACGGCCACCGATTCCTGCCGCCGCGCCACCGCTTGTACAGTACCCGAACGCACCCCACGGCAATTGGCGCAGCCGCAATTCCACTGCGGGAATCCACCTCCGGCGGCGGAGCCGAGGACTCGAATGCGCAACGTCTATCGCCTGGAATCAGGAGGCTGGCGTAGCGTGCTTTTCGTTGCAATTGGGCTCGGCATCAAGCACCGGGCCGCGGGGCACGGCCGGCAGCTCGTCTTCGAAGTCCGACTGGTAGCCTCCGATTTCCGCGTTCATTGCAATCTCAATGAAACCTGGCCGTTCCCATTTCATGTTGGGCCTCATTTTCGAAAGCTACCATCTGCAGGCCGGGCCGCACGGACTTTCGCAAAATGCCTCTGGGACGCGCACCGTCGTGCCCTGGCCAGCATCGAACTGTGTAGCCGCGTGAAAGGCCACGACCTGAGAGGTTCCGCTCTAGCTTGGTGCCTGGTCGTCCCGGGCGTTTTCGCGTGCGCGCGCCCGCAGGCCCGCGAGGCCTTGCCGCGGGCACCTTTCAGCGACTTCCGGACGCAGTCGCCGGGGACGGTCCACCACATTCAAGCGCGCGACCTGCCACCTCCTGACATGGCCAATTCCCCGGACAATGGCCCGTCGCTGATTCGGCGCCCGGCCAACGCCTGGCCGAGGGTGCCGGCCGGATTCAAGGTCGACCTCTATGCGACCGGGCTCAAAAACCCACGGCTGATGCGCCCGGCCCCGAACGGAGACGTGTTCCTGGCCGAGAGCCACGCCGGGACCATCCTGGTGCTTCGCGGTATCGGTGCCGATGGCAGGGCGGCGCAAACCTCCGTGTATGCGACCGGCTTGCGCGATCCCTTTGGTATCGCCTTCTATCCGCAGGGCCTCGATCCGAAGTGGGTCTACGTCGCCAACACGGATTCGGTCGTTCGCTTCCCGTACCAGACCGGTGACCTGAAGGCGCGCGGAGCGGCCCAGACCCTGGCGCTGGTGCCGGGCGGTGGCTTGCTTCGCGGCGGCGGCCACTGGACGCGCGATTTGGCCTTCACCCGCGACGGACAAACCATGTTCGTGTCGGTCGGCTCGCATTCAAACGTGGACGACACCGATAACAATCCCGCCGAAAAAGACCGCGCCGACATCCTCGCGTTCACCCCCGAGGGCAAGAACAAACGGGTCTTTGCCTGGGGCATTCGCAATGCCGTGGGCATCGCCGTGAATCCGACCACCGGGCAGCTCTGGGCCTCGGTGAACGAACGCGACCGGCTGGGCGACAACCTGGTGCCCGATTACATCACGCACGTCGAGGAAGGTGGATTTTACGGGTGGCCTTGGTGGTACATGGGCGGCGCGCAGGATCCGCGGCACAAGGGCAAGCATCCCGAATTGAAAGACAAGGTCATCACCCCCGACGTGATTCTGCAGCCCCACAATGCCTCGCTGGAAATGCTGTTCTACGACGGCGCCCAGTTCCCGGCGCAATACCAGGGCGATGTCTTCGCCGCGCAGCACGGCTCGTGGAACCGGCGCGAGCGCACCGGTTACGAAGTCATCCGCGCGCCCCTTCACCAGCGAGGCAAGGCCACCGGCGAATACGAGGATTTCCTCACCGGCTTCGTCACCCCCGACGGCGACGTGTGGGGCCGCCCGGTGGGCGTCGCGGTTGCCGAAGACGGCTCGCTGCTGGTCTCCGACGACGGCGGCGAGTGCGTCTGGCGGGTGAGCTACCTGGACAAGTGACGTCGCACAGTCATTCGAGTCGAGCTTCAATCAGTCTGGCAAGGCCCGCGAAACGATCGTGCGCGAGCAGGACGAGGACGACGAGGGCATCGGCCGCGATCCAGGTCAGACTGCCGATGCCGACGGTGATCTCACTGCCCCCGGCAAGGGGCGCCACGGCGATGAGAGCCACGGCCTCAGTGGTGCCGTGGAACAGGCCGACCGCCACCGTCGAGCCGCGTTCGCGCAGGTAGGCGAATCCGACTGACGACACGAGGATGTGCAGGGTCAAGAGCAGCACGCCGAGCCCGGGGTGCTGGGGATAGCCGTAGCCGAACGCGAGCAGGGGCAGGTGCCAGCCGAGCCAGAACACGCCGGTGAGGAGTGTGCCGCGCCAGAACCCGAGCGGCCGCAGCTGACCGTAGAGGAAGCCGCGCCAGCCGATCTCCTCGCCGCAGCCGGAGAGAAACGACATGGTCACGCTCGAGAGCAGCCCCATGGGTACGAGGAGAAGGATGGTGGGGAGCGACGCCTTGGCCGAGATCCGGTGCAGCATCTCGAGCTGGCCGGCCGACAGGATCTTGGCGTCGACCGCGGGCC
>CAZBIU010000302.1:0-8458 GCA_964491625.1 uncultured Myxococcales bacterium
ACCCACCGATACGATCTTTCGCGCGCCGAGGTAGGTGCCCTGGTAGAAGAATCCGGGCTCGGCATCGAGCAGGTTGAGCTGGATCCGGGCCGCAAAGCGGAAGAAGTTGCGCGCGCCCACGTCGGTGGTGCTGGGGGCATCGCGCAAGCCCTGGAATAAGCCCGCACGGTATTCGAGGTGGCCGTTGAGGACGAGCCCGCGGACTTGCACGCCGAGGTCGCGGCCGATCGGATTGGCCGATGATCCGAACACTGGCACCCCTTGAGGGGAGACGGTGGAGGTAAAGGCGTAGGCGAAGTAGTCCCAGGCGTAGAGCGTGGTGGCGCCTTGCACGGCATTGTGGAAGAGAGGCGGCAGCATGTAGCCGACGTCGATCTTCACCATGTCCTTGAAGACCTTCCAGGTGCCGAACGCATCCTGGATGTTCATTCCCGGGGTGCTCTTGAGATAGGTGGCACCGCCACCCGCGGCGGTACCTGCCGCGGGCAAGAACAGGTTGGGATAGTCGGTGTCGAAGAAGAAGTCGAACACGCCGAACAAGCTGCCGCCGACCAGAATACGCGTGCGGCGCAGGTACAGGTTGCTCGAGTAACTGTCGAGTGTGGCGTTGTTTACCGATTGAAACTGTGGCTGTAACAAAAGGCCGACCCGAAGGCTGCTGCCACCCGGTCCCTCGACACGAAATGATGGCGCGGGTGTTGGCGCGGGCGCCGCTGCGTTGCTGGCGGCGGCCTCGGGCTGCAGGGGTACCAGCACAGGGCCGGGCATTGGCGCATTCGCCTCAGGGCCGGAAGGCCCTGCCCCCGCTGGCGATGGACTTGGCGATTGCTCAGGTGGTTGGACGGACGGGACCTCTTCACCCGCAAACGCTCGCGCAGAGCCCGCCAGACCCAATACTAGACACAAGAGAAGATCAAGAGATCGCAAACGCATCTGAAACACCCCCATGGCCGCTGTTCGAGGCCGAAAAAACGGGAATACGAGCCAGTTGTTCCCATTGGCTGTCGGTTGACTACTGGTCCCCAAAACAGGACTTAGCTCATCCTCTTTCTGCTTGCAAGGAGGTTTCTCTTGCATCGAGCAAGCAAACCACCGAGCAAGATTGTGCTGTGCTTAGGTGGGGAGTAGTCCCGCCGGCCCGACCCGAACGTCCGCGCTCTGGTCGTTCCGTCCGGGGCGGGGCGACGGTGCGGCCGCGCCGGGAGGTGCAAAACTCCCGGCTCCATGGCAGATTGGCTGCATAGTGACTGACCGATCGCAAATTGGTCCAAGGCTTCGCCGCCGCCTGGTTGTGACAGCATGGATGGCGATGATGCTCGCCTCGGCCTGCGGCTCGCCCGCAGCGTCCCCCGCCTGGCGCGAAGACGCCGGTCGAACCAGCATCGATGCCGATCCGGATGTCGCGGCGAGCGCCCCCGCCGAGGAGGGCAGCCCCTGCGTTGCCGAAGGTACCTTGGTTTGCGGGTTGGATGTCCGCGGAAAGACCGACAACCTGGTGCTCTATTGCGGCGGGAGCATCTACCAAAGTGTCTTCCAATGTCCGGGGTCGGAAGCCTGTGCCAACATCGCCGGACACGATCAGGTTCGTTGTGGCGGGCCGACGGGGACCTACTTCGCTACGCCGGGCGCCCCCTGTAGCAACGAGCTCGCCCAGGCCTGCTCGTTCGATCAGCAGGTTGTTCTCAAGTGCAGCCAAGGCGCGTGGCTAACCGCGATCCACTGCTCGCCCTCGACCTGTGCGAATCTGCCCCAGACCAGCAATGGTTGCGCGGGGACATGGTGTGGCAACTGCGGCTACACGCCGGGCGATCTATGCAGTTTCCCAGACGGGTCTGCGCGCTGTTCGACGGATTTGTCCAAGATCGTGCAGTGCTCGAACGGGACAGTCACGGTGTGGCGTGACTGTGGTGTCGCCGAGTGCACAGCTGTCGAAAGTGACGGGGGCGCTACCCTCGCGTGCCAGTAGACACACCCACCGCGGCGGGAGGTCACGCTCTCGCGACGCCGCTCGGCGCCCATGCTCTCGGTCACCGTGCCGCGGTCATCCTTGAGGATGCGTTGGCACAGGCGCCCCGGTTGCACTTGCCCGGCGAGCGTGATGGTTGTCGTCGTCGGCTTGAGGACGCAATCGACCTCGCAAGCCGCGCCCTCGCCACGGCCGAGAACGTGGACGCGGCGACGATTACGAACGCGCGTTTCACCTTGGCGAAGGCGCACGCCGCCCGTGCCGCGGACGCACGCCACGGAGCGGGCCAGCTCTCCCTCGGCGCCCAGCGCGCACCGACCGCTGAAGCTTGCGACGACGGCTGGCAACGCGTCGAGGAGATCGTCGCGGTAGCCGAGGCGTCGGCGATGGTCGTCGTGCGCTTGGCCGCCGACCTCGATAGCGAACCAGCATGGAAGGCGGCTCGGGCAGCCGAGGCTGCGGCACGCGACGCGCGGCGAATCGTCGACCAGCGCAACCACGCGTACACGTTCCATGCCGATCCGCACTTCTCGTTTGGTGAAGGCTGGTACTTGGCGGCGGCGGCTGTGCTCGCGGGGGTCGACATTCAGATCGAGCCCTGCAAACCTCAGACGGCGCAAGCCGAGCGATTCCTTCGCGATGCCGGCCTCGGCTCCAGACTTAGACCGTATCGAACGCGCCCGCGGGCAAACAAGCACCTGCCCGATATCGTCGCGCGCGCCTTCGCCAGAGATCCTTTGTCCGCGCAGCGGGAGCTGCGTGCCGCCTTCCTCGGCGATGGGCCGATCGCGCAGGAGATCACCGACTGGATCGACGGGAAGCTGGCCGGGGTTCCAGCGAGAAAGAAGGTCCTGCTCTGGGTCCGCGACGGCGCCCACCATCCGATGCGAAACACGCCCTACCCTGAGCTCGTCGAGCTTGCCCGACGTGCGCGCGCCGTGGATCTCGTGCCTCTGCTGGTTGGCGACGCCATCCGCGGCGACCAGCTGTCGGACGCGGTCGACATGACGCTGTTCTGGAAGGAGCCTATCTTGCAGGGCTCCGACATGCGACGCGCGCAGCTTCAGTTCTTCGAGTATTTGAAGCGAGCTTATGGCTTGGTCGGCCAGCTCGGCGTCACCACCGCGGGCATGGATGGTCCCGCGCTGCTGGGTCTACCGACCATGTACCTCACCGATGCGCCCAATCTACGTTTGGGCACCTGGGTCGGGACGGTGCCGGGCTACCAGGAGATCGTGCGCACCGACAGATACTTGGAACGTGTCAGCGACGAGCTAAGGCGCTACAGCACCACGGTGCAGGTCGCGCTGCACTTGTAGCCAGGCTGGCCATTGTTTGATCCCAGGTCGCATTCCTCACCCAGGCTAGCGTCGACGTTTCCGTCGCCACAGTAGGGTGGTTTGGTGCAGCCGATGGTGCAGCCGTCTTTGCCCAGGCTGGTGTCGCCGTTGCGTTTGCCAAGGTCGCAGGCTTCGGGCCCATTCTTGACGCCATCGCCGCAGTAGGGTCCGAACCTGCACTGACTGGTGCAGCCGCCGTAGACAGCGTCGCTGTTGGGGCCAGTGCAACCCGCGGGCGCAGCAACCGAGCCGTCGCCGCAGTCGCATTCCTCGCCGGCAGCCACCACGCCATCGCCACAACGGGGAGCGCAGTTCGATCGCTTCGTGGCGTAGCCGCTAAGCGTGAGCTGGAAGTTCGACTCGGGTGGATGCCGGTCGGCACCGAAGATGGCGATCTCATAGACCTTGCCGGTGATCAGCCCCAACGACACCGTGCGCACGCGGAAGTCATCCGGTGTCGTGGCAGACGGAACCGTCGCGCTGGCAGGCGAGCATGCCTTGGAGCCGGCGGTGACCCCTGTGATGTTCCCGGCCGAGTCCAGGCACCCGCCCTCGGTGACCTTTGCATCGCCAGGGCTGTCAGTGACCGTGACCGTGCCCGGCAGTTGCTGGTGTATGCCGCCCAAGTCGAGGACGAGGATTCCGTTGATGAAGACGAAGAGGTCGTCGTCACCGTAGAAGCTCAGGGACAAACCAGCGCTGCCGTCGTACACGAAGTAGTACCGAGTTTCATCGGTGAAGTATGAGTCGTGCTTAGTGCCGGCGACGCCCTTCACCCAGCAACCGTCGCTGAGCGTGGTCGTGGCCGGGCAATCGGAGGCAAGCACTCGCGGCGGGAAGAGGTATTGGTCGCCTTGGCAGGTGGACCAGAAGGGCGTCCCACTGCCATGGTTCCAGTACGGCCAGAGGTTGCACAGAGTGGCTTGACTGGGGTCGAGGGCGTCGAGCGGGAAGAAGCCGCCCTGGGCCAGATGCGACTTGCTGGCAAACTGGTAGATGTTCGTCCCGATGGAAGACAGCTCGAGGACGTCGGTGAAGGTCTGGTTGACCGTCGGATCGTCGTTGAACCATTGGCCGAAGCTGGCCGCGTCCCTGTAGGCGGGCACAGTCCCCTTGAAGATTGGCCCAACCGGGCTTCCCGTGGTGGAGCCGACGATAAAACCCGTGTAGGCCCCGGAGGTGCTGATCGTGTTGATGGCTGTTCCTCCAGCTCCCAGGTACCCGCCGTTGCCGTCGGAGAGCGGGCTGTCGTTGCCAGCCACGGTGTACCCGTTGGGAATGCGGCTGGAATTGGAGACATTCCATTCGCTGAATTGGCAGGAGCATGCCGTGGTCGGGCCGGGTTGTGGCTTGCCGTTGAGCAAGGTATCGGCCACGATGCCCCAGCATCGCGCAGTTGCGTCCGAGCCTTTGGCGGGCCCCCCGGTGTTGGGTACGCAGATCGTGGTAGGCGAGAGCGAACCGTTATACTTGGTGCCGAGGAAAGGGAAGTCCGGGTGACCGCCTGACGACACGTTCTCGGGCTGGAAATCCCGGTAGATGATGGGGAGCTCCAGACACCGGCCGGATCCCGAGCGGCAGGTGGACGAGTCCTGGATGGGCACGTTGGAGCAGGTGAAGCCCTTCTCGATGGTACATGTCGACGAGCAGCCATCGCCGTCGAGTTGATTGCCATCGTCGCAAGCTTCTCCGGGATCGACGTTACCGTCGCCGCACGTCGACGAGCACACCTGCGTCTTGCCGTTGCTGTCCTTGCAAATCGGCTCCTTGGAGCACGCCTTCGAGCAACCGTTTCCATCGCCGTAGAAGAAGCCGTTGACGCTCTTGCATCCGCTTGGCAAATTGTTTGGGTCGTTGCCGCAGTCGCAAATCTCGCCGACTTCCAACTTGCCGTTGCCGCATTCCGCTTTGGTGCAGGCCTTGCCAGGGGTCGGACAAGAGCCGCCTGGTTCCAACTGACAGGTGCTTGAGCAGCCATCGCCGTTACCGGTGTTTCCGTCGTCGCAGGTCTCGGATCCGGTGAGCACGCCGTCGCCGCACAGAGGTGTACACTTCCTCCCCGGGACGCGGCACTCCCAACCCGGCTCAACCGTCGAGCAGTCCGCCGAGCACCCGTCGCCGCTGCTGGTATTGCCGTCGTCACAGGTTTCCTCCGGGTTGAGGACACTGTTACCGCAATTGGTGGGGACAGTCGGACAGGCTCCGCTCGCGGCAATACACCGCCCGCCCGAGCAACAGCCGCTGGCACACGTGTTTCCGGCGCAGCAGACATCGCCGAGACCGCCGCAGCGAGCGCACACACCGTCCGAGCCCGCGCTTGAGCATGTGGTGCCGGCTTGGCAGGGCGGCGAAGAACCTCCAGCGGGACAGCACGCCTCGCCGGCGTGACCGCACGAGGAGCACAGTCCGTTGTTGCACTGAAGGCCGTCGTAGCAACTGGTCCCGCAGCAAGCCTGCCCGCTATGACCACAGTCAGAACACTTGCCAGCCTGGCAAGTACCCGCGCTGGTTCCGCAAGCCGCATTTTCGGCTAGGCAGGAGTTGTTGTAGCAGCAGCCTGGGCTTGCGCACTGGTTGCCTGGGCAACAGGCGGTGCCCGGCGCTCCGCAGGACGCGCACAGGTTCCCGTTGCAGACAGTGTTGGCGGCGTTGCACGTGCCCGCGCCACTGTTTGCGCCAGGGCAACACGCCAGGCCTACTTCGCCGCACTTGGCGCACACGCCGTTGCTGCAGATCGTGCCCGGTGACGTGCACGCGCCAGTCGCGGGGGTGGCGCCACAACAAGGCAAGCCAGCACCGCCGCACGTGCCACACACCCCGGCGTTGCAGGTTCCCCCACCCAAGCCAACGCAAGTGCCGCCCGGCTGCATGCATATGCCGGACACGCAGCAACCGCCGCCGTTGCAGGTATTGCCAGCGCAGCATCCAAAACCCGGTTCGCCACAGATGGGCGCACTGCTGCCGCCCTGCCCGCCGCTACTTGCTCCACCTTGGCCGCTGTCCGCACGACCTCCACCGGCGCCGCCCTGGCTGGCATTGGCGTCGATGACCCCACCCGCCCCGCCTTGGCTGACGTTGGCGTCGATGGCCCCGCCCGCCCCGCCTTGACTGGCGTTGGCATCGATGGTCCCGCCCGCCCCGCCCTGGCTGGCGTTGGCGTCGATGGCCCCGCCCGCCCCGCCTTGGCTCATATCCACATCGACGACTTCAGTGGTGCCACCAATGCCCATGGTACCGCCGCCGCTACCGAGCAATCCGCCGTCCGGGCCAGAGCCCGCGTGCGAACTCGAGCCGCCGCAGCCATGCGCCAGGAGGGCCGCCGTCGCCAGCGCCACAAGCATCGGCCGCCAGTTGTGTTGTGAAATCACGCGATGACGGAGCTGGGGTCGCTGACTAACGTCCGGCTGGTAGCGCAGAGACATGGTCTTCTCCTCGGTTTGGGGGACTCGGCACGACTAGGCGCCGCAGCATTGTACATCATTTTATTATCTGGTTTGCGGGTTCCTGCCGCTTGCGCGCGAGTTGTGCGAGTTGGGGCAGCGCATTGGCAGCCAATGCACAAGAGCGCGTGCAGGACGTGGCAGATGCTGCGAAACTCGGAAGACAACAGAGCCATGAAAGCCGTGCTTCTCAAATGCATCGAATGGCGGGCCAAAGGGCACTACCTTGCCGCGTGTCTGGCCCTCTTGTTGATCACTTTGGGGGAGACGCGAGTGTTCGACCGACTCTTGTACGCGAATCAGGCGGAGTGCGCCTTCGTCTCCCTCAGCGTGGATGGCGTGCTACGAGGAAGACCCGTTTACAAGGGTTGGCAGAACCGACTGCTTGCCCCCGCCTTGATCAAGGCGCTGGATTCGGTGACCGCAAACCGCGTCGAGTCTCTTAAGGTGCTCAGCCACCTTGCACTTCTTTGTTCCAATCTTCTGCTCTTTGCAATCGTCCGGCAAAGGGGCGGGAGTCTTATGTGTGCATGCGTGGCGGTGGCTGCGTTCGGATTTTGTCGACTGTTGTTGGTCTACAAACTTGAGTACCCGTGGGATGGGGTCGATACGCTCATCTTTCTTGCGTTCGGGTACTGGTCCTCGACCGGAAGGTCGATTCTCTGGTTCGGTCCGTTGTTGCTCGTGGGCATCCTCAATCATGAAGCCATCCTGTACGTCCCATTTTGGTATTTGTTGTCTCCTTTCGACCGAGCCGAGTCGCCTCGCGGATTCGCCGGAGGCGTGGCCAGCGCTGCTCCGGTCATTGCGGTCACGGTCCTCATGGTCAGCAGCATTCTGGGATTGCGGGAGTATTTCTACCTGGGCCAACCCTATGTGCGCGCACAAGTGTTCGAGGACGCCACACCTCTTATCAGCAATCCCATCCACGTTCTCCATAACCTGGGTCAACTTCTGTGGGCCAACTGGAGCACCGAGCGAGCGTTCATCAGCGTCGTCGAGCTCTTTACCCTCGGGCTCTTGGCAGTCTCGGCGGCAAGGAACAGACGTCGACGGGCGGCCATTTGGTCCATGGGTGTAGTCGCCAGCGTTGTCTGCTTTGGCTACGTCAACGAGACCCGCCTCTATGTCGTCCTCCTGGCTTTCTGGTTCGCCCACGCATGGCCCCTGACACCACGTTGGTGATCTTGACGGGCCTGCGCGAGAGGCTCGAGGAAGAAGCGCTTTACACCCGCGGGCATGAGAGTACGATTCTCGCACCGCCATGGAGGGTCGTCAGCCTCTGGTTCGTCTCTTGGTTTGGCTGGGACATCTGTCGATCCTGGCCGGGGCGACGGCGGCGGCGACGATGGCGCTGCAGGCTCTGGCCGCGAAGGACGGGCTGCCGCTCCAGGTGGCGCTTCCGCAGCTCTTTCCCTTTGCCGAAATGTCGCTCTCGGTCGATGGCCTTTCGGCGTTCTTCCTGCTGGTCGTCGCGCTGATCACGGCGGCCGTTGCGCTCTATGGTCCGCCGTACTTGAGCACGCACGCCAAGGCGCCGCTGGTACAGACCGCCGCGCTGGGCGCTTTCGTGGCTTGCATGGCTCTCGTGTGTTGTGCGGGCGACGGGCTGACCTTTCTGCTCGCATGGGAGGGCATGACCCTCGCAAGTTACGTCCTCGTGGTGTGCGACACGCGCAGCGAAGAGAATGCTCGGGCGGGCTTGCTCTACT
>CAZBIU010000303.1:0-8362 GCA_964491625.1 uncultured Myxococcales bacterium
TCACACCGTTGTAGTACGCTGCCAGCAGGCCCGCGCCGGTGCTGGTCGTGCCGCCGGTGCTGGTCGTGCCGCCGGTGCTGGTCGTGCCGCCGGTGCCAGTCGTGCCGCCGGTGCCAGTCGTGCCGCCGGTGCCAGTCGTGCCGCCGGTGCCGGTCGTGCCGCCGGTGCCGGTCGTGCCGCCGGTGCCGGTCGTGCCGGCGCAGGTGACTTGCGCATAGAGGCGCTTGGATGTCCCGACACACGGATCGCCAAACGTGGACTTGTTTGCGCTCACCCTACAGGTGGACTTGCCGATGCAGGCGCTCGCCAGTACCGACACCGATCTCGAAGCGTTGCAGGCGCCCGCCGTGAACGCTCCGCAGGAACCTGACGGCCTGCCGTAGCTGGCAAACACGACGTTCGAGACGATCTGGCCGGACGGACAGGCCAGCGTGATGGTGCCGCCCTCGTTGGCGGTACCGCAAACGGCAGCGTTGCTGAGCATAACTCTCGAGGTGTAGTTCTCGGTGGAATCTACGCCACTTTCACACGACGATAGGAGAGTCAGGGCACAGATCAATCCCATAGCATGAACTCGCTTGCGCGACATGGATGCCTCCTTGAAGATGAACGGCGGTTCTTCGCGAAGCAGCCCAACAAGGGACACTTCGAATGGTAGGGTAGGGTCAGCGACCGATTGCAGTGGTCCGCAATCGAGCTTCTCCATGAGCTAGGATCCAGCGCTCCAAGCCGATCAATGCAGGAGCACTTCAGTCAGTATTCAGATGCGAGATGGCTGAATGTGGGGGCCGTCACAGACTGGAACTGGATTGAGCCCACGAATCAGTCTGGTCGAGACTTGGTGCTACCAAACTACCCGCTGCTGCTTCGCCACCGGGAGAGGTCATTGCTTCGGGCTCTCCGGGCTTGCTAGTCTAGTTCCGCCACTGAGTCTTGCGCACTCCCGACTGTCGGACCTTTGCCGTGCCCATTTCATATACAACAGGTCTCGCACCGTCCGTAGGGGGCGGTTGCTGATCCTGCTGTCGGTGGAAGAGAGGAATTCGCGTAGTCCGGCGTCCTACAGGCCGCAGCACGTCGGGGCCCACGTCAGCCGGCGAGCGTTCAATCAGACCTAGAAATGTGGCGTATCTAAAGTGATGTTGGGGGTACATCGTATTGGTCGAAGGCGCAGAAAGCTTGTCGCGCTGCCATGCTCAAGTCCTCGCAATTGCTCGCCCAACGCCGGTGGCTCGATAACTGCTCTGAGCTTCCGGTATGGAAGACAATCGACTTAGCGGTAACGCTCATGGCAGCAGCGAGGGCCCGCTGCGTAGGCTCGACTCCTGGGTATGGGGGCTCCAGCGACTTGTCGACGCGCTCATCATCGTCGGGGCGCAGGCTTTGGCGCATGTCGTCTACCCCGAACCGTGGAGCGACCATACGACCACGGTCACCGTCATCGCGCTACTCGTGTTTGGCCTTGCGGCAGAGGTGGAGAGGCTCTACCGTCCCTGGCGCACGGGTACCATTCTCAGAGAAAGCAGGGATGCCACGATCGCTTGGCTGGCGGTCCCGGCGGCCCTCCTTGCATTCTGGTTCTTCACCAAGACGGCTTCGCACTACTCGCGGATTGCATCGTTCGCATGGTTCGCCTCGACCCCACTGCTCCTCTGTACGGTGCGCATCGGTGCTCGCTTGTTCATGCGAGTCCTTCGCATGCGTGGCCGCGACCTTCGGCGCGTGGGGATCCTGGGGTGCACCAAGGACGCCGAGCGCTTGACCGAAGCTTTCGAGACCATGCCCTGGCTCGGGCTCAAACTGGTCGGCGTCTATGATGACCGGGCTGTGGATAGGCGAGGACTCGTCAATCACCCAAGCTGGTCCGTCATTGGCCGGTCGAGCGACCTGGTTCGTGCTTGCCACGAGGGCAAGGTCGACACAGTGTACGTCGCTCTGCCCCTGCAGGCAGAGGCGCGCACTGCGGAGATTTTGACAGCATTGGCTGACACCACCGCTACCGTGTACTTGGTGGCGGACCTCCTCTACTGCTCCCTGTTGCGGGCGCAGTGGGGGCAGGTCGGCGGGGTTCCCGTCGTTAGCCTGCACGATTCTCCCTTCCAGGGCCTTGTCGGCTGGATCAAGCGTCTTGAAGATCTGGTACTCGGTAGCTTTATCGTCCTGCTGACATCGTTCCCGATGCTCTGTATCGCGCTGGCAATCAAGGTGAAGTCACCGGGCCCAATATTCTTTCGGCAGTGGCGCTATGGTTTGTCCGGGAAGAAGATCCGCATCCTCAAGTTTCGGACGATGAATGTCTGCGAGGACGGTCCCGACGTGGTTCAGGCAGTGAAGGACGACGTGCGCGTGACGAAGCTCGGCAAGTTCCTGCGCCGAACCTCGCTCGACGAGTTTCCACAGTTCTTGCAAGTCCTGACCGGTGAGCTTTCTCTGGTGGGCCCGCGGCCACACGCAGTCGCACACAACGAGAAGTACCGGGCGATCATCCAAGGCTACATGTTACGCCACATGGTCAAACCGGGAATCACGGGCTGGGCGCAAGTCAACGGATGGCGCGGGGAGACTGCGGAGTTGGTGAAGATGGAAGAGCGAGTCCGGCACGATATGGAGTACATCCGCAATTGGAATCTTCTGCTCGACCTGAAGATCATCTTCCTGACGGTCTTTGGCACCAAGAAGGCCCAGCACGCGTACTGATGCTGGGCTGCCCAACCGTCAGAAGCTGCAGATTGGTCACCTGGAGCGGGCTGTCAGCAAGCGACGTAGTCACCCAGCGACGCGCGAAGCACTCTGCGGGCGCGCTGAAGTCGCGTCTTTGCTGTTGGTATCGAGACCCCCAGCGTTGCGGCCGAGCCCTGGGTTGATACCTCGCCCACGGCGCGGAGAAGGAATATCGCCCTGAGATTGTGCGGGAGTAGATTCACGGCAGTCTCTATCCGTCGAAGCAGCTCGGCGGACTGCATTTGTTCGTCTGGCCGGACGGGCGGACCGTCGAGCCAAAGGGGCGCGTGCCTAGTCCAGTCGATAGCCTCGTTCAACTCGGAGAGGTCGAGATCATGGATTGCGACCTCTGGGTGGCGACTGCGTGTGCGCAGGCGCCCGAGCGCCGTATTGACCACGATTCTGTGCATCCAAGATCCGAATTGCGCCCTTCCTTCGAAGGTAGGCAGACTCCGCCATGCGGATAGATAGGAGTCCTGCAGTATATCCTGAGCATCGCTTTCGTTGTGAACGATGTGCATGGCCAGTCGGTACAATTTGAGCTCGGTACGGCCAACCAATTCCTCGAATGCGCCGACATCCCTGTTCCGCGCACGTTTGAGAAGGACGGGTTCCGAAAGACGGGCCAGGAGAGCCATTCTTCGCGACGATTGCCTGCCATCCGCTTGCTTGCTGTTCAAGACAGGCATTGGCGAGACTCCCCCAAGGTCCACGGAGTGAGGGCGATGACGCGTCGGGACTTTCTAGGGTTTGCCACGGACAGGTAGAACGACATGGTGGCGAGACGTAGCAGTAATTGGGCCAGCAAAGACAGACGCACGAATTCAAGTACTTGTGCGGAGAGAAGGATCGAGGCATCAGCGTGCTCAATCAAACTGAATGAGCTTCTCGGTGAAACTGGTCTGGTCGGGTATCGGTCCGCCCCCAAGAGTGAGGTGGTCTCCGTGGCACGAGGGTGCAGACTACTTGGTCGTCAAAGCTCCGGAGTCCGCACGCAGGAGCCTGGCCGCCCAAGATCTTCGGGGCGGGCTGCGCTCGGACGCGCGTAGCGAGCGATATGCGTTGAGACCGCCTGCGCAATCAGGGGCTCGCTCGCGGGTGCGAAGAGATCGGTGTGCTGCCCCGGAATGGTGACGGCCGAGATTTCCCCCGAGACGTAGCGGCTCCAGCCGTAGTTCGGGTCGTCCATCTTCGTGGCTAGCCATTGGTACGGCTGCGCCGCGCGCACGAGCAACAGGTCGCACGGCAAGCGCGCGCCGGTCGCGTAGCGATGACCCGCCCTGTTTTGATGGACCCAGAGCTTCTTCATGCGAGTGCTCATGTTGGGATCCGCGAACGGGTTCACAGGCGCAAGGTCCTCCTCGCGGCCAAGCAACGTGTAGGCACGCTGCCGCACGCTCCGGGCGCGATCGCGAAGGTACGCCCAGCGGCCGGGCCCGTCGCGACCGATGAACTCGCGTACGTGCGCGGCGATTCGCTGGAAGAGTGGCAGAATGCTCGGGTAACCCGGGGCGAAGCCGTCGAAGGACATCAGCAGCGTCACCTCGCGCCCGTGCTCAATGAGGCGGCGTGCAAGCTCGAACGCCGGCAGTGCACCGAAGCTGAATCCGCCGATCACGAGCGGGCCGGTCGGAACTACCTCGGACAACTCTTCCTCATATACCTCTGCGATTTGCTCGACACTGTGCTCCACTGGCTCGGTCGCATCCTCCGTGCCGAGCGACATGAACGTGAAGACCGGCTGATCGTCGCCGAGAAGCTTCGGAAAATTCCGATAGGTGAAGGTGTAACCGCCAACGCCCCCCACGAGCACCAGCGATGGCTTCGAACCGCGCGAGTGCAGCGCAAGAAGATGGCGCGAGCGACGCCCGGGTGGTTTGTGATTGGCAATGTTCGACGCAAACGCAGCGATGTTCGGTTGTTCGAGCACGCGTGAGAGCGGGACGCTGATCCCGAGCCTGCTCTTGAGGGCTGTCACCAGCATCACGGCCAGGAGCGAGTGTCCGCCGAGCGCGAAGAAGTCGTCGGTCACGCCGATCGGCTTTCGCTCGAGCAGCTCCTCCCAAATTGCGACCAGCTGCTTTTCGAGCTCGGTTCGGGCCGCGACGACGTCGCTCACCGCCGCGCGTGCCGTCGGGTTCGGCAACGCCTGGCGGTCGATCTTGCCATTTGGAGTCATCGGCAGCTCGGACAAGATCAGCACCTGGGACGGGACCATGAACTCTGGGAGCGCGCGGCCAAGCGCCTCCTTGATCGCAGCCTCTTCGAGTCTCGCCCCGAGCTTTAGGACCACGTACGCGGCCAGCGACTTCGCGCCCGAGGCGTCGATGTATGTGTGGCAGACGACTTCACGAATTCCGGGCAGCTTCATGATTGAGAGCTCGACCTCGCCGAGCTCGACGCGGAATCCCCGGATCTTTGCCTGAAAATCTGCGCGACCGAGGAACTCCATCACGCCGTCCGGAAAATAGCGCACAAGGTCCCCTGTCTTGTACATGCGCTCGCCGGCCCAGAAGGGATCGGCGAGGAATCGGTCCGCGTTCAGCTCCGGTCGATTCAGGTATCCTTCTGCGAGGCACGCTCCAGCGATGTAGAGGTCGCCCGCGATGCCGACGGGGACGGGACGCAGGCGCCGATCGAGCACGTAGTAGCGCGCATTCTGAATCGGACGCCCGTAGGGTATGGAGACCCAGCTCGGCTCGAGGTCGCGGATGGCCTGATGATTCGACCAGATGGCGGCTTCGGTCGCGCCTCCCAGACTCTCGACCGAAACCTCGGGAAAGGTTCGCTGGAGGAGTGGCGGCAGCGTGATGGGAATCCAATCGCCGGAGAGCATCACCAAGCGCAGGGAAGATGCCGGAGCTCGCTCCGGTAGAAACGGGACGAGGCGGGTCAACGCTGCAGGCGCTGAATCCCAGACCGTGATGCCGGGGTTGCACAGCTTCCGCACGAGCTTGACTGGGTCGGCGAGCAGTGACGAGGACGCGATTTCGACCGACGCCCCAGCCCCGAGTGCTCCGAACACATCGTACACCGAGAGATCGAAGCTCGGCGAAGTGACGAACAGCAGGCGATCGGCCGGCGTCATGTGGAAGGTGCGGTTCACCCAGTCGAGCGTGTTGACGACCGCGCGATGCGAGAGGACGACGCCCTTCGGCTGCCCCGTGCTTCCCGATGTGTAGATGACATAACAGACGTCCGAGGCCAGCGATGGGCACGGTGGTCGTTCGCCGGACGCCGCCATTACCTCCGGTGTATCGACCGCGAGCACGAACGCCGGATTCAACCCGAAGGCGCGATTCGAGCTGGTGAGCAAGAGCCCGCACGCCGCATCCTTGAGCATGAAGCTCACTCGCTCCGCCGGGTAGGCGATGTCGAGCGGCACGTAGGCCGCGCCGGCCTTCACCACCGCGAGCATCGCGAGCACCAGATCGAACCCGCGGTCCAGAGAGATCCCCACCATGCTGCCGGGCTTAACCCCGCGCGAAAGGAGTGCGTTCGCGAGGCGATTCGCGGCCACCTCGACGTCACGAAAAGTGCGCGTCTCTCCCTCGAACAGCAGCGCGATGGAGTCCGGCCGTTCCGCGACCTTCTGTTCGAAAAGGTCGTGGATTCGGAAGGTATCGGGGAAGGCACGGCCGGTGTCGTTCCAGGCGAAAATCTGCCGTGAGAACGTCTCCGAATCCAGCAGGTCGATCTCCTGCAGCCTGCGCTCCGCATCTTCGCCAACAGACTTGGCGACACAATAGAGCTCGTGCGCGATCGCGAGGAGACGCGCCTCTCCGACGCGACCGTCGGTAAGTAAAGTGACACTTTCGCCAGCCAGCTTGAGCGCCAGCGTCGTTCCCCGGGGGGCGTCGACGTTGCCCAACAAGATCGCAACGGGCGAAAGCTCGCCGCGAGCGAGCCCGGGCTGTGAGGCGAGCGAAGGATGCCGGGCGATCAGATCATTCAGAAATGCGCCGTGCCCACGAACGCCTGCGCGTGCCGCACGAACCGTCGCCAGCGCCGCCGAGAACGACCCGAGCTGCTCTAGGGTGATGCGTAGGGGAAGCGAGGGAAAGAACAGGAACCCCGACGCGCCGAGCGCTGCTTGGTTGCGCTCGTCGACGAGTGCGAGGTCGAACGCATCTTGCCGAGCGAGCGCCGACAAGACCAAGGAGAACGCTGTGATGAAGGCGTCGGTCGCCGCTTCGCCGAAGCGCGCCCGGAAGGCCTGAGGGACTTCGACCGGAGCCTCCCGCGGCATCGAAGGGGTCGACAGCCCGAACGGCATCGCGACCGGGATACTGCCGTTCAGGGCGGATACGAAATACGGCTCCGACTCGGCGACGGCGCGCGAAATTCCGCGCCGCTCCTCGCGGAGGCTGTCGCGGATCTTCACGCCTACCGAAACGCCCAGCACCGCAGCCGCCTCCAACGGGGAAAGCCGCGCACCAAGCAGCGTCGAGCAACGCAAGAATCGGATGGCGCCTTCCGCACACGCCACGGTCAGGGCCTCGTCGTCGATCGCCAGCACCGTTCCCGTGGCAGAGTTGCCGTTCCCCGTCGCGTCTCCGTTGGCCTTGCCCGGGGAGGGGCGCGCCTGGTGGACGATGACCGCCCGATCCCCGTTCACCAGCTTGACGAGACCAAATCGATTGTCGAATTGACCGAACTCGCAAGCACGAATCACTCGGTCACCGACCTCCGCACTCTGGTTCAGATCGAACGTACAAAGCGCAGCTGGCCGATCGTGCTTTGAAAAGACCGTGCGCTCGACGAGTGGATCCTGCGGCGAACCTGAAAGGTCGCCTTGCTCGAGGCGTTCGACGAGCGGTCGAAAGCTATCGAGCGCGAGCACTGCATTCCTCATGTTCAGCGAGAGGCTGGTCTCGCGAGAATCGAGTTCGACATCCCGCCTTTCGAGAATGTTTCCCGCGTCCAGACCTTCGATCAGCCGGTGCCAGACGACGGCGTGTCGGGACTCTCCATTATAGATGCACCAGGCGGAGGCGTTCATTCCCGCGTAGCGCGGCAACGGACCATCGTGATAATTCACCGCCGCCCGGCGTGCCTTTATGATCATCTCGATCGGGATGCGCCAGGGGTAGGTAATCGATAGGAGGAGATCGATCGGTTGCTCTTCCAAGAGCTTCGGATATTCGTGACGCGAAAGGCTCGAAACGCCGGCCTCCTCGCACCAGCGCCGAACAGCCGCCGAGTCGGTGACCACCGCGACGACCGAGTGTCCTCGTTCCCGGAGCAGAGTTGCGGCTCGCGTCACCAACGGCTCGTTGCCGAGCAGCAGGCACGAGAGTCCGCGCGCCGCGGAACCACGACCGTCAAGCATGGCCAGCCTGTACGCAATCACCGTGCCGCAGCGAAACGACAGGTACGAGGCGCGAGATAGTGTGTCAGGTGGTCCCTTTCCGGCTCTTTTGCCGCCTTCTGTATCTTTGCGGCGTGCTCCTCCTAGGCCTTGGCATCTATATCAGTCAGGATGATTGGTTCGGTCTATCAACATGATGGACTTGTCCTTCGGGGAACGCCGGGCGCACACTGCGGTTGCGCGGTCCGTGCTGCGGTCGGTGCTTGGCGACTGTCCCAGACGAGACCTTGTATCCTGACCGAGCATGGCGCTCGGTGACGTTTTGTGACA
>CAZBIU010000304.1:0-8334 GCA_964491625.1 uncultured Myxococcales bacterium
GTTGCGCAGGTCCGAGTTGATGCAGTTGGAAATCGGGATGTCCACCAGCCGGTATTTGCCCGCCAGCGGAACTGCGGGCTTGGCGCGATCCTTGGTGAGCGGAAACAAACGCGTGCCGGCCCCGCCGCCGAGGATCACGCTTAGAACCTTTCTTGTGTCGATGGTCATGCCGACTGCCTTTCGCAAACCGATGGCCCGGGACGGCGAACCGGCCAGGGCCTAGCCCAACCGTCCCACGTCGGGAGGGTTTTTGCCAGATTTCCGATTTACGGACGGAACACCAGCGTGGTCACGCTTCGGGCTGGCATGTTGTAGCTGAAGGCGTTGGCTCCGACCGCCGCGATCGAGTCGCCCTTCTGCGGCGACGAGGCGGCCGAGGTCAGAGTGTAGACGTCGGCACGGGTGAGACTGCTCGCGTGGGTCAGGTTGATGGTCACCAGCTGGGCGGCGGCCTGCTTGTTGATGGCAACCATGACGACGGCGGTAGGATCCTTCGACGAGACGCTGGCGTAGACCGAGGTCAAGTCCACCGCGGACGTCGCCGCCGAAATCGACGTGTCGCCGAACGCCCCGAGATTTCCGTCGTAGTTGCGGTACATGGCGAACCCGGCGTAGATGAACGGGCTCGACGAGACCATGGGCCACATGGTCGCGGCGAAGAGGCTCTCGCGCCCGAACACGCCAAGCACGTCGGCCTCGGCGATGCCGCCCGAGATGTCGCCGGCGCCGCCGTAGTTGTATTCGCTGATGGAGAGTTTGGTGCCGGGATAGTGCTGGTCGATCTTGGCCTGAAGTCGCGGAATCAGGTAGATGGGACCGTTGGTGCTCGACTGGGTGATCCAGCTGGTTTCCTTGTAGCCCGTATCCCAAAGCGAGCGCGGCGCCTGCAGGCGTGCCTCGACCTCGCCGGCGCTGGTGCCTTCGTCGGTGATGCGCATGCCGTCGCCGGTGGCCTCGGGGTACCAGTGCACGTCGAGCACATCGAGCAGGCGTTTGCCGGCGCTGGCTTCGGCCGACTTCATGGAATCGAGATAGAACTCCAAGAAGTCGCGACCGTTGCCATCGGGCGCTTTCTGCAAGTTGACCATGCCCCCCCAGCCGTAGTTGACCGGACCCATCACCACTGCGTTCGGAGCCACGGCTTTGATGCCGGTGGCGAAGTCCGTGCCCTTCTGGGCAACCTCGGCGTAGGTGACCTTATCGGGGTGAATTTCGCCGTGGGTCTCGGCCCACAGGTCCGGTTCGTTGTCGAGCATGTAGAAGATCCGCCGCGCGGGATCGGTTTGTGCGGTCGGGTACTTCGATTCCATGTAGGCCACGAATTCGTCTGCGTACACCTTGCTGTCGGTGAGATCGGGCGGATACGCGAACGCGCTGCCCTTGCTGGGTAGGATGGGGAAGAAACGCTGGGCGATCTCGGCCGGCGTGGGACTGGACGGGCACGCTCCCTTCTCGTCGGCGGCGACCCAGCCCGCGATTGGCACCGTGAGAATGATGCTGGCGCCGGCGCTGGTTGCCTTGTCCGTCGCATCCTTCATGGCGGCGCCGGCCGTGGTGCTCTTGCTCATGTAGTTGTCGCTGGAATACTGCCAATCCGACCCGGCGTTGGACGCATTGGTTTCCCAGTTGTAGGCGGTCAGTCGGTTGCCGCCCACGCGCGCGAGCGTGAGACCCTTGGCCTCTTGGGTGAAGTCACCACCGTTGCTGCCGTAGATGTAGGGCGAGATCGCGTGCGCATTGGCCGTGCTGTCCACGGTGAACACCACCGGCGTGGTGGAGGGCGGGGCGCTACCGCCCGTGCCGCTGGCGGTGCCGCCCGCGCCGCCGACCGCGGCACCCGCACTGCCTCCGTCGCCGTTGCTGCTGCCGCCCGATCCGGTTTTTGCGTCGCTGGGAGTCGAGGCGCAGGCCGACGTCAGGGAAAGGGCGAGCAAGGAACAAACTGCAGGACGCAACATCATCTTCTCCATGTCAAAGGGCGCCGGCGGGGAGGTGCGCGAGGGCTTGCCACTCTCAACACGCGTGCCCGGCGTGCTGGGCAACTGCGACGGTCGGTCAGTCGACGAGGAGCCGCAGGCGATCGCCGCGGTCTTGCTTCATTTTTTCCACGGCCGCTGCGAGCTCGGCGTCTTTCAGTGCGGCTGCTGCTTCGCGCAGAGCCGGCTCGATCGCATCCGGCTTCATTCCGTCGATGTCGTGGAGACTCCACGGCTTTTCACCGAAGGCAAAGGGGAGAAGCCACGCCAGGGCTTGTCGAATCGAGCGGCCGTCCGGCGTCTGGTAGCGCCACAGGTCCACGCCGGTGCGCTCGCCCATGTTGGCCAGCAGAACCAGCGCTTCCAAGTTGAAAACAGCGTAGTGCCAAGGACGGGTTCGGCGCAGCTCTTCCGGCTGCTCGCCGTCGGGATCGATTTGCCGGCCGATGCGACGCTTGCGGGCGAAGTTAAGCGTCTCGCTGGCCAGGTCGGCTTGGCCGGTGGCGAGCGCCAGGGCCACCACCTCCACGTCGTACCAGGTGCCGTGGTTGTTGCCCGCGCGACCTTCCTTTCGGCCAAGGTCGCTTTCGCGCAGCCAAGTCAGGTAGTCGCGCAACCAGGCGTCAAGGCCACGACGGTCGGCCGGCGTGAAAGACTTGCTGGGCGTGAGTAAGCCAAGGCCGTCGACCAGCTTGACGATAACGGCGGTGTCGATGATGCCGCTCGAACGGCCGTTGTCCTTTCCGCGCACGATTTGCGCGAACTTCAGGTTGGGGCTCATGCGGGTCGCTGGCGCCACGAAGAAGGTGCGCAAAAGCTGGGCAGCCTTGGCCGCGAACCTTTCGTCGTCGGAAAAGAAGTACGCCAGTCCAAGCGTTTCGGTCAGGTCGCAAATGCGCGCGAAGGCACGGTGGTCAGGGATACTGTCGCGCTCGGGGTTGATCTGGCCGTCGCGGAGCAAGTAGGGCAGGCCGTTCGGTTTGCGCGGATCTGGCCACGCGTAGGGCGCCAGGCTCAGGTAGTCGTGCTTGTCACCGCTCGGTGGCAGGACGGCTTTCTCGACCACGGAAAACGGCGTCTCGCGCATGGCCTTGTCGGCGTCGTCGAAAAGGCGCACAAGCGCCGGGTCGTTCTTTCGCTCGGCCTGCGGACGCGCCCTCTTGCGCAGCAGTACCCTCGGGTCGTGCGAAAAGATGCGCGGGCCAGTTGGAAACGGCGCCGCGATCGCCGCGTCCTTTTCCGCCAAGGCCGCAACCGGCGCGCCGTGCGCAGCCGAGGCAATCAAGCCGAGAGCGAGCATCAGCGGTCGGCGCCAGCACGAGGGCCGGATCATCATCGGCCGAGTTTGCGCAATTTCTTGCGCTGGCGCCATTCCCCGACCTTGGTTAGGGGTGCGGCAAAAGCGCGACCGCCAGCTGCCATGGTTTACGCTTTGGCCGCGTAATCCTGGGCGGAGAACCACTGGCCCTGCATCTCGTCGGCCACCAGCGCAGGAACCAGCGCTCCCGGCATGACCGACTCGACCGGGTTGGGCGCTTTGGGGCCGCCGAGATCGGTGCGCAGCCAGCCCGGGTCCAGCAGGTTCATGGTCACCCCCGTGCCCTTGAGCTTCACCACCGTGTCGCGAACGAATTTGTCGAGCGCGGCCTTGGACGCGGCGTAGGCCATCAGCTCGGGCTCGTTGCGAATGCCGGACGTGACCTGCACGATGCGGCCGAAGCGGCGCGCGAGCATCGACGGCAAGAGCCCGTGCGTGATGCGTACCGGGGCGATGAGGTTCACCTCGAACGAACGGCGGTAGTCGTCGGCGGTGACCTCGGCATAGTTGCTGCGGTACGGGGTCATGACGGCGGCGTTGTTGAAGAGCACGTCGATGCCGCCGCTCGCTTCCAGCGTCTCCCGGACCAGCCGGTCCACGTCCGCTTGGAGGCTAAGCTCCGCGCCGACCACCGCCACCTTAACTGCGCGCGCAAGCTCGTCTGCCAGGCTTGCGTTGTGCTCCCGGGTGCGCCCGTGCAGGACCAGGTTACATCCCTTGGCACACAGCCCGCGCGCGATCTCGCGCCCGATGCCGCGGCTGCTTCCGGTGACCAAGGCCCATTTTCCTCGAAGCTCTATGCCCATGCGGGCGTTTTCGCTGGAACCGTCCATTCGGTCAAGAGGCAGAGCGCGGGAGGAGCACGGAAGGGGCGGGTCGCGTGCCCCTGTTGAATGTGGCACTGGCGCGCGTAGAAAGATCCGCGCGCTTGAGGTAGACAAATCCCATGGAATCGCGAGCACCATTTCAAGTCGCCCTCGTGCAGATGGCCGTGTCGGCTGATGCGGCGGCCAATCTCGACGCTGCGTCCGCGAAGATCCACGAAGCGGCCGGCCGCGGGGCCAAGGTCATCTGCCTGCCCGAGCTGTTCCGCACCCAGTATTTCTGCCAGAAGGAAGACCCTGCTCTGTTCGACTTGGCGGAACCCATTCCTGGCCCAAGCACGGAAGCGCTGGGCTGGTCGGCGCGCCGTGATTCGGTAGTGGTGGTGGGCTCGCTGTTCGAGCGGCGCGGCCCCGGGCTCTATCACAACACCACCGTGGTCATCGGGACCGACGGGGCCATTCTGGGCATGTACCGGAAGATGCACATACCGGACGATCCCAACTACTACGAGAAGTACTACTTCGCGCCCGGAGACCTTGGCTTTCGCCTGTTTCCCACCGAGTTTGGAAACCTCGGCGTGCTGATTTGCTGGGACCAGTGGTTCCCCGAGGCGGCACGCCTGACCGCCATGCGCGGGGCGCACGTGCTCCTCTATCCGACGGCGATCGGCTGGCACCCGGCGGAGAAGGCGCAGAACGGGGCCGCCCAGCACGACGCCTGGCGAACCATTCAGCGCAGCCATGCCATCGCGAACGGCGTGTATGTTGCCGCAGTCAATCGCGTGGGGACCGAGACGCCCGCGGGGCCCCCCGGCATCGAGTTCTGGGGCGGCAGCTTTCTGTGCGATCCACAGGGGATCGTGCTCGCCGAAGCGTCGGCCGAGCGCGAGGAGATCCTCTATGGCACCGTCGATCCCGCGCGTATCGAAGACGTTCGCCGCAACTGGCCCTTCCTGCGCGACCGGCGCATCGACGCGTACCAAGGGCTCGACCGACGCTTGCTCGACCACGATCTGCCGTAGCTAGCCATCATGAAGAACCAGCCGCCCGCTCAACTTGGTTTCTCTATGCCCGCCGAATGGGAGCCGCACGAAGCGACCTGGCTCGGTTGGCCCCACTGCCCCACCGATTGGCCGGGCAAGCTCGCCACCATCGAATGGGCCTACGGCGAGATCGTGCGCAAGATCGCCGAAGGCGAGAAGGTGCGCATCATCATCGATTCCGCCGCTCGGGAAGCGAGGGCGAAGCGAATTCTTGCCCGCGCCCACGCCAACCTCGGCAACGTGGAATTCTTCCGTTCACCGAGCGATCGCGGATGGGCGCGCGACTTCGGTCCCATCTGCGTGCGTAAGTCGGGCCCGCGGCCAGAGGTGGCCATCGCGAAGTTCAAGTTCACCGCGTGGGCCAAGTATTCCAATTGGCACAAGGACGATCAGCTTGCCGGTCGCATCGCCGATCGCATGAAGCTGCGCATGTTTCCGGTCATACGCGGCAAAGACCTGGTCGCGCTGGAAGGCGGCGGCATCGACGTCAACGGCAGCGGTACCTTGCTGACCACGGAAGAATGCTTCCTCGACCAAGAGACCCAGTGTCGCAACCCGGGTATGACCCGCGCGGAATACGACGAGGTCTTCCGCGACTACTTGGGCGCCCGCAACGTCATTTGGCTCGGCCACGGTATCGTAGGCGACGATACCCACGGCCACGTGGACGACCTGTGCCGCTTCGTCAACCGCGACACGGTGGTGTTGATTCAGGAAAAGAACACCAGCGACGTGAACCATCGTCCGCTGCGCGAGAATCGCGAACGGCTGCAAAACGCGCGCTTGGAAGACGGGTCGACCTTGCAGGTGGTCGAGCTGCCGGTGCCCGCGCCGCTTTACTTCGGCGATTGGCGCCTGCCCGCGAGCTACGCCAACTTCTACATCGCCAACGCCGCGGTCATCGTACCGACTTTCAACGATCCTGCCGACCGGGTCGCGCTTGGCATCCTGGGCGAGCTCTTCCACGATCGCCCCGTGGTCGGCATCCACGCCGTGGATCTGGTGCTCGGATTTGGTACCCTGCACTGCCTGACCCAGCAGCACCCACGCCGCTAAGCTCCGCGCCCGCTTGCCGGCCAGAAAGCAATTCAACGGCGGACTCGACGTCAGCAGCGTCGGCACCTACGTCGCGCACGCCTTGCCGGGTAGCTACAAGATCTGGGTCAGGCTTGCCACCGGCTCGTCGTCCGGCACCACCACCGCTGACGCCGCCACGTCGAGCGGGAACAAGGACAGCGCCTTCTCGCTTCCGGACTTGGCCTGCGCGGCCTCTCCATGCTGAAGATCCTACGCGCCTATGCGCGAGCTGTGCGCAGTCTGTTTCTGCCCGGGGTGTTGAGGCACTTTCTTTGGCCGGTTCTTGCCGCAATCGGCGTCTGGCTGGTGCTGGGAATCGTGTTCTGGGCCCGACTGTCGCACGCCGATACGGAGCGATTCCGTTTCTCCAAGCTGGCCTCGAGATATGACCCGCACGGATTTCAGGCGTGGGTCTGAGTCGTATAGGCGAGTCGCTCCGACCAAAGCACCCAGACGGACCTTCCTCATCGTAACTGAAGGGAAGAAGACCGAACCTAACAACCTCGATGCCCTCCGTCGAAGGCTCCACCTCAGCACAGCAGAAATCGTTGTCCACCACCATGAAGCTACGGATCCCAAGTTGTGAAGCCGCTCAAGGAACACCTACCGAACTACGAGAAGGCTTCGGAGACCCAGGATTCAGTACCGTGGCGAACGCCCGAGTGAAGAATGCCGAAAAGTGCCGCAAACATCACAAGGACCGTGGTGGCGACGGAAACCCGAGCGCGGATGTGCATCTTCTTGTGCGCGGCCTGAATGATGAGCCGGTGGGCAACGGATGCGAGGTCGTCCGTCGGAGCGGACGAGCAACCCTCGCCCGCTCCCACCCATCGCTTCTAGTACCGGTAATGATCCGGTTTGAACGGACCTTCGACCGGGACGCCGAGGTAGTCGGCTTGGGTTTTGGTGAGCGTCGTCAAGTGCACGCCGACCTTCTTGAGGTGCAGGCGCGCGACCTTCTCGTCGAGCTTCTTGGGCAGCACGTAGACCTTGCCGGTGACGAAGCTCATGCCGGTGGACTCGTCCTTGCCCTTGGTGGCGTTCTGCCACAGGGACATCTGCGCGATGGTCTGGTTGGAAAACGAGTTCGACATCACGAAGCTGGGGTGGCCGGTGGCGCAGCCGAGGTTCACCAGGCGCCCACGCGCGAGCACGGTCAGACGCTTGCCGGTGGGCAGAACGAACTGGTCGACTTGCGGCTTGATGTTCTCTTCGCGAATCTCGGGATTGGTCTCGAGCCAGCTCACTTGGATCTCGCTGTCGAAGTGGCCGATGTTGCACAGAATGGCCTCGTCCTTCATCACGCTCATGTGCTCGCCACGGATGATGTCCACGCAGCCGGTGGCAGTGACGAAGATGTCGCCCAATGGCGCGGCCTCTTCCATGGTGACGACCTCGTAGCCTTCCATGGCGGCCTGCAGGGCGCAGATGGGGTCGATTTCCGTGATCAGCACGCGCGCACCCAGGCCTCGCGCCGCGTGGGAGCAGCCCTTGCCCACGTCGCCGTAGCCCGCGACCACGACGATCTTGCCGGCCACCATCACGTCGGTGGCGCGCTTGATGCCGTCGAACAGGGACTCGCGGCAGCCGTACAGGTTGTCGAACTTCGACTTGGTGACCGAGTCGTTGACGTTGATGGCCGGGAACAAGAGCTGATTGTTCTTGGCCATCTCGTACAGGCGGTGCACGCCGGTGGTGGTCTCTTCCGACACGCCTTTGATTTCCTTGCCGAGCTTGGTGAAGCGCTGCCCGTCGGCCTTCAGGCTCTTGCCGAGCAGGGTCAGGATAACCTTCATCTCTTCCACGTTGGTCGACGACGGATCTGGCACCTTGCCGGCCTTCTCGAACTCGGCACCCTTGTGCACGAGCAAGGTCAAGTCGCCGCCGTCGTCGAGGATCAGGTTTGGCCCCTTGCCGCCTTTGAAGGCAACCAACTGTCGTTCGATGTTGGCCCAGTAGTCGGGCAGGGTCTCGCCCTTCCACGCGAACACCGGCACGCCCGCCTTCGCGATGGCCGCGGCGGCTTCATCCTGGGTCGAATAGATGTTGCACGAGGTCCAGGTGACCTCGGCGCCCAAATTCACCAGCGTCTCGAT
>CAZBIU010000305.1:0-8326 GCA_964491625.1 uncultured Myxococcales bacterium
GGTTTTCGAGCTGCTTTTCGGTGGCGGCCACGGCGCGCCGGAAATCCGCGGGGCCGAGCGCGGCGCCGCCAATCAACGCGTGCAGCTCGGCCAGGGACGGCTGGCGAAAGAGCACCACGTCGCCCAATGTGCAGCCCTCGGCGCCCACTTGCCCGTGCACGAAGCGCAGCTCGGGCAGCGCGGGCGCCGGCGTGATGGGGCCCGGCGTGGTCTCGACCGTGAGCAACAGTCGGGCCATCTCGATGGTGGTGGCAAGCTGCATGGTGATGGCCCGGAAGACCTGCACGTCCTCGGCGGAAAAGTGTCCAGGCCGCTTGCTTTGCAGGGTCATGGCCCCGATCGGGCGGCGGCCGCGCAGGATGGGCACCGCAACGAACGAGCGAAAGTGCTCCTCGCCGATGCCTGGGAAATAGCGGTAGTTCGGGTGCTTGGGCGCGTCGGCCTCGCACACCGGGCGAAGCTCCGAGAACGCGAGCCCGGTGAGCCCTTCGCCCGCGCGCAAGCGCACGGTACCTACGGATTTCGCTTTGAGGCCGCGCGTGGCCCGGAGAACCAGCTCCTGGCGGGCCTCGTCGAAGAGGTAAACCGAGCAGACGTCCGCGTCCATGTGGCCGGCGGCGGTGTCGACGATCTTCTGCAACATGGCGTCCAAATCGGACGCGTCGGTGATGATGGCGGACAACTCCCCGATGTCACAGATGAGCTTTGCGTGATCTCGGTTGAGGTTGGGCATCGGGACTGCTTCGGCGACGCGGGACTGCGAAGCGCCAGTCTGAAGCGTTTGCCGCCAGAAAGCCAGTATTCTTGTGTGGTTTGGTCCTCTCGCCGGATGGCGGACAGATGCTCCCAGCTCGCCGCCGCGCGCGGAACCGCCGGTATGTTTCGAGCCTACGGCGCCACCAGCACGACCACCTGGTCGGTGTACTTGGTGCCGTCCGACCCGGTTACCGTGAACCAGAACGATCCGAGTCCCTTGAAGCCGTCGGACGGTTGGAAGTGCGCGCTGTGATTGTCCGACTGAAGAGTCACGGTTCCGCTCTGCGCCCCAGACACTGCATAGCTCGGCGAGACGCCGCCAAAGCCGTCGGCGAAGGCCGACAGGTCCACATCCACCGCGGTCCCGGTGACGGTCGAGGCACGAGGTTCGGCCAACCAGTTGATGTAGTGCTCGATCAGCGCATAGCCGTCGCTGGCCTTGGTCATCGCGTCGTCCTTTTGGGGGTCCGACCCGTTGGCATTCTCCCAATCGTCCGGCATGCCGTCGTTGTCTGAATCCGCGGGCTTCGTGCCGGCGGTGATGGTGCCGTAGCCGTTGTTGTCGAGGCCGGTCTCGGTCTGGCTTGTGTACAGCGACCCGGCGCTGCCAGCCCCAGTGCCGGACGCTCCCTTACCAAGGGTCTTGACCTGGTTGATGATGAGTTGGTCCATCGGATCGCGCGGCAACGCTCCGGCGCGCGAGACAGCGACGCGCGCAGCGGAGGCAGCATCCAAGGTTGGGTAGGCGGTGGATTCGGATGACCACGGGCTGGAAAGGATGGTGCCGGGTCCCTGGTACCAGTCCGGCGTAGTAGTGGTGCCGTTGAGTGTGCCGTCCTTGTTCGAGTCATACAGGTTGCCCGTGCAATAGATCGACTGGTTCTGGTCGATCTGGAACCACGGAAAGTCGCTGGACGAGGATGAAGGTCCGGCGACGAAATAGTTGTTGATGATGTCGTGGGTGAAATTGGTGCTGGTGTGGGTGGTGTATCCGGCCTGGCAGTTGTAGAGCAGGTTGTTGACGAAGACGTTGTTGACCTTGGCCAGCGGGTTCCGGTTGTGCGAGTTGGCGAAGATGTTCCGGTACCACGACCAGCTGCTGTTGACCGATTCGGAATGGCAGCCGAACTGCTGCCCGGTGGGATCTGCGACGAGCGAATCCTGAAAGGTGATGTCCTCGACCAGGGCCTTGCTGCTGTCGCCCACGCCGTCGATGTTGTTCCAAGGCGCGAATTCCAGCGACGAGTGGTCGACGATCACGGTGTTGGCCAGGTACAAGCTGAGCGCATCGTCGTCGGTGCTCGCGGTTTCGCTGCCCGGCCGAATGCGGATGTGGCGCATGATGATGTTGGACTGGCTGGCGAAGGAAATCTCGCCGCCGCGAAAGCCGATGCCGCCGGGCGCGGTTTGACCCGCGATGGTTAGATTGCTCTTGGCCGAAACCGCGGTCTGAAGCTGGATGTAGCCGCCCACGTCGAACACAACGACGCGGCCCGAGGTCCCCACGGCGTCGCGGAACGACCCCGCGCCCGAGTCGTTCAGGTTGGTCACGTGATAGACGACGCCGTTTCGGCCGCCAGTCGCCTTCTTGCCGAACCCCTGGGCGCCCGGGAATGCGATGGCCGGCCCGGCACTGGTTGCGCCACCCGCACCGGTAGCGCCGTCTTTCCCGGTGGCTCCACCCGCGCCGGTTGCACCGCCTTGCCCGGAAGATCCGCCCGGACTGGTAACGCCACCCGACGCTGCCCCCCCAGCGGCCGAACCGCCGGCCGCGGGAACGCCGCCCGAACCCTTGCTTCCCCCTGAGCCGACGGCTGAGCCACCGGTGACGACCGATCCGCCCGACGAAACGCCGGCGACTGGGCCGGTCGCGCCACCGGCTGCGCGGGTGCCGCCGCTCCCGGATCCGCCGCCGTTTAAGCTCGAGCCTCCCTGTGCAACGGTGCCGCCCGGACCGGTGGCTCCGCCGGTCGCGCCTCCCGCCGAACCGCCACTTCCGCGACCGCCCGATCCAGCGTTCGCGCCGCCGGTCGCGTCCGTCACGCTGGTCGTTCCACCGAGGCTCGGCGCGCCCGTGCTGCCGCTGATGCCGCCGCTAGCAACCGCGCCCCCACCGCCCTGGGCTCCACCCGAGCCGACCTTGCCGGATCCGCCGGTTCCCGCGACCGTTGGAGCCGAGGAGCTCGATGAACAGGCCGTCAGTAGCAAGAGGGCGACCGAGGTGGCCCAGGAGGCTGGTTGAGCGAAAGCGCGTGAGGGCGTTGTACACATGCTGGTTGCTTTATGTCCCCGGAATCACCATTCGATCATAAACACTGCTCAGAATTAGTGGGGGCGAGCCTCGCAAAAGGCTCATTGCGAGGGCATTCGTGAACGCGCTGCAGTAGACATCGGGTTCGACCTCGTGTTGGCGTCAGCGCGCCTTTGACCGGCGGGAGCTGCGCGAGTACCATCCGGAGCTTCTTCGCCAGAGAGAAGAATCGGCGAAGAGGCAGCTATCCACATGTCACAGATCAAGCCAGCATCCGATTGCCGTTGGGACCTGATTGCACTGGGCGAAGTGATGCTGCGACTCGACCCTGGCGTCGGTCGCATTCATACCACCCGTCACTTCGAGGTCTGGGAGGGCGGGGGCGAGTACAACGTGGCGCGCGGCTTACGGCGCTGCTTCGGGCTGCGCACCGCCATCATCACCGCACTTGCCGACAACCCGGTCGGCCGGCTGGTCGAGGATCTGATATTCCAAGGCGGCGTGGATCAGTCGCTGGTGCGGTGGGTATCCTACGATGGCGTCGGCCGCGCCGTGCGCAATGGGCTGAACTTCACCGAGCGGGGATTCGGCCCGCGCGCCGCCGTGGGCTGTTCCGATCGCGGACACACGGCCGTCTCGCAACTGGCCGCGGGCGATTTCGACTGGGAAGAGATCTTCGGCCGGCTCGGTGCGCGCTGGCTGCACTCGGGCGGCATCTTCTGCGCTTTGAGCGAGACCACGCCGGCCGTCGCCAAGAGCGCCTTCGAGGCGGCCAAGCGACACGGCACGATGGTGTCCTACGATCTCAACTTCCGCGATTCGCTCTGGCGGGCGGTGGGCGGTCAGGCCAAGGCGCGCGAGATCAATCGGGGCCTGATGCCGTACGTGGACGTGCTGTTCGGCAACGAGGAGGACTTTTCGGCGGCGCTGGGCTTCGAGGTGGAAGGGACCGACGAAAGCTTCGCGGAGCTTTCCACGGAGGGATTCCGCCGCATGATCAAGCGGGTCGTGGAAACCTTTCCCAACATCAAGACTGTGGCGACCACGCTGCGCACGGCCCGGACCGCGACCTTCAACGGTTGGGGCGCCATCGGTTATCACGACGGACAGTTCTTCGAAGTTGCGCAGCAGGACACCGAGCTTCTCGATCGCGTCGGCGGCGGCGACTCGTTCGCCTCCGGATTCATCTGCGGCCTATTGGAGGGTCGCGGACTAGAGTGGGCGGTTCGCTGCGGCGTGGCCCACGGCGCACTGGCCATGTCCACGCCCGGCGACACGTCGATGGCGTCGCGATCCGAGGTCGAGCGACTGATGAAAGGCAAAGGCGCGAGGATCTCACGATGAACCGAACCGAAATTTGCAGGCGGATCGAAACCACAGGAATCGTCCCTATCGTCCGCGCACCGTCGGCGGAGGTCGCCGCGTCGGCGGCGCGAGCCATCCTGGCCGCCGGAATCGACGTGCTTGAAATCACGATGACCGTGCCCAACGCAACCGATCTCATGCGGCAGTTGCGCAAGGAGATCGGGTCCGACGTGATCTTGGGTGCCGGTACGGTGCTGGATGGCGCAACCGCCCGGGCCTGCATCGATGCGGGTGCCGAGTTCATCGTCGCGCCCGGAACCGACGTCGAAACCATTCAAGCCGCGCACGCATTGGACAAGCCGTGCATGCCGGGCGCGCTCACCCCGACGGAAGTGATCGCGGCGTGGAGGGCGGGCGCAGACCTGGTGAAGATCTTCCCCTGCTCTGCCATGGGCGGCGCTTCGTATTTGCGCGCCCTCAAGGCTCCGTTGCCGCAAATCAAGATGCTGCCGACGGGTGGCGTAGATGTTACGACCGCTGCCGACTTCATCAAGGCCGGCGCGGCGGCGCTCGGGGTGGGCGCTGCGGTGGTTGATTTGAAGGTGCTCGCGACGGAAGGGCCGGCGGCGATTACCCTACGGTGCCAGCAGTTGGTCGCTGCCGTGCGTGCCGCCAGGGCGTGACCTCGGTCAGTGCAGATGTCGCGCCGAGCTAGGCATGGCCGTGCCGCGGCGTGCACTGCGGTGTGCTCGGCTCCCGCTGCGCAAAAGCTGAGCCACATTGGGTCCGCGTCACCACTGCCGCTTTCGATCACGTGATTGGCGGATGCTTCCGCTGTCAGGGCGACCGGTCTTGGCCGCCTGCTCGTGTGGCAGCAACGAAACCAACCAAAGCGAGGGATTTGATGACAAAGTCGAGCGTTGCGTACTTGGGAACGATGATGCTTTTTGCGCAGGTGCTGGCGGGCCAGGGCTGCGGAAGCAACACTTCGTCGCTACCTCCCGAGGGCACTGGCGGTGCAATGGTCTCGAACGGAGGCACAACCTCCCCGGCCACCACCGGAGCCGGAGGCGCGACCACCCCGGTCACGACCGGAGCGGGAGGGGCGACCACGCCCGGAACCAATAGCTCCGACGCGGCCGTTGCGCCTATTGACGGCGCGGGGGGCGACTTTACGCCTTCGTGCACCGGTCTCACCACCGCCGCGGGCGCAGCGCCCACCAAGAACGGCGCCTGTACTGCGTCGGATCCCCAGCTCTGCTACAAGACCTGCGGTCCCCAGAGTATCGGCTTCAAGTCGGAGACCTGCAGCGCAGGCGTGTACAACGAACAGTCGGGTTGCAGCTTCCAGACAGGCAGCGACTACTCCTGTTACAAAATTCCCGCCACGGCGGACGCGTCTTGCCCGACCACCGCGCCCCAGGCGAGCCAGGTGTGCACGATCGCCCAGTGCGTGGTCTGCGGTGGCACCAAAACTGCCCAGACCACGGGGTACCTTGACTCGACCGGCGCGGCCAAGGCTGGCTATTGCGTTTGCCAGGCCCCTGGAGCATCTGGAAGCTCAAAGTGGAGCTGCGCCAGCTCCACTGCCTGGCCGTGCCCGGCCGGCCAAGGCTGCTAGCCCTTCGCGCGTCGGGCTCGTCGCTTTCCCAACAACACACTCCATTGGATCTGATGCCGAAGCAACGGTGCGAAGTGACCTGCTTGAGAACAAAGCCGCTCCTGCGCTCGGGACTGCCGAGTCTTCTGGGGGCCCTGCTTGGCTTGGCTGGTTGCGGAAGCAACGACGAGGACGTGTCTCCGATCCAGTACATGTGTGAGACGGACTCGACGCCGGCCGCCCGGGCGGCCGAGCAGGCCTGCGGCGCCGGTGACCCTACTTTGCCGCCCGAGCCGCAATTCCCGAGCGACGTGTGCCAGACGTTGAGTGCTCTCAAGGGCGGGCCATCCGAAGACAACCTTGACACCGACCGCGTGCAGGCCGCGCTGACCCAGTGCAAAGGTCGCGCGGTCAAGTTGGTGAGCGACGGAAGCAAGAGCTCGTTCGTCGTCGGTCACTTGATGATTTCCAGTGTCACCCTCTGGGTCGACGCCGGGGTCACTCTGTACGCTTCGCGCGATCCACAGCAATACCAAAAGACCGGCAATTGCGGCAGCATCGGCATCAACGACTCGGGTGCGTGCACAGATTTCATCACCATGGATGGAACCAGCCCCGCCATTGTGGGCGATGGTGTCATCGATGGACAAGGTGGCGAGCCGCTGATTGGCCACGACTATTCCTGGTGGCAGGCGTCGTATGCCCTGCGGGCCATCGACGGGAGCATCGGGAATCCCACCCTGATCAACACGACCACCAAAACCACTGGCATGGTGCTATACCGGATTACCCTGCACAACTCGCCGAAGTTCCACGTCAAGATCGGATCCACGCCATCGTACAGCACCACCGATTGCACCACCCCCGGTGATGGATTCACGGTTTGGGGCATCACCATCCTCACGCCATCAAGCTGGACCAACAGCCGCGGCGAGCTTCTGACCCCTGGCTTTGCCCGCAACACCGACGGTGTCGATCCTGGCGAGGGGACGGTCGCCCAGTGCGGGGTCATCGCTTGCAGCATCATTAGCACCGGGGACGACCACATTGCCATCAAGGGCGGGCACTGGGTCTCGAATTTGGTGGTCGCGCACAATCACTTCGGCACCGGTCACGGCATGTCGATCGGCAGCGAAACCTTCGGCAGCTACACCTCGCCCGACGGCGTATCTCATCGCGGAATCGAAAACGTGGACGTGCACGACATCACCATCGACTCGAATTCCCGGCCGGTCGGCTATGACGCCCTGGCGTCGGATTTCAACGGAATTCGCGTTAAGTCGGATGAAAGCCGTGGCGGTTACGTGAACAACATCACATACACGGACATTTGTATGCGCGACATGACCAACGCCATCCTGGTCAGCACAGCGTACAATCCATTGTTCGCCGGTTCTCTGTTCCCGGACTTTCACAAGCTGACCTTTCGCAACCTCCACCATGTAACCTGCATGGGGCTCAACCGGCCGGTAGTGACCCTGGAAGGATTCAACGAAACCCTGCCGCTCGGCCCGGTCACGCTGGACAACGTGGTCATCGACAATATGGGAACCTCTGATGTGGCGGCCGAGTTCGCCAGCATCTCGCTCGGCCCGGGAGAAGTCAGTTTCACGCCGAGTGGGTTCGACGTCACCGTGACCGACAACCGGATTTCCGGCAGCAGCACGCCTCGAGCCTGCGTGTTCCCGACCCTGCCCGCACCCCAGCCCCCGCCGGGCTGGCTGCGATAGACCGCTCGCAAGGCAATGCAAACCATGCGCATCCAACATAGTCAGCTCGCATCGGTCCCGATCCTGTGTGGTTTGTGCGCTGTTGCCTGTTCTACAAGCACGCCCACAACCGCTTCGACCGGCGCATGCACCCCCGACCCGGCTGTCAGTTGTAGCGTCGGCGACGCCTCCGCCGAGTCGATCAGCCTGGCAGGCTATTCCTGCACCGGCTCGGCCCGGCCCGATGACAACTCCGTGTACATCGACGGCGTGCCGCAGGGGCTAGTATGCGCCGACGAGGGTGTCACGGCGGACAGCAAGAACGCGTACTGCTGCACGAATTTCAAAGCCCAATGCTCGCTCGACCCCGAAGCCATCTGCGATCCGGGGACCTATGGCTATCAGTGCATGGGCGCCGACCGCCCCGAGGCCGTCAATCCCGCCATCAGCTGCAACCAGGGCGTCAGGGAAGGTAACCTGATCAACTACTGCTGCTCAGGAACAGAGCGCGCCGTCAATTGCGTTCAATCCGATGCGGTCGGCTGTGTGGCCGGCATGACGGGCTGGACTTGTCCCAAGGGCACCCAGCCCACGGCCGAGGACATGGGCGCAAACAAGAGTCGGGCGGATCTCTTCTATCTGCTCTGTCCGGTTCCCAAGCCGGCGCCCAACGATGCCTACGTGACCTGCGGCGGTCATATCGAA
>CAZBIU010000306.1:0-8324 GCA_964491625.1 uncultured Myxococcales bacterium
GCCTCTGCCCCACGGCGGCGGCTTCGAGTTCGTGGACGACATCGTCGGCGGTGCAGTGCCGCGACAGTTCATCCCAGCGGTTGAGAAAGGCATGCGCAATCGCATGACCAGAGGGGTCATCGCCGGCTATCGCGTAACCGACGTGAAGGTGCGGCTGTTCGACGGCAAGTACCACGACGTCGACTCCGATGCTAGTTCGTTCGAAATCGCGGCGTCCAAGGGCTTCCAGACGGCGTTCAAACAGGCCAAGCCGTGTCTGCTGGAACCGATCATGAAGATCCAGGTGCAATGCCCGAGCGACTGCATGGGCGACGTCATCGGCGACCTCAACCATCGCCGCGGACGCGTCGAGGGCATGGATTCCACGAACAAGGGCGAGGTCATTCGCGCCTCGGTGCCCATGTCCGAAACCCTGAAGTACTCGTCAGATCTGCGTTCCATCACCGGTGGCCGCGGATCGTTCGCGGTCGAGTTCTCGCACTACGACGAGCTTCCCGCGAACCTGATGGACAAGGTGGTCGCCGAGTCCAAGATGGCGGCCGAGGAAGAAGAGTAAGCAACGGGAATAGATCGAGGGCGCAGAGGGCCTGGAGAGCGCAGAGGGAACGATGGTCGCAATTCAGATCACGGTTCCTCCTCCCCTGTGCTCTCCCCCTCGCTCTGCGCCCTCGATGGCCGTTCGGGGAGAAGAATGAGAGTCTTATTCATCGGTGGAACGGGAATCATCAGCTCGGCCTGTTCTCGTGTCGCGGTCGACTCGGGGATTCAGATCTTTCATCTGCGGCGTGGAAAGACCGCTCGGACGGTTCCCCTGTCTATCAAGGTGCTGGAGGGCGACATCCGCGATCCGGCCTCGGCGCGCGCGGCGCTCGGCAAGCTGACCTTCGACGTCGTGGTCGACTTCATCGCCTTCACGCCCGAGCATATCGCGCTCGACATCGATCTGTTCCGCGGGCGGACCGGCCAGTACGTCTTCATCAGCTCGGCCTCGGCCTACCAGACACCGCCGCGCAGCCTGCCCGTCACCGAATCCACCCCGCTCGACAATCCCTTCTGGCAGTACTCGCGCGACAAGATTGCATGCGAGGAGGCGCTGCTTTTGGCGTACCGACAGGACAAATTCCCCTTCACCGTCGTGCGTCCGTCCCACACTTACGACCGCACCCTGTTCCCGTGCCACGGCGGCTATACCGTGATTCACCGCATGCGACAGGGCAAGACGGTGGTGGTACACGGCGACGGAACCTCGCTTTGGACGCTGACCCACCACGAGGACTTCGCACGCGCCTTCGTGGGATTGCTTGGACACGCCCGCACCATCGGCGACTTCTTCCACATCACTTCCGACGAATGGCTGACCTGGGACCAGATCCACCACATCCTCGCCGACGTCGCCAAGACCAAGGCCGACATCGTCCATTTGCCATCGGAGATCATCGCCAAACACGACCGCGACTGGGGCGACAGCCTGGTCGGCGACAAGACCCACAGCATGATCTTCGACAACAGCAAAGTGAAGCGTCTGGTGCCCGGTTGGGAGGCCCAGATTCCCTTCTCCCGCGGGGCGGAGGAAATCATGGCCTACTACGATGCCGACCCGATCCGGCAGGTGGTGGACAAGGCTTTCGACGCCACCATGGACAAACTGGTCGAGGTCGCGCGGCGGCTCCACTAATTTCCGCCGACCGCGATTCGTATTTCGCTCTGCTCGACGGGATCCACGGCGCGCAGTCGCGAGGCCACCTCGGCGTAGTTGGCGGGCTCGACTCGCGTGAGGGGTAGTCGGGATTGGCGGCGGAGGGTTAGCTTGATGGATCCATCGGGCGTGCTCTCGGTCGTGCGAGACTCGAGGAAGAAGGCGCTGCCGACTTTGATCTCCCCGCTCTTACCGAGGTCGATTACCTTGGTCCCCGGGGGCAGAGTGATCTCGGCGTCGAGGTCCACTGGGACGTCGAACCCGAGCAAGAGCGTCGTCTTGCGCACGGGTTCGGTGCCGTAGCGTCGGCCGGGCTGGCTTTGGAAGAACGAGGGGCGCAGGTGAAGGACGTGCCCCTCAAGGGACGCCATGCCGGACCACCTAAAGCCGTAGCTAACCTTGGTCCCGGTTTCGCCCTGCTCGACCGACAGGGTGTCGAGCTGCGCCCCCGGGAAATATTGGCCCAGCCAGCGCTGCTCGAATTCCTGGCGCAGCTTCGCGCCATCCTTCCCGGTAGAGTCGACGAGCTCATGCCATTCCACGGCGGGCCAGCCGACGACCTTTTCAACCACCGACACGTTCGCCGCGCCGTCCTTGTCCAGCTTTGCGCGCAACGCGATGGCGCGGCCGTCCTTCACCCCCGACGCGGTGGTGACCACCTGGGCTTCGCCCGCGACTACCGCCTTGGCCCCACTTAGGGCGGGTGGCAGGTACGCGAAGGGCGCGCGCCGGATTTGCGGGTCCACAAACCTGGCGCCGCCCGCGCCAAGGAAGCGCACCAGCACGTCACGAAAGTCGTCCAGGTCGTCGGCCCGAATCGGCGACTCCGGGTTGGCCGCCAAGAGCGACCGCGCCAGCACCAGGTCGGCCCGGACATCAAGGGTGCGCGCGAGTGCAAGGATCAGCGCTGTGCGATTCCCGCGTCCGCGCGCCAGGGTCGAGGTTGCCGATTCAGCGAGGTCGGTCTCCGGTTCGATGTGCTCCCTGACCCACGCGACCAGCACCTCGGGCAGTCGGCTGCGATCGCCGGCCGCCGCGCTCGCAATTTGCGCCGCCGCCGCGCGGATCTGCGGAGATCCGCGCGACGCCCGCAAGAAGCCGTCGGCAATGAAGCGAGACCAGTTGAGAATCGACACCGCGCTCGACACGCGCACCGATGGAATCCATTCCTGGGGCGAAACCGCGGAGCGCTCGGGGAATGCCTGCGGCACCTGGTGCGCAGCAAAGGCCAAGATCTTCGACCCGTCCTCGGCACGGCTTTCCAGCGGCGCGGGCGCACCGGCTCGGTTGTCCACATCAAGTCGCATCGACGCCGGCGCCACCAACAGGTATTCACTGCGATCGAGCGGGGCATCGAAAGACCGGAAGAAGAAACGCTCGCCAATGAAACCTGGCGCAATCGCATCGCGCGGATCCTTGAACTCGACCGTCTCGGACTCAAGCAAGTCACCTACCGCCAAGTTTTGAACCGAAATCGTCGACTTCCCCGCGATCTCCTCCGCTTCCCGAACGGTTCCATCCGCCTTGTGGGTCCGCAGGGCCAAGATCTCCGCGCCGTCCGGCACCGGCACCTCGCCCACCTGCTCGACCGCTTCTTTGCTCAGCACCTGAGTGATCGAATGGGTCAGCAGAATCCGACTGCCGTCGGTAAGGACCTTCTCTACCGCCCGATCCAATACCACCACGGCAGGCGCCTGGTATGTCCGTCCCGAGGCGAGGAAGTCGCGAATCACGGCCTTTCCGTCAAGCCGGAATTCATCGAGCGGCGACGGCAAGCCCGCCAGACGCACGGCCTGGCGCACGTCCGAGCGAGCTGGAAACCTCGCCAGGGCCTCTTGCAGAACCGACTTGGCCTGCTCGGCCAGGCCTGTCGCCGAGAGCGCGTCTGCCAACCTGAGGCGAACGCTGACATCGCGCGGAGCCAGCTGCGCCAGCGCCGACAGCTCGTCTCGGGCAGTCTTCAGATCGCCGAGTGCGACCAGAACGTCGGCTCGCTCCGAGCGCAGCCACAGAGGCCTCGGGCTGAGAGGAAGACTGCGGGCGAACCAGTCTCTTACGCCGGCAAGGTCGCCGTGCTTGGCCAGCCAAAGTCGCGGGCTGTCGCTCTGGGCGTCGCAACCAGCGATCCGCTCGACCAGATTGGCTGCGGCAGACTCATTGTTGCGCTCCTCGGCCCGATCAAGGGCTTGCTCGAGGAGAGAGCAGCCGCCGGTTGCCCCATCGAGCAGTCTCACCCCCGCGTCCAGGGCCCGGTCGGCCGGTTGGTCGAAGCCTTGCGCCCGCAGCGCCGCCGCCAGGCCGAGGCGCGCCGGCCACCAGCGCGGCGCCGCAGCGATCGCCTTCCGTGCGTCGGCGACTGCCTCGCGCGGCCTGTTCTTCTGCATTTCAAGGTTGGACAGGTCCAGCCACGGACGGGCGAATTGCGGATCGGCGGCCAGCGCACGCGAAAACATGTCGCGTGCCTTATCGCGCATGATGTCGTCCGGCCGAGTCGGGTCCACCTCTCCCAGCCGGGCCGCGGCGGCAAGTCCAATCGCGAAATGCGGCTGCGCTTCCAGCTTGCCGATATGCCTGAGCATACCATCGACGTCACCCACAAGATTCGCGAGCAACAGGGAGGCAAACGCCATCATCGTCTGGTCGTCGCCCGCCGAACCCTCGCCGAAAAGTTCACGACCTGGGCTTGCCGGCAAGACCAACAGGGCCAGGTCGGCCGTCGCTCCGTAGGCACCGATGCGTACCTCGATGGTGTGTCGTCCGCTCGCCACCTGGACCGCGTGAGCTGACCAGCGCGGTCCGTATGTGTCGACTGAACCGCCATGTCGGTACCAATCGCCATGGTCGATTCTCATCCGAGCCGGACCGGAGTAATCGAGGATGAGCTGGTGTTGCCCCTCGGGCAGGCTTATCTCGGATCGCAGCACCCGAATGCCGGCGCGAGCCTCGGCCGTGTTGAGCTGGAACTCGCATCCCGCGCGAACCAGCGGCTGCGGAACTGGGTCGGCAACCACCCCGTCGTCGGAAAAATCCAGGTACGGCAGGCGTCCCCCGCGTCCGACCATGGCCAGATTGTCCACGCAGCCCGCTTGTTCGACGGCCCTTCCAAACAGAGACGCGTCTCCCCGCTTGCGGGCGATGTCGAACAAGATCAGCGCCAGACCATAGCGCGCCTGCCAGGGCAGCTTGGTTGGGTCGAAGGCGATAAGCCGAGCCTCCGCCGGCCCAGGCTCCGCCACCTCGGACAAAAGGCGCGACATTCGCGCCAACACTGCGGCGGATAGCGCCAGCGCGATCCCGTCATCTCCCTTGCTCGCGACGTCGAGCAGCGCCACCGCGTGCCGAAGCGCCGCTTCATCGTCCCCGCGCTCGTAGGCCAGATTGACAGCACCGAAAAGAGCCCTTGGGTCGGATGCCGTGCTCGCCAGAGCGCGCGCAAAGGCCTCGTCGGCGAGCTTGGGCTGGCCGTCGCGCAAGGCCAGCCAGCCGCGCTGGCCGTCGGTGATGGGCGTCGATGCCGCCGACGTTTGCAGGCGCCCGGCGCAACCTGAAACGACGAACGCGGCAAGCACAAGGGCCGAAGAGACGCGGCCGCTCATGGTGCACCTTTGACTTCCACGACCAGCCGTTCGGCCAGCGCCGCGTCCGTGTCGCGCAAGAACGCACGGAACGCCGGATACTCCGACGGGTCGATGCGACTCTGGTCCACCACCAGGGCTGTCTTGATCGACACACCGTCGCTCGAAGCTTTGTCGAAGGTCAGGGTGAACTCGCCAAAACGGCTGGATATCTTGCGACTGGCCGGCGCCCGCACCACGTGCGCTCCCGCCGGAAGGCGGTACCTGACTTCCTCCTCGTGCCGCCAGGGATAGCCGAGCACCAGCGGCCAGTGCCGTCGGCCGAGCCGCGCGTAGGTGCTTGTGAAATCGGCATCGCGCGAGCTGAGCGGCAGATCGAGCTGATTGTCCGCGCGCGGTGTGCCGAGGTGGGGCACCTCAACCAGCGCGTGGACCGCCACCGGCCGATTGCGGTCGGCCAGATTCATGTCTACCTCGTCAAGCACCGATCCGGCATAGCGTCCATTCCAGACCTTGCCGTAGCGTTCGCGCTGCTCGCCCCCGGTCTGGTAGTGCTCACGCCACTCGTGCGCGGCCTGGCCGGTAACGGTCAAGTCCTCCGCGATGCGTGCGGAACCATCGTTTTGCAGGTCCACGTTCCAGGTCCGCTCTGCCTCGTTGCTTGCCGACGGCAAAAGCGGCGTTTTCACCAGCTTTGTCTCTTGGGCGGAAACCCGCAGCGCCATGACGTCCTGGTCTTCGGCCGGAAATTCGGCCAGCCCCGAGAACTCCGCGGTTCCGTCCAAGTACAGGTCGAGCGCCGGCACATAGGCAATGGCGTGATCGAACACCGCCAGCGAAGCCGGCTTGTCGTCGATGCGCCCACTGTGCCGGGTTCGAAGCAGGACGATCTCGGCCTTGATGCCAATGGTGCGAAGCAAGCTCACCAGCAGCGTCGCCTTGTCCTTGCAGTCGCCGAATCGGCGTTCGAACACCTGGGTGGCCTTGTAGGGCTTGTATCCGTGGATGCCAAATTCAAGTCCCACGTAGCGCGTGCTTTCGACCACCAGCTTGTGGATGGCCTTCACCCTGTCGGGAAGCGAGGTGAAGCCGACGGTCGCCGCCAGCGCCGCCTTTTTGAGCGAACCGTCGTCCTGCATTTGATCCGCAATCAGGTTCCAGTACCAACGCCCCACATCGTCCCAGCTCCGGTAGGTGCTGACGTGCAGGTAGGGCGCGACCTCGGAGATCCCTGGCATGGCAGGTTCGCTCTCCACGCGGGCCACGCGCTTGGCCACGAAGCGATGCACGGTCTCGTCGGCGTGCGATTCCGCTGTGGAAACCAGCCCAGCACAGCGTGGGGAATTGAAATAGAACGTGCGCTCCCTGGGCGCGATCAGCGTGTATTCCCATCGGCGGGTCGGGAAGGTGTCGGCGATCATCTGAAAGTCGCCAAAGTAATCGGACAGCTCGTTGGCATAGGCCACGTCAGCGACCGAATACTGAATCTCGACCACATCCCCGGCCTGAAGGTTCTCGAAGTAGACGATCTCGGCGCGCGAATCGTAGTAAAGGCCATACCACGGCTCGGACAGCTCCCGTTCGTCGCGCCCGGTCGCTTCAGAGACCTCCACACTGCCATCCTTCCCTCGTCGAAACACCCTGGCCTTGCGGACCTCGACCTCTTGACGGCCGGGCTCGAAGCGAATCCACACCTCCTGGCTGTCGTTGGCCGCGCGCTCGGTGCGCAGGTGGACCAGCCGCTGCACGAAGCGTTCGGAAAGCCCATTGCCGTGCACGCGAACCACGGTGCGGTCCAGCACAACCTCGGCAGGAGCAACGTCAGTCCCCGACGGGGGCGAGGCCAAAATTTCGTCGGCTAGGGCGCGACCGTCAGCGGCGTTGGCCTGCGCCAGCTCGTCGATGGTCCTGCCTCCTTTTTGCTTTTTCGATCCTTCCACCAGCTCATCGAGGTAGCGGCGCAGATTGGGATTTTGCGGTCTGAGATCGAGGGAACGGCGCATGCTGGCCGCCGCCTCCTGCACGTGCCCGGCCCGGGCCTCTAGTCGGCCAAGCTCCTCGGGCAGCCCGGCATCGTCGGGCAGGTTCTCCATCGCGCGTCGGAGAAGATTCCGTGCCGAGTCGACGTCGCCCTGACCTTCTCGAATGGCAGCCTGGTCAAAGACCAAGCTTGTGAGATCAGGACGCCAGCGCGCGGCTTCGGCGTAGAGCTCCGCGGCCGCTCTCAAGTCGCCCCTTGAACGCACGGAGGCCGCCAGATCGCGCATGGCAGAGATGTCGGTGCGCTTCGCCTGGTACACCGAGCGATAGAGCGCCTCTGCGTCCGAGCGACGGCCCAGTGCGGAAAGCACGTCCGCGGTCGCACCTTCGGCCAGGGGAAGCGCTCGTGCGGCTGCCGGCAGCGACTCAAGCCGGGCACGCGCGCCTGCCATCATGCCTCCCTGCTCTTCCGCGTGCGCCAATGCGAGCTGGGCGGTAATGCAGGCTGGATCCAGCGCCACGGCCTCGCGCCAGCGGGCAATCGCGAGGTGGTCGCGCCGCTGTCGCCGCCAAAGCTGCCCTATCGCAGAAAGCTGGACGGCGCGATCGGCCGGGTCGCGGATTCCAGGCAACGCCTTCTCCAGCGCCGCACGACGATCGTCCTCTTCCTGGGCCACATCGCCAAGCAAGAGCAGCGCTCGCACGGCGGGCTCTGTCAGCTTCGCTCCCGCGGCTGCTGCCGCCTGCTTGGCTGCTGCTTCGGTAGCGTGAAGCTCGCTGTCGGCCGGCGACGCCAGGGAAAGGAATCGGGCGTAGTCCAGCCAGGCCTGGACTGCGTCGCCCTTGCGACGAACCTGGGCTCGTTCACGCAAGATCTTGCCGAGCTCGCGCACCGGCCTTGCTGCCGGGGGCTTGCCATCTGCCGCTGCCAGGTGTTCAGGGACCAACGCCGTGGTGGACACGCCCGTCAGTGGTCGCCCATCGGGCTCCGTGAGCCGCGCGAAGAGACGCCAGGCTCCTTGGGTGACGACGGACTTGAGCACGAGCAGGTTGGCGCCTCGACGAAGGTGGAC
>CAZBIU010000307.1:0-8308 GCA_964491625.1 uncultured Myxococcales bacterium
TCCCGAAGACTCCGGTGCCCCAAAGCAGCGTCCCGAAATCCGGCTTGTCGCGCCCGGTCGCCAACAGCGCCGCGCTCATCGTGCCGATCGCCATGATCGACGACAACAGACCGAATCCACGCGCGTCGGTATGGAAGACATTCACCGCCATGGCGGAGATGAGGACCTGGAAATTGAAGCCGAAAGTGCCGATCAGGAACAGCATGACCACGATGGCTCGCAGGTCCGGTCTGGCCCAGACGTAACGAAGTCCTTCGATGAAGCCCCCCGTTGTGCGGGAAGCTCTCGCGTTCGTCCGGAGCTCTTGGACGCGCAGCAGCGCCATGGAGAAGAGGACAGCGCCGAAGGACAGGCCGTTCAGGAGAAATGCCCAGCCCGTTCCGAATTTCGCGATGACCAGACCGGCCACGGCCGGGCCGATCATCTGGCCGGCGAAGATCGAGGTCGAGTTGAGCGCGACCGCGTTGGACAAGTGCTGGTCGCCGACCAGTTCCCCGACGAAGGTCTGCCGCACCGGCGCATCCAACGCCGCGGCGGCGCCGAAGACGAAGGCGAACACGTACACGTGCCAGAGTTGGATGCGCCCCGAGATCGTCAGGATTCCCAGCGCGATCGCCAGCACACCCATGGAGGCTTGCGTCAGCATCAGCAGCTTGCGCTGGTTGAAACGGTCCGCCGCCAACCCGGTCCAGGGCAGCAACAGGAGCTGCGGTGCGAACTGCAGGCCCGTGACGATGCCCACTGCGGTCGCGTCGTGGTTGGTCAGGCGCGTCAGCACGATCCAGTCCTGCGCCACGCGCTGCATCCAGGTCCCGATGTTCGAAACCAGAGCGCCTGCCGCCCACAAGCGGAAGTTGAAGTTTTCCAGGGCGCGGAACGGCTTGGAAAGTGGATTCCTCATGGAGGCTTCGGGGGGGTTCCCCCGTGGAACTGGCCGAAATTCCATGCCGAAAACAGGCTGATGAAGAGCGCGCCGGCCGCGAACGGCGCGATGCAGGCGATGGAGCGCAGATCAAAATTTCCGACGCGCAGCAGAAGGAGATAGGCGAAGACGAAATTCGCGAAGCCCCATAGGACGTTCACCGTCGAGGACGAGAGACCTTTCCCCGGAGGCTTGGCGAACGGCGTCTGGAAGGGCTCTCCCATGATGCCGCCGACAAAATGCGGCACGGCATTGGCCAGAAACCCGGCCCCGAAGAAGTAGGACACGAGATGCAGCCAGTTCATGGTCAAGCACTCCTTTTTGCGAGCAGATCAAGCACGTCCTGCGTGGAGCCGGTCTCGCCAAGGCGCGGAAAGACATGCTTGAGACTGTATTCGTGCGCTTCGGGGCGCGAATCCGCCATGGCGTCGATGGCGAGCGTCACGTTGAAACCCGCTTCGAACGCCTGGCGCGCGGTCGCTTCGACGCCGGTTGCGGTGGCGACCCCGGTGACGACCACCTGGGTGACGCCGATCGCCTTCAACCTGGCTTCGAGGTCCGTGCTGGCGAACGCGCCCCAGGTCCGCTTGGTGACCACGATGTCGCCGCTCCGTCGACCCAACTCCGGAACGAGGTCAGCCCATCCTTCGGAGTGGAGTCTCTGCCTGGGCGGTTGTTCCGTGCGCCCCGGCGCCCCACCGGTGACGTTGACGAGCACCACGGGCAACCCCGTTGCGCGAAATGCATCGATCAGCGCGCGCGACCGCTCCACGACATAGTCGAGGGGAGGAACGCCCGGATTGCCGACGATTCCCCTTTGGAGATCCACCACGATCAGCGCGGTTCGAGGGTCGAGGATGGTGAGCGGCATGGAGTTCTCCTTTGAACGCGGTGAACGGAATTTGGCGTCGATCCGAGGTGGAATGGTCAGTCCTCGGCGAGTCGCACCAGCAAGTGCAGGACGGAAGACACCTTCTTCTGTTCCGGCGGGGAAAGTTTCCGTTGGATCGCCTGCGCCAGCCAGTCCTGGCGAGCGGCACGCCCGTCCTCGATCGACTTCCTGCAGGCCTTCGTCAGCGACATGAGGGTCTTCCGCCCGTCGCTCGGGTCGGCGGCGCCCGCCACGAACCCCATTTCCTCCAACGCGGCAATCACGGCGCTCATCGACTGGGGACGCATCCCCTCCGCCCGGGCGAGGCTCGACACCGTCGCCGGACCGGTCTGTTCCAGTCGGAGAACGACCGCGATCTGGGACGACGTGAGGTCATGCCGCCCGCCTTGCTGTCGCAGCTTCCGCTTCAGGCTCCCCACGGTTGTGCGCAACTGTGCCGCGAGTCTGGATGCAGGCGCAGTGTCCGTACTCGGCGACGTCTCTACCATGATGGAAATATACCACATATACAGGTAACCTGTACAGATTATCTGTAAATATTCCGATCGGGGCGCGGGCCGGATGATGGAGGAGCGTTCCCTTTCCCCCTCATTCGATCGTCCGCAGGTCGAGGACGACCTTGCCGGGTATTGGGGGAAGGCGACGTAATCTTCGTTATCGGCGTTTCTGCGTCATGATCGCGCGGCTGAGAACTGGCGCTTGTGCTTCCTACCGCCCTCATCGGCGTCCTCGGGCAAAGGTCGAGCATCAGCGACTGCCTACTTGCCTCTCCAGATCTCGCAGTTGTGCATCGTTCGGGAACTCGTGACGATAGCGCTCGAGATCGGCGCGCGCTCCGGAGCCATCGCCGAGCTTGTTCCGGCATAGGGCGCGACCGTAGAGAGCTTGTTTGTCCGTGTGGCGGGCTTGCATCAAGACCAGATCGAAGTCGCCAACGCCCTCGGCGCAACGATTGGCGGCAGCGCGCAGTCGTCCACGCGTCACAAGCAGGACATGCGAAGCCGCGACGTCGACGAGCGGCGTTCCGTCGAGCAGACGCAGCACCTCCGCCTGCCGACCCAGCGCCAAGAGTGCCTCGATTCTCACGAGCAAGGCCTCGTGCCCATATGGGCTTTTCTCCAGCGTAGTGGCGTTGCGATCGAGAACCAGCAGCGCCGATTCGGGCGAATGGTCGACCCGCAGAAGCCGAATCGCATCCGTGAGGTACCTGGCCTTGTCCTGGTTGGACGGGTTGCTCGCTCGCGGTTCGTCTGCCTTGCCCGCCTCCGGTGCTGGTTTGCCCTGTGGGCTCGAATCCACCCACGCGAGCTGGCGCTCGACCTGCGGGCTGCGAACAACGTTGGACGGAGACGTGCCGGCAGCCAGCGTTCCATCGGCTTTCGCCGCTGCAGATGGCGAGAGTTGACGGGCTTCCGGTTGCGCGGGCGTGGGCGTGTTTTGCCCAGGCGGAAACACCGACGATGGCGAGGGCGATCTCAATTCCGCGGTAGTTAGTGGAGGAGTCTTTTCGGTCCCGGCGCGCGACCGATGGGATGAAGTGATTGCCTTGGGAACAGCGGTCGACGCGGGCGCCGGCGAGGCGGTCTTGTCCTTGGGTTGCGAAGCTTCGGGCGCGGGTCTTTTCGGGATCGATGTCTGCACCAGTGGCACGGGCACGGACTCCGGCGAGCTTTCCTGCCGTTGCTTCCGCACGCCAATCGACGGTGCTGCGTGCGGTACCATCACCACGGGCCTCGGGCTAACTAGATGGACCATCCAGTGCGGAACGAAGCTCAGCCGCGCAGCCGAGGCGGCCGTGGCCACGCCAAGCACGAACGCAGCCGCGACCACGGTCCACATGCGCGACCGGTTGGGGCGTGAGGAGGACCGGACATGCGCGGCGATCCGAGCCAGTTGTGGACCTGTCAGAGGCTCGGGCGTACGCATGGCGCGAATGGCCTCGCCAGCGGCGCGTTCCGCCAAGTTGAGCTGATCGCCGTGTTCCTTCCAACGTGGAAGCTCCGTCTGTCGACCGCCCATGCGCTCGCTCATGATTCGCTCTCCTTGAGTAACCCCTGGTAGCCTTTGATGAAGCGTTCGCGCGCGCGACTGAGCTGCACCTTCAGCGTCGACAGATTCAGTCGGCAAAGCTCGCTGATCGCCTTCGTGCTCATGCCCTCGATCTCGTAAAGCACGAGAACCGTGCGGTACTTCTCCGGCAACTGGTCGAGCGCGGTATAGAATTGTGCGACCCTCTGCTTGCGCTCCAGCTCGGCGACGGGATCGGAAACTGCCGTCGGCGCGTTGCTGAGCTCTCCGTGTCTTTCCTCGCGCCAGAAGCGCCAACGATGCCGACGTCGATGATTCGCAACGATCTTGCGCGTGATCTCGAACAGCCAACTCGAGAAGCGCGCTTCGGGCCGAAAAGCAGCGAGCCGCTTGCTGACCACCAGGAAAACTTCCTGAACCACGTCCTCGACATCGACGCTGGCGCCCCCTAGATGGCGCGCCCAGCGGGCTGTGCATTGGGCATAGTCCCGGTATGCCTCCTCAAATGAGGAGGGTGGCGCCGATACCACGGTCAAAGCAACGATTGGCATGGATGCGGACATCGCCTAGCGAGGTGTTTATGTCAGCGGATTCGAGAAGGTTACAAGGAATGTAAACACCGAGCTCCTCATCGCCGTTGAGGCACGAGCGAACGCGGAGCTTGGGTTTTCATTGAGCAAACCGTAACCTTGCGCGAACGTTCCACATGAAGCAGGTGGAGGTATTCATCATGCGCAATCTCACTCTCACCACGGCGTTCCTTCTGCTCCTCTCTGCTTGCCCGCGTTCCGATGTCGACGTCGGAACCATGACCCCCGATGCGCCCGTCGTGGTCGACGGTTTTTACGGTACAGGTGGAGCGTCGGTCGGCATGGGGAGCGCCAACAGTCCAGGACTCGGAGGGGCACCGGGCAGCGGCGGCCTGGGCAGCGGGGGGACCTTCGTTGGTGCGTCTGCGATGGGCAGCGGTGGTGTTGCGCCGACGGGCGGAGTGACCGGCAGCGGAGGAATCATCAGCTCGCTCGACGCCCCCCCTGTGTCGAACATCGGTAGCCTGTGCGATGACGGTGTCGACGCAAGCGCAGCCCAGGCTGTGTTCAATTCCGAAGCGTCCGAGTGCACCAGCCGCATCTGCGTCAAGCCGTTTGTCCAGCAAGGAGCAAGCGACGGTGGAACTGTAGCCACTGCAGCGCTTTGCACGGCCTCGTGCGAGTCGGATAGCGATTGTGATGGCCAGCTTGGCGACCCAAGCAATCCCGATGACAGGCGCTGCAAGACCGGCTTTGCGTGTGGCACTCCCTTCGTGCAGGGATCCCTTTGCTGCAAGAAACTGTGCATGTGCAAGGACTTCCTTGCCGGGCCTCAGCAGACGCCGATTGCTTGTCAGAACGGAGGCGCGGCCACGTGCAATTCGCCTGCAGCGGGACCAACATGTGACCTCCCCGACGGGCGCACCATCGAGGATGGAGCCGTCTACGCCGATGGATGCGACTGCTGCCAGTGCGGAAGTGGCTGCCAGGGCGCGGCCTGCATGCGTCCCAACGGCGACGGCGGATATGTCGACTCGACGACAACCGCCCCTTGCCACAGCGACGCCGATTGCAGGGCCGCCATGGCGCCGAGCACCGTCGCTGTCTGCGCTTTCGATCCGGGCTGCGGCCAGCCACAAGGGCACTGCATGGGAAGCCCGCTTTGCCTGTTTTCCGGACTGCAGCAGAGTTACTGCGGATGTGACGGCCAGACCTTCTCAGTCGGCGGCAGCAACAAAGGCTATCCGGATCGGCCCTATTCGCACCTGGGCGCGTGTCCATAGTCCGACCACGGCGACGCCCTCATCCCCGCGCGTCCTTGGCCAGGAACGCGGGGATTGCTTGACGTTCACTACGGCAAGGCCAGGACCGACACGCCCACGCTGGCCATCACGTCCAACATGGGAAGATCGACTCCGGACGCGCCTTGGTTGATCGTCGCGCGCTGGCCTTGCGCCCACAAGCTCGCGCGCACGTCGGCCCACAGAGACCAGCGGCCCCACACGCGACCGCCGCGAAATCCCCCGCCCACGCCGTACTCGAATGAATATTGATGGCGACTGAAGGAAAAGCCGCCTCCTTGCATGATCGCCCAACCGGCGACAGGCCCAGCGTCCACAGCGAACAGCCAACCTGGACTGCGCATGATGCGCCAGCTTGCTGCAAGCCCGGCTGTCGCGTGCTGCCAGTCCACATAGCCTTGCGCCAGACTCAAGCGCCGACTGGTCTCGATGGCCATGGCAACACGCGCCTGCCATGATGAAAGGCGAGTGCCCGCGCGCACCTCGATCTGTCCCGCCGCAGCCACACCGCCAACCAGCGCGACGCCGCCCCCAGTTCCGACGAAGACTTGTAGCCCTGAATTTGCTCTCTTCGCTGTAAATATCGGGGCAGCGTGCTCGTCGAAGCCTGGTCCAGACGGCATGATCGCCGCTGGCTCGGTCTCCCAAGCCGCCAGAACCGTGGCGACGGCCGAGGCCATTTCCGTGCAGTCTTCTTGCAGGGGCAATCGTCTGTCCCCGATGCTCGATCCGTCCGCTTGCAACAGACGCAGGCGTAGCGTGGAAGCGTCGCCCACGTGTGCCGCCAGGATCTCAATCGTCGCGACATCACGCACCGGCCCTTTGACCTGCGAGCGCGGCAACAGCGGCTCCAGCCGCTCCACGATGTCTTCCGTCGAGGGGCACGACGTGGAGCTCCGAACGTCGACAGGATTGGCCGCGAGCAACAGCGCGACCATCGCCGACACAGAGTTTGCAATCACGTCGTCATCTAACCACGCTGCGCGCGACCGGTAAAGCAAGGCCGCTTAAACAACAAAACCGGCGCCGCTTGAAGGCAGCGCCGGTTTGGCCTAGCGATTGGAGACGAAAACTAGGAAAGCAGAGAGTCTAGGAACCTGTCGTCGACACCACGGTCGGCGTGAAGTTCGTGCCGGTCTTGGTCCCGCAGAAACCGAAAGCAGCCGTACCACCCGCCGGGATCGCAGTATTCCACGACACCGGCTTCACCGTCATCGTGCTGCCAGAAATGGTCTGCACTCCATTCCAGATCTGCGAGAACGTCGATTGGTTGAGGTTGATGACGACGGTCCAGGTCGAGATACCTGTCGCCTTGCTCGGGTTACAGGGTGGCTCGGTGCGACGTAGTTGATAGATTGGGCGTTACCGGCGTTGCTGTTGCGTTATGTTAGGCGATTGGAAAATGGCGCTTGTAATACCTACCGCCAGGCGCTCGGGAAGGCCGAACGACGGGAAGAGCCGCGGCGCCGCGAATCGGATCATCTGCGTGACCTGACCGCAACGCATCGACACGAGGTTGATTGCCTCCCCGCAGAAGTCCCCTGCCGCAAGCGGCGCCGTGTACACCGCCACCGCAGCCTGACCATTCGCCGCCACCGGAACCAGCCGGTAGCGATGGGGCTGGGTGGCCATGATGTGCGCGAGGAAGCGGTGGATGGCTTCGCGCCCGGCGTACCACTCCGGCTGGGGCGGCATCGACAGTCGGGCGTCTTCGGCGAGCAAAGTGGTGAAGGCGTGGAGATCCCCGCTTTCCCAAGTGGTGATATAGCGCCGCAGGAGCTCCTCGTCGTTTGCTCCAGAAGCGGGCCTGCTCTCCTCGCTCCGTGATTTGACATTCTTGCGCGCCCGCTGCAGGAGCGAGTTGACGGAAGCGACGCTCGTCTCGAGCAGGCTCGCCGTCTCTTCGGGGCTCCAGCCGAGGACGTCCACGAGCAGGAGCGCGGCCCGCTGCTTGGGCGACAGGAATTGCAGCGCGGCAATGAAGGCCAGGCCGACGCTCTCGCGTAGTGCCACGCGCCGTTCGGGTCCGGGCTCCACACCATCGGCCGCGTCGAAGAGGGAGTCGGGCGCCGGCTCGATCCAAACCTCCTCGTGCAATGGCGGGCCGAAGGCCGCACCCGGGGCCGCCGGCAGGGCGAGCAAATGAGGAAGCGCACGCCGGCGGCGGGTCTTCATGAGGTCGAGGCAGGCGTTGGTGGCGATCTTGTAGAGCCAGGCGCGGGTCGAGCCGCTCGACATCCGCTCATCGAGCCGCTGCCAGGCGCGAAGCAGGCTTTCCTGAGCGACTTCCTCGGCCTCCTGGAGTGAGCCAAGCATCCGGTAGCAATGCAGCGTGATCGCCCTCCGATGAGGCTCGAGTTGCGTCCGGAAGTCTTCGTCCCTTGCCTGTAGGAACATCCCTCTGGAAGATGCCGCGAGCCCTCCCGAGGTTGCCGCCGACGCCGGCGCCCGGCACAAGGAAGATTTCGATGAACAGGGCGATGAAATTTCGGCCCCCACGTCGTCTTGGCTTCAGAAGGTCGAACAACAACGACCGTGAAGAAAGAGAGGGTCCCCATGAAGATCGAAGGTTCAGTTGCTCTAGGGCCTGTCCCCAAATTCGGCGACCAAAAATTTGCGCGATAGCTCATCCGGT
>CAZBIU010000308.1:0-8283 GCA_964491625.1 uncultured Myxococcales bacterium
GCTCGAGTGAGGTGGAGTCGGACGTCCCTACGGAATGAAAGCGAGGTCGTCGAGTGTGAGATCCGCCGAATAGGGTGTCGAGGCGGCGCCCATCCATTCGAGATTGAAATAGATGGCCGTGATATGTGCCGGATTGGGGGAAGCATCGGGCTCCCCACCGGTCATATCGGTCCAGAGCACGTTGATAGTCGTCGGGGCGGTTGGGACCGCGATCGATTTTGTGGGGTCACTACAGCCGGGGTGATAGTACCTGCTGTTGCCGGCGATTGGAGTGCAGGTTCCGGGGTCGGTGGGCTTGGCCATCGTGTCGCCTTGAGCAATTAGCCACGCAGGCGAGGGTGTGGTGTCGGTGGTCGATATGCCGAGAGCAATCGGCGTGGCCCGGTTTGCCGCCGAACCCGAGAGCGAAAATGAGATCCCCTTGTACGCCGATGCGTTGATAACCGCGCAGTCGTCAAGGTAGAGGTCGAAGCCCGCGTAGTCGTTGACCGTACCCGAGATGTGCCAGGCCCCATCGACGATCTCGGAGGTAAGGCCGCCCCAGACCGAGCCACCGCCCGACAAGGCGCCATTCCCGCCGAATTGCATGTTCGATGCGTCCGCTGCGATAGCGGTGCTGAAGTCGGTAATGAGGACAGGCAGCGCTGCGGGACACCCCGGGGTTCCCGAGCCGGCCAGTCCTCCGCTACCCGCGTCCGTTCTGAGGCCGCCTGCACCACCGGCGCCTACGGCGCCTCCGATTCCGACCGTCCCCCCAACCGCTCATAGTTCCGCCAGCGCCGACCACTCCCCCGGTGGCCGGAACGCCCCCAGTACCGGGTATTCCGCCCGAAGCAACCATCCCGCCTGTGCCGAGGACTCCGCCGGTGCCCTGGTTCTCGGAAAATGGAGTGGATCCACACGCGGTCAACGCTACAAAGGTTACCCACCAAGCTCGCAACAGAATCCTCCTTGGACAAGAACACCGGTAGGTTTCCTCTTGAAGCTGGTTCATGGGATCCCACCCACTGGCGACGAGCGCCGGGGTGATGAGCTTGGTTCGGATGTCCGCTTCGGTGAGGTCCTTCTTGTTCACAGATCACCAAGAGCTAGCTGGCAGGTCGGAAAACCTTGGACCAACGGATTTTCGACCACTTCCGAGCGAAATACAAACGGTGACCTACCGCCGGGTTCCGTCGAGCGCCAATGTATCAGGGCACGCGGGCCAAACTCCCCATGCCGTCGCGTTCGTGGTCAAGAAGTCTGCTTACGCAGGCGGGCGCCGAGCGAGGCGATGCCGCTGCCGTGGGCAGCGATGAACAGGAAGACGAAACAGTAGAGCGCCGCCAGCTCGCCCTTATTGATGGCCGGCAACCACAGGCCGCCCGCCAAGGCGAATTTCCAGTGGAACTGGAAGTAGGCCACAGCCATCTGGCCGGCGGTCAGAAACGCGGCTGGGCGCGTGAGCAGTCCGAGCGCGATCAGTGTGCCGCCCACCAATTCGATGATCCCGCCGACCCAAAGCTGCGAGCCAACCGGGGGCATGAACTGGCTGTGCCAGCCAAGAAGCTTCTGCGCGCCGTGAAACGCGAACATAGCGCCCGCGACCATGCGCAGGGCTGAGAACAAGTATGGTTCCGCGCGCAGCGCGAATTCATTGATCTTCGATGTAAGCATGGCGTTCTCCTTGCCGGTTGCCGGCCGTGACGTGGTGACGCTGGCCAGATGGTGTTCATTCGATTGGGTAAGCGCTGAAACGTGGGTCATCACGAATTCTCTCCTGTGCTGGTTTTGTAAGCGGCCGTCGCAATGGTCGTGTGCTAGGAAGATGAACGGGACCCGGTGGACGTTACATGGCAAGGAATCCAGAAAATTTGATTGTTCGTCTCGGACTATCGGATGACAAGACAACCGACATCCTGGGTGATCTGCTCAGCAGCCTGCGCCTCACGACCCTGGTTTACGGGCGCTTGGAGCTGGGCGCCCCGTGGGGACTGAGCTTTCCCGAGGTACCCGACTCGGCCAGTCTGCTGGTCATTGCCCGAGGCAGCGCCGAGCTGGAGGTCCAGACCTCCGGCCGGTCGACCATACCGGCGACCGTGCTGTCCTCCGGCGACGTGGCGCTGCTGCCGAATGGCGGTGCGCATGTGCTGCGCGACGGAAAGGGCAGTCCGCTGCACGTCCTTGGCACCGGCCAGTGCCAACGCTCGACCGCAGCCAATCCCATTCGTCTCGGAGGCAAAGGCGCGCGCACGACGTTGGTGGCGGGCGCGTTCCGCTACGGGGCCGGTCGGCGCATTCCCTTGTTCGAGAGGCTTCCCTCAGTCATTCACATCGCCGCGTCCGACGCAACTGTCTCGCCCTGGTTGGCGTCGACCGTGCAGTTGCTCATCGCCGAGAGCGCCGCGCACAGCGCGGGTGGTACGGTGGTGGTTTCGCGGCTGGTCGACGTGCTGTTCGTGCAGGCGCTGCGCACTTTCATCACGAGCGGCGCTTGCAAGGAAAGCGGGTTGCGCGCCTTGGGCGATTTCCAGATTGGAAAGGCTTTGCAGCTCGTCCACGAGCGGCCGGCAGAACCGTGGACCGTCGGGGGGCTGGCGCGCGCGGTGGGCCTGTCGCGGTCGGCGTTCGCAGCGCGCTTCTCCGAGTTGGTCGGCGAGCCGCCGCTGGAATACGTTTCGCGCTGGCGCATGACCAAGGCTGCCGAGCTTCTGCGCGAAAGCGATCTGTCGATGCTCGATGTCGCCGAACGCGCCGGGTATCGCAGCGAGGCCGCCTTCAGCCGAGCCTTCAAGCGCCACGAGGGCACGGCTCCCGCGCGCTACCGGCGGCAGGGGGCGAACGCGCGCGTGTGATCTGGGCTGACACCGTAATCGCTTGCCGCGCTGGCCATGGTGGGCTGGCTTGCCCGGGGGCCGTAGGTCAGGATTGAGGTCTTTCGGGACGAGAGCCATGAGTCTTCAGCTTCTCTTCGCACCCAGCGCAGGGGCGCCATCGTCGTCACGCTGGATGCAAGACTTCTGCAAACGACTGGCGGTCGTCGGTCGGGTCACGTGCTTCGACTATCCGTATCAGCAGGCTGGCAGACGCTCACCCGATCGTTTGCCGGTCCTGGTCGCAGCCCATCGGGCCGCCTTCGAAGCCTTGGACCCGGAGGCGCCCGTGGTGCTGATTGGCAAGAGCATGGGCGGTCGCATCGGTTGCCATCTGGCGAACGAGCTGACACGGAGAAAGCCCCTTGCCGTCGTCTGCCTGGGCTACCCATTGGTCGGCCAAAACGGCGCGGTTCGCGACCAGGTGTTGCTTGCGCTCCGAATCCCAGTCTTGTTCGTGCAAGGCTCGCGCGATCCGCTTTGTCCGCTCGATCGTCTGGCCGAGGTGCGCGCACGCATGGCCGTCGCGAACGACCTTTATGTGGTTGAAGGCGGCAACCACTCGCTCGAGCTCGCGAAAACGCAGCTCAAGCTGGACCCGCTCGCGCAGGACGCTGTCGATGCGGCCATCGTCCGCCGCATTTCCGGTTTTCTGAAAGAGATTGCCGGCCCCAACGAAGGACCTTAGCGGAGCAACGGACGGCCGCTGGGAGGCTGGGATGCGGCTCAGAGCTTGCACGCACGCCCGCGCGGCGGCAACATGTACGCCATGCCAACCAAAGCCAAGAAGGCAACCAAAGCCAAGAAACCGATCAAGTCCAAGAAGACTCTCGCCAAGACAAAGGTCCTCACCAAGAGGGCCGTCAAGAAGGCAGTTAAGAAGGCGGTCAACAAGGCATTTAGGAAGGCGGTCAGGAAGGCGGTCAAGAAAGCCGTCAAGAAGGCGGTCAAGAGAGGCGGAGAGGGAGTAAGCATCGCCGCACTGGCGACGACGGAACAGCAACCGATTCAGGATGGAGCCCAGCCCGACGGGGCCACTCCGAACCCAGCAGGGACGGACACAACCCAGCATGACCCCGGCTGATTGAGCACGTATCCTGAGATGCGATGCGGCTAGGCAAAGCCTGCGTCCACGGTGGCCACTCCTCCCGGCCGTTTCCGGGCTGTTGATAAGTTGTTACCAAAATGGAATTAATCGTGTGGTCGCGCCAGCTTACACTCATGGTATGCGACTCGCAGCCCTCGATCTCGGTTCCAACTCCTTCCACGCTCTGATTGCGGAGGTGGAGCATGGCGAGGGCCTGGCAGTTGTCGAGCGCGCCAAGCGGATGCCCAGGATTGGCGAGGCCATCTTTCGAACCGGCCGTTTCTCGGGAGCGGCGCTCGAAAGCGCCCTGCACGCGGTAGGGGAGCTGGTCCCGGTGATCGAACGGAACCAACCGCAGGCCGTGCTCGCGGTCGCGACCAGCGCTGTCCGCGAGGCGCGCAACGGGCATACGTTCGTCGCCAAGGTTCGCTCGCGTTTCGGCCTCGACGTCCAGGTCATCTCGGGTGACGAAGAGGCGCGTCTCGCCTATGCGGGCGCGCGCGCGCAGATGGGTGGCAGTGTCGGTCGTGCCACGCTCTTCGATCTCGGGGGAGGCTCGCTCGAGGTCGTGGTGGGCGACGGGAGTCGAATCCTTCACACCGCCTCGGCGCCGATCGGCGTTCTGCGCGCGGTGGCCGAGCAGCCGGCGTCGGATCCACCCTCGCCTCTTGACCTGCGCGCGATCGAGCGCTGGGGGTTCGGTCGCGTGGCCGCGCTGCTACGCCCGTTCCGAAGGCGCGACCTCGGCGAGGTCGTGCTGTGCGCGGGAACCGCCCGAGCTCTGCGCTCCGTGGCCCGCGCACTCCGGCTAGTGCCGGCGTCGGGCGAGGGCTCCAATTGCCTGAGCCGCGCTACGCTCGGCTTGCTCATCGGGCATCTGGCCGCGCTGCCGCTGTCGGCCCGCCGCGATGTCCCTGGCATGAACCCCGACCGGGCGGACCAAATCATCCACGGAGCCATCGTCTTGGCCTCGGTGCTCGACATCCTCGACGTCCCTCGTGCGCGCGTCTGTCGGGCCGCACTACGCGAAGGTCTGATCCTGGAGCACGCGCGGCGCCAGTGGTCTGCGGCGGCCTGATGAGGTCGCGCCGCCCATCCGCAACTTGATTTCACGGAGGCAACCGTGCTGGATTACCAGAGTCATGGGCTCAAGGACCACGCGCGCAGCTTCGAGCACCGGCTACGTGATTCTGCCTGTGGCGTTCGCTGTCAGCCTGCTAGCGCTGGCAAGCTGTGGGGGTAGCACCGAGCACGCCCCGGAGGGCGGCGCTGCTTTGCCCGATCCGGACTCGTGCAATCCCGATCCACTGCGCACAAACCTCGCCCCCTTGTGGAATGGGCTCTCGGTGGACATCGACGACTGCCCCATCCTCGATTTCACAAGCAAGTACAACGAGCCCGACGCCATGATCTTCAAGGCGATCATCTACGTCGAATCGCGCTTCCAGTACGACGCAATCGGGTGCACGGGCAATGGGCCGTGCTGCCCCTCGCGCGGCTGGACTGCGTCCGAGTGCGGGTGCCTCGGGGCGATGCAAACCGGGCCCTGGTGCGATTCGTCGAGCTTGCCCGCCGGATGCACGGCGACCGGACGCGGCTTGCTCCCGAACGGCCACGTGGACATGGAGACCAACCCCAACGCCGCGGATTGGGCCAACTCCGTCTTCAACCCGGCGGTCAACATCGAGCTGGGCATCGCCGGTATCGCCTGCAACCGCGCGCAGGCCAAGACCGCCTTTCCGGGCTGCACCCAGAATCAGTACACGATGATGGCCATCGGCAATTTCAACTCCTACGGCAGCACCAAGAGCTGCACGGTCTACAACTTCGACTACGACTCTGCCGTGGTGAAGGCGTACGAGGATTACTCGACTGCCTCCGGCTGGCCCGCCCGGCCGTACGTGACTCAGTAGATGCCGTGCCGGGCGGCGGACCCCACCGAATCTACCGTTGTCCCTGATTTGGCATCGATGCGCGCCCAAGGGACGGATCGAGCACGCCTTGCTTGATGATGAACGCGGCGACCGCGTCCACGCCGTCGCCCTGGCGGATGTTGGTGAAGACGAAGGGCCGCCCCCCTCGCTGCGTGCGCGCATCGCGGTCCATCACCTCCAAGCTCGCGCCCACGTAGGGGGCGAGATCGGTCTTGTTGATCACCAGGAGATCCGAACGGGTAATGCCTGGCCCACCCTTGCGCGGGATCTTGTCGCCCCCGGCGACGTCGATGACGTAGAGGGTGAGGTCGGCAAGCTCGGGGCTGAAGGTCGCCGCCAGATTGTCGCCGCCGCTTTCCACCAGAATCAGATCCAGGTCGGGGAAGCGCCGGTTGAGATCGTCGATGGCCACCAAGTTGATCGACGCGTCCTCGCGAATGGCGGTGTGGGGACATCCGCCGGTTTCCACGCCTACGATCCGATCGGTGGCGAGCGCTCCACTGCGCACCAGAAACTGCGCATCTTCCTTGGTGTAGATGTCGTTGGTGACCACCGCGATGTTGAAGCGATCCCGCAGGCGCTTGCACAGGGCATCGACGAGCGCGGTCTTGCCCGAGCCCACCGGGCCCGCCACGCCTACGCGGAGAGGTTGTTTGTCATGCATGTGTCTCCCTCATGATCGGCAAAGCCGCGAATACAGGGTTTCGTGAAGTGCGCTGGCGATCGCCTGCGCCGGAGCGGTGGCGCCCAGCCCGTCGTCGGGCAGGTCCAGGGCGATTTCTACGGCGGCATCGATGCGGGGCAGAGCCCGCGACAGGATCCGCTGCGCTGCTTGATGGCCCACCCGACACAGGCGCGTGGCAGCCGCAATCTGCGCCTCGGTCCACGCGAAGGCGAAGCCGGCCATCGCCTGGGCGACAGGAATCTCCCAGCGAACCGCACCCAGGGCCAGCATCGCCGCATGGGTCACCGCCCGATCGGCGCTCCAGGCTCCGGCGCCGTCGACCCCCAAGCCATCGAGCACCCTGGCCAAGGCGCCACCCAGGTGGCGATCCTCTGCTTGCAGCTCGGCGCTGGGGCGCGAGGCCAGCAGAAATTCGCTCCAGCCGCGCGCACCTATGAGATCTCCGACCGCGAACGCCCGGTGCAAGCGGGCCAAGACGGGCAGATCGAGCCTGGCCAGGCTGCACGACAGAAGGCCCAGGATCCACGCCTCAGCAGAGGCTTCGTCCGCCACCCACGACAGCGCCACCGCCTGTTCCAGCCCCTGGGAATAGGCGAAGGCACCGATGGGAAGGGCTGGGCTCGCGAGCTGGAGCAGGCGCAGCAGCGAAACGCCTGCGATCCCCCGTGCCTCGGCCGGCATGCGCCGATTGGGCTCAGGATGCATGGTGATGCGCGTGCGTGGCGCCATGGCCGTCTTCTTCCCGGGCGTGGCTATAGCCGCCGGCTTCCGGCTCGAAGGCCCGGCGCTCACCAGTCACCGAAAGGCCCAGCGCCCGCACCATCCCGTCGAGCACGTGGTCGTGCTCGTAGGCGAGCCAGTCCGGTCCCAGTTGCACCGGCACGTGCCGGTTGCCCAGGTGATAGGCAGCACGACACAAGAGGTGGTGATTCTGGGCGCGGGCGACGGACAGACTCTCGGGCGCGGCCTGCACACTGACGATCAGGTTCGCGTGCGGGTCGCGCAGGCGGTCGCCGTCACGCAGGATCGAACCCCGCGGCAGCAGCACCACCGCCTCGCGGCCGTCGTCGAGGCGCGTCCGCAGTCGGCTCTTGCGCCGGTCGGCGAAGGTCAAGGTCAGGGAAGCGCGCGCCGGCGCCGGATCTGGCGACGAGACCGCTTCGAGCTTTTCCAGAAGTTGCAGCATGACCAGCCCCACCGTCAGAAGAGGAAATAGCGCTGCGCCAGGGGCAGCTCGGTCGCCGGCTCGCACACCAGGGGCACCCCGTCCGCGCGCACGGCGTAGGTTTGCGGATCCACCTCGATGACGGGCTGGTAGTCGTTGTGCACCAGATCGCGTTTGCCGATGGTGCGCGTGCCCTTGACCGCCAGCAGGGGCTTGCGCAACCCAAGCCGGCGGCCCAGGTCGGTGGCCAGGGCCGCAGCGGAAACGAAGGTCACGCTGGTGCTGTGTCGTGCACCCCCGAGCGCCCCGAACATGGGGCGGAAGTGCACGGGTTGCGGGGTGGGAATCGAGGCGTTGGCGTCGCCCATGGGCGCGGCCACGATGAAGCCGCCCTTGATGATCAAGGCGGGCTTGGCCGCAAAGAAAGCCGGCTTCCACAGCACGATGTCAGCCAACTTGCCGACCTCGAGAGAGCCCGCCTCGTGCGCGATGCCGTGGGTGATGGCGGGGTTGATGGTGTACTTGGCGATGTAGCGCTTGACCCGGAAATTTTAGTTGTC
>CAZBIU010000309.1:0-4935 GCA_964491625.1 uncultured Myxococcales bacterium
CCCTCCTCGTCGACCACCACTCTCACGTTGTGCAGAAGCAACTCGTGGGTTGACAGATCCAGGGTCCCGCTCTTGACCGAAATCTGCCGGCTCACGCCGCGAAAGCGCATGTTGATCTCGCCGAGAGCGATGTGAGCCGCAACTTGGGGATCGGTCAGTTTGCCCGACACCTTGGCCGAGATCGACGCGCCTCCGGACACGTCGGATACGGCATCCGGGGCGATGGTTTCCAGCAGGTTCGCGTTGACCTCGCCCTCTGCGGTCACCGCCAGCGACTTGGGCGTGAAGCCCGGCCCGAGATTGACCTTGCCGCTCACCCGCATGGTCGCGTCACCGACTGTGACGGCCAGGTTGTCGAGCGCGGCGAAGGACGACGTCAATCGCACGTCGCCCGACGGAATTTGGACGACTTGGTCGAAGCCGCGCGCCGCTGCTCGCACCGGGCGCACGATGCCAATCTTGCCATTGAGGTCGGGCTTCTTCACCGAGCCGCCGGCGTGGACTTCAAGCGCGACACCGCCGCCGAGCGATGCGAGTTTTCCGGACAACAGCGGCTGCAGGAGCTCGAGGTCCAGCTTGCCGCCGAAGTCGGCATTCACCGCCTGGTCGACCACCTCACCTTTGCCATCCTTGATGGGCAGCACCCGGGCAGACAGCGTGAATTCTCCGCCTTGGGTGAGAAGTCGTGCAGGATCCACGACGACCTTCTGCGTATCGGTGGTGATGTGCAGGTTGCCGGCATTGCGCAGCCAGACCCGTTCCTTGGCCGTGCTGCCGTCCTCTTGTTCCATCGGGCGCACGATGGAGGCGTCAATCTGGGTGATGAGGACGTCGATGGCGGGCAGCTTGTTGGGCTCGATGCCGAACTGGATCTGTCCCGACAGCATGGCAGCGATATCCTGGTCTTTGAGGTCGCGCAAAAGATCCTCCACGCGCAGGTCGGCAAACGAGAGTTGTGCGTTGGCCGTGATGCCCTTGGGATCGTACTTGGCGTTGCCTTCTAGCTTGAAGCGATCGAAGAGGTCGCCGGTCACGGCAAGGTTGCCCTCGGCGGTCGGTGCCAGCAGCAGGGTGGCTTTGCCCAGGTCGACGTCGTAGGCCCGCACGCTGGACAGCGCGATGGTACCGTCCACCGCAGGCTTGGCGACGGTTCCACCGACGTGAAGGTCGATGTCGATACGGCCCGACGCCGGCACCTCGACCTTTGCGCTGGCCAGCAGCGGGGCGATCGAAAGGTCGAGGATCTTGATTCGCCAATCGAGCGCGAGCGGCTTCTTGCTGAGGTCGACTCGCCCCTCGACGCGAACGTCGCCGCCGGCCTTGGCAGCCACGCGACAGAGCTTCACCACAAGCGCGTCCTTGTCGATCTCGACGTCGATGCCTTCAAGGTACCACGGTTGCCCGAGCACCTCGACGGCGGCACCGGCGGGAACCTTGAAGTGGATCTTGGGTTTTTTCGTGGTGCCGCTGGCAGTGAGGGCGAATGAAACCTGGCCCGCGACCACGCCGCCGGCAATCAGCTCCTGCAAGGAAATGTGTTTGCCATCGAGGTGGAAGTCGAACGCGGGCGCCGAGAGTATCTTTCCCAGGCCTTGCGCGAAAAGCTTGCTCGATCCCTGACCCTCGATTTGCCCGCCCGCCACGCCGGCTTGCAGGCCCTCGATGCTTACGGTGCCATCGTGCAGGCGGAAGCCGGTCTGAAAATGGTCGATGGTGGGGATGCCGGTCGAACCACCACCGATGCCGTGGACGTCGATTCTTCCCTCGGCGTCGGGGTGATCCATGTGGCCGCTGACGTCGACCGAGACGGTGGCAGTCTTGGCCAGGGGTGGGGCCTTGGCGCTGGCGAGCAGCTTCGGCAGGTCGGACGCGCTGACGCGTAGGCCGACCTCGACCATCTTCTTGGCCAAAAGCGCCTTGCCTTTGATGTCGGCCGTGGCGCCGGGAATTGCGATGCGCAGGTCCGAGGTGCTTGCGGATTCCGCCGACGCCTTGGCGGCGCCGCTGATGTGAACCGTGCTGGGGATGCCGGTTTGCTTGAACGACCGGTCGTACCGAAGATCGAGGCCCTTCACCTCGACGGACTTGCTCGACCCGATCTTCGCAGCAACGCCAATGTGGCCCTGCAGCTTGCCGGCAGCCAGCTTCTTCAGCGACCCGGGCAAGTAGCCCTCGGTGCCGAAATGGTCGAAGTCCAAGTTGGCGGTGATGGCGTCGCCGGCCATGGTGAGGCCGGTCTTGAAGCGTCCGCCCGACGGCGATCCGAGCGACAGCTCGTCGACCGTGATGGTCATGGTGGGCTCAGTGGTAGCGAACACGATGCCGGCGCGCAGGGCGATTTGCTTGGCCTGATAGGTGTCATAGGCCGCGTCGAGCCCGCTGATGGCTGCTTTGATCTTCAGTGTGTCGTAGGGATCCCACAGGTCGCCGACCACCTTGGCGTTATCGCCCGACAGGCGCAGCCCGGTGATGTTGTGCGGCTTGGCGACTGCGGTGAGCGCGTCGACGGCATGCTCGAACTCGGCGTGAATTTTGATGCCACCGACGGAGTTGGCGCCGTAGATGCCGGTGAAGAAGCCCTTGCCAGAAAGCTCGCTCTTGCCGGTCTTGGCCAGCGTGAGGTCGAGGAAGATGTCGTCGGACCATTCCCGCGTGGTGGCTACACGTTTGACCCAGACGCCATCGAAGGGCAGCTCTTCGCCCATGACCCGCAGGTAGCCGCCGTCGCGAGCTTCCAGGCCCACCACGTCCCAACCCACGAAGCCTTCCCCGTCGACGTTGAGCGACGCCGGCGCGTGGATGTCGCGCAGGTCAAGCCCCCACACGCCGGGAAAATCGAAGATGGCGCGAAACCCGTCCAGGTTGGCGTTGACGATCTGGAAGACAAACCCCTTCTCCTTCTTCGCCCCCGGCGGCTTGGGTGGGGCAGGGGGCACCGGCTTCTTCGGGTCAAACGAATCGAGAAAGCCGATGCCCTTGTCCCTCTTCATCTTGGCGAAGTACCAGATCGACTTGGGTCCGACGTGCAGATCGGAGAGAACGATGCCGGCGCCGCTCAAGAGCGGTCCCAAGCGCACGGCCACCTCCAGCTTGGGCACGTCCAGCACGGTGGTGCCCTCGGGATCCGTGATCGTCATGCCTTCGACGACCATAGGCGTGGCTCGGTCGGTGACCAGGTCGACCAGCAGGCGGGGCTTCCAGCGAATCGAGTCGAAGTGGATGCGTCCCTTCATCTCTGGAAGGACGCCATTGACGATCGCTGCCAGGCGGGATCCTTGCACGAAGATCATCGCACCGACCAGGACAACCACGACCAGGCCGACCATGCTCACGGCCAAGTAAGCCGCGATCTTCGTGATTCTTCGTCGCAACGGTGACGCCACTTCTCTGTCAGAGTACCCCGCCGAGCCAGTCCCCGCCAAGGGCGTCGAGGGATCGGCGAACGCCGGCTCGGGACGACCATTTCCGTGCGAGACACACAACTTTCCGCGCGCTGGGGCGATAACCCTGCATGCTCGTGAATCGTGTGCTTTTGATCCTGTGGCCGGACCGCTGCGCCGGGTGCGGCGCCTTCGTGACCGAGGGCGCAAGCTTCTGTCCGGCGTGCGATCTGACGCTGGTTCCGTTGGGACCTTGCTGCCCGGGCTGCGCCATGCCGCTCGGGCACGACGTGGAGGCCCCGGCCCAGTTCTGCGACGGCTGCGCGCGGCGGCCGTTCCCGTTTTTCCGGGCGCAGGCGGCGCTGGCATACGGCGGGGCCGTCACGAGGGCGCTTCTTCGCTTCAAGCACGGCGGGCACCGTCACCTTGCGAAGCCGCTCGCTCGCTACTTGGAGACGCCTCTCGCATCGCTGTGGGGCGAGGCTGACGTCGTGTGTCCCGTGCCTTTGCACCGCGACCGACTTAAGACCCGCGGCTTCAATCAGGCGTTCGAGCTGATTCGCGCGGCGACCCGCGCCTTCCCTGGAGCGACACGAAAGAAAATTCTTTGCGACGCGCTTTCCAGAGCTATCGACACGCCGACCCTCGGGCACGGCTGCCCCGCCGCGCGAGCGCGCGTGGTCGCCGGTGCGTTTCTGGTTCCAAGACCGGCGCTGGTGTTGGACAAGCACGTCCTGGTGGTGGACGACGTGATGACGTCGGGCGCCACCCTGGCTGAGTGCGCCCGCACGCTCCGGGCCGCTGGGGCCGACAGGGTGTCCGTGGTGGCGCTTGCCCGCGCGCTTTAGCGATTCCGTTCTTGACAGCGGAATGCGGATCGCTAAGGTAGCCGCCCTGGACATCAACAACGCACAGGCGTGTAGCTCAGTGGGAGAGCACTACCTTGACACGGTAGGGGTCGGCGGTTCAATCCCGCCCACGCCTACCAGTATCCACTCGGAAAACCGAGCAGAGCTGGTGGCAGAATGGTATCCTGCGCAGCCGTTGTGCCATTTCCATCCATCGAGCTCGAAGGCGTCGCGAGGATTCGCCGCCTTCTCGAGCACTGTCACCCGCGTTTCCCGCGTGGAGAGTATCAACCGTGAGTGAGCCGATCCGTCCCCGTTCCAAAGGGGATGTTCCTGACGATCCCTTGTCTCGTCTTCGCCACTCGGCCTCGCACGTCATGGCCGATGCGGTCCGTCGCCTGCGGCCGAATGCTAAAGTCACCATCGGCCCGGCCATCGAGAGCGGCTTCTACTACGATTTCGACACAGAACCGTTCGTGCCCGAGGACATCGAGCGCATCGAGGCCGAGATGGCCAAGATCGTCGCCCAGGATCTGCCGTTCGTGCGCAAGACGATCTCGCGTGCCGAAGCCTTGAATCTGTTCAGCGAGCGGGGGGAGATCTACAAGCTCGAAATCATCCAGTCGATCCCAGAAGGCGAGGAGATCTCGCTCTACCAGCATGGCGACTTCATCGACCTATGCGCGGGCCCGCACGTCGACCGCACG
>CAZBIU010000309.1:4945-8200 GCA_964491625.1 uncultured Myxococcales bacterium
CAAATCAAGGCCTTTAAGGTGCTGTCGTTCGCGGGGGCCTACTGGCGTGGCGACGAGCGCAACCGGCAGCTTCAACGCGTCTACGGGACGGCCTTCTCGTCGAAGGAAGAACTAAAGGCGCATCTCGATCGCCTGGAAGAGGCGAAGCGCCGCGACCACCGCCTACTTGGCAAGCAGCTTGACCTGTTCTCGGTCGACGAGCTGGTCGGGCCAGGCTTCGTGCTCTGGCATCCCAAAGGCGCCGTGGTGCGCGGGGTGCTCGAAGGCTTCATTCGGTGCGAGGTGGTTCGACGCGGGTACCAACAGGTGTACACGCCGCACGTGGCACGCGAACAGTTGCTGGTCAAGTCGGGCCACATGCAGCACTACAAGGACAACCTCTTTGGCGGGATGGAGCTGGAAGGCCAGCGCTACCTGGTCAAGCCGATGAATTGTCCTTTCCACGTGGCGATCTTCAGGTCGCAGCTCCGTTCCTACCGCGAGCTTCCCATTCGCTACGCCGAGTTCGGCACCGTGTATCGATACGAGCGCTCCGGCGTGTTGCACGGGCTTCTGCGTGTGCGCGGCTTTACCCAGGACGATGCCCACCTCTTCATTCGCGAGGACCAGATCGAGTCCGAGATGAGCGCCTGCGTGAATTTCGGTCTTGAGGTACTGCGTCTGTTCGGTTTCCAAGAGGTGAAGCTGTTCCTCGCCACTCGGCCCCCGGATTTCATGGGAGACCCGAAGGCATGGGACGAGGCCGAAGCGGCCATCCGTCGCGTGCTGGAATCCACCGGAATGCCGTTCGAGGTGGACGAGGGGGGCGGTGCCTTCTACGGGCCAAAGATTGACCTCAAGATTCGCGACGCCATTGGCCGCGACTGGCAATGCACCACCTTCCAACTCGACTACCAGATGCCCGAGCGATTCGAGTTGGAGTATGTCGCCTCCGACGGCTCCCGCAAGCGCCCTGTCATGATCCACCGCGCGCTGCTAGGCTCGATCGAAAGATTTATTGCCGTGCTGATCGAGCACTTCGCCGGTGCGTTCCCCATGTGGCTGGCGCCGGTGCAGGTACGGGTAATCACGGTCAGCGAAAAGGCCGAGGCCTATGGCCGAGAGGTGGAGGGGGTGTTGACCGCGGCCGGTTTGCGCGCCGACGCGGACCTGTCCGCGGACAAGCTCAACGCTAAAATCCGTCGCGCCCAGCTTGAGAAGATCCCGTACATGCTTGTGGTTGGCGAACGCGACATGGCCGCACGGGTGGTTTCGCCGCGAACCCGCGATGGAAAGCAGCTTCCGGCGCAGTCGCTGGACGAGATTGCGAAGACTTTGGCCGCCGAGGCGACGGTTCCGTCCCTCGGCAATCCCAAACCGGTGTAGACGTTTCATTTCGCAGGAGGAAAGAGCATCCCAAGACCAGGCGGCTATCAAGGATCCGGGCGTGGCCCGGCGAGTGCAGCTGATAACTATCGCGTCGGACGGCGCATTCGCGTCCCCGAAGTGCGCGTGATTGGCGGCGATGGGAGTCAGGTCGGCATTGTGCCGACCCACGAGGCATTGCGCATGGCAGAAGAACAGGGTTTGGACCTGGTCGAGGTCAGCCCACGTGCCGTGCCGCCGGTGTGCCGAATCATGGATTTCGGCCGCTTCAAGTACCAGGAATCGAAGAAGGAGAAGGCCTCGCGCAAGCACCAGTCCACGGTCGTCATCAAGGAGATCAAGTTCCGTCCCAAGACCGACACGCACGACCTGGATTTCAAGCTCAAGCACATCCGTCGCTTCCTGGGCGAGGGCAACAAGGTTCGCCTGATGATCGTCTTCCGCGGGCGCGAAATTGTGCACCCTGAAACCGGGCAATCCATGCTGGACATCGTTTCGAAAGAGGTTGCCGATTTGTCGGTGATTGAGCAGAAGCCGTCAATGGAAGGGCGCCGAATGGTGATGGTGCTCGGGCCGCGATCCGGTGTCATACGGCCGGTCGCGCCAGCGCCGTTGCCCGGTCAGCCACCGGTCTTGCGCCCGGCAGCACCGGGAGGTTCCACCGGTTCCGATGGGCAGGGATCCTCGCAGCCCAAGGCGTAATTCCTGACGGAATTCCTTGCCTGCGTTCGCGTCCTGTATATACTGCGCGCCTCCATGCCCAAGCTGAAGATGAAGACCAAGAGCGCAGTCAAGAAGCGCTTCAAGCTCACGGCCAAGGGCCGCATCAAGCGCAAGAGCGCGTACCTGCGACACATCCTCACCAACAAGAAGCCGGGCAACAAGCGCAAGCTGCGCCACGGCGCCTACATCGCCAAGTCTCAGGAACACCAGATCAAGGCGATGATTCCCTACGGCTTGCCGTAATCAGGAGTTAGAGAAATGCCCCGCGCTAAAGGTGGTTACAAGACAAAACATCGCCGCGACCGCATCCGCAAGGCAGCCAAAGGCTTCCGCGGCGGGCGCTCGAAGCTTTGGAAGGCGGCAGTCGAAGCCGTTCACCGCAAATGGCGATACGCCTTCTTCCATCGCCGCAAGCGGAAGGGCGACTTCCGCGGTCTGTGGATCGCGCGCATCAACGCCGCGTCTCGCGAGCTCGGGCTTTCATACTCGAAGCTGATCGCGGGACTGGCCAAGGCGAACATCGTTATCGATCGCAAGATTCTTGCTGACTTGGCCATCAGCGATCCGAACGCTTTCAAGAAGATCGCCGAAGCCGCACAAGCGGCCTGATTCCTGCGCAGGCCTCCATGGCAGGCGAGGGACCAGGGACAGCGCAAGATCTCGTCCGCTCGTTCGAGGCACTTGCCGCTGAGTTTTCGCGTGAGGTAGCCGGACTTTCCGCCGAGGATGAGATCCGCCTCGCGCAGTCGCGCTACCTCGGCAAAAAGGGCAGGGCGACCGAGCTGATGAGACTGCTCGGCCGCATTCCCCAGGCGGATCGCCCCGCAGTGGGCGTGGCCGCGAACCAGGCCCGCGAAGCCATCGAGCGTCTGGTGGAAGTGCGCCTGGCATCGCTCGGCCAGGTTGCGTTGGCCGCAGATCTGGCCCGTAGCGTGGACGTCACATTGCCTGGACGCGGCCACCGCAAAGGCAGCCTGCATCCGCTTTCGCGCGTGCGCATTGAGATCGAGCAGATCTTCCTTGGCATGGGCTTCGAGGTGCGTACCGGCCCGCTCATCGAGACCGAGTGGCACAACTTCGACGCGCTCAACACGCCGGCCGACCACCCCGCGCGCGACATGCAGGACACCTTCTTCGTCGAGGGCGGTCTCGTTCTGCGCTCGCACA
>CAZBIU010000310.1:0-8181 GCA_964491625.1 uncultured Myxococcales bacterium
GGCGGGCCTTTGGGTCGGGGTCTGGGTGCTGCTCGCGGCTGGCTTCGCCGCATACGTCTTCCAGACCCTGGGCACGCAGAAAGGACTCGAATTCGTCCAAGGGTACTTCCTCGAATGGACGCTCTCGACTGACAACCTGTTCGTCTTCCTGCTCATTTTCTCGTACTTCCGGGTTGAGGCCGCGTACCAGCACCGCATTCTTTTCTGGGGCATCGTCGGGGCGGTTCTGACCCGGGGGGCGTTCATAGCGGCTGGTACGGCGGTGGTGCACCAGTTCCGATGGGTTCTTTACGCCCTTGGCGCGTTCCTCATCTACGCCGCCATCAAGTTGCTGATCGGCAAACCCCAGAACATGGATCCGTCGCGCAATCTGGTACTGCGGATGTTCCGCCGGGTGGTTCGCGTGGCAGAGGATGCCAAAGGGCCACGCTTCACCATCCGGCGCGACGGCAAGCTGTGGGCAACGCCGCTTCTAGCCGTGCTGGTCGTGGTTGAAGCGGTAGACGTGACCTTTGCGGTGGATTCGATTCCCGCCATCTTCGGCGTCACCACCGACTTCTTCATCGTGCTCACCTCGAATGTGTTTGCCATCCTCGGCCTGCGCGCGATGTTCTTTCTCGTGGCAGGGCTGGCGCGCAGGTTGGCCTACCTTGGCTACGGGATCTCGGCGGTGCTGGGGTTCATCGGCGTGAAGATCGTCGTCCAGCCGTTCTTCGCCATCCCGGTCGTGGTTTCACTGCTGGTCGTGGTCGGGGTGCTGCTGACCGCGACGGTGGCGTCGCTCTGGTCGGGTCAACGGCTGAGCAAGTAGATCAGGATACCAACCACCACGACGATGGCGCCTATCACGACGAACACGCGCTTGGCTTCCTTGCGGGTCGCCCCGACGTCCATCGCGCCGAAGCTGTCGTTGACGGCGGCGCGTAGCTCATCGGTGTTGGCGTGGCGAGCGTCGCGCGACTTGGCGCACATCTTCTTCACCAGCTCGTCGACAGCCTGGGGGATTCCCAGCTCCGGCTTCAGCGACGACGGCGGGGGCGGCGGGGTTTGCAGGTGGAACTGGATGATCTCGGTGGTGCTCTTCGTCTTCTTGAAAGGCAGCTCGCCGGTGAGCATCTCGTAGGCGACCATCCCCAGGGCATAGATGTCCGAACGACCGTCGAGCGGCTTGCCGCGCAGTTGCTCGGGCGACATGAATTCCAGGGTTCCCACGGTCTGCCCTATGGCGGTCAGCGCAGGCCCACTCCTGCCGTCGCCCGACACTATCTTGGCGATGCCGAAGTCGAGCACCTTGACGAAGTCCTGGCCTTCGCGCTCTTCCACCATGATGTTTTCGGGTTTCATGTCGCGGTGGACGATGCCGAGGTCGTGTGCTTCACCCAGCGCCTGCGCAACTTGGTCGAGAATGTTCAGGCAACGCTCGACGGGTATCGTGCCCGACCCCCGCTGGATGTCCTGCAGGCTCTGCCCGCGAACCAGCTCCATCGCCAGGTACAGCACGCCGTCTTCGGTCTGGTCGAAATCGTAGATGGTCACCGTGTGCGGATTGCGGAGCTTGGAACAGGCCTCCGCTTCGCGGCGGAAACGCGCCACCACGGTGGGATCGGAAACGCTCTGCGGATGGAGAACTTTGAGGGCTACCGGACGCTCGGTGGCTACCTGCGTGCCCTCAAAGACCGCTCCAAAACCTCCTTCGCCAATCTTACGCTTGACGAGGTAGCGGTTGTTTAGCGTGCGCCCCACCAAGCTGTTGAGGGAGACCGGAGCTGGCTCGCGTCCGATGGGCGATGGGGTCGGAAGTCCAATCGGCCCGGAGCGAGACGCTGGCATGGGCAGGGGAACACCCAGGGGCGGGCTCACGTGGGGTGGCGCTGCCTTGGGCAGCCCAGACAACCGGTCGAGGAGTTGGCCGTGCTCACGCTCTCCTGATAGCGGCGCGGGCGAGAGAGAGGCGCCACAGACACCGCAGAAATGGGCCTCCGCATCGGCGGTCGAGCGACATTTGGGACAGTATCTTGCGGCGGCCATGGTCACTGCGGCGCTTGGGCTGAGGACGAATCGGGCCTCTTGCCCGGTGCCTGTGCGCCTTCTGGCGCGCCTCCCGACGATGGCACGCGCGCCTGCGTCGGGCGCTGCGGAAGATCGGGCAGGTTGGACTTCTGGAATGCCAGGAAGAGGGCTCCGCCCAAGGCCGCGAGTAGGGTCACCAGCACAAAGGTCAGGAACGGTCGCGAGGCTGCCTCTTCGGCGACCTGGACGTTTGTGTTGGTCGACGGGGTGGAAGCGGTGGGGTTCACCAGCGTGGTGGGCAGCGCCCCTGGCGAGGTCGACTCCACCGCTTCCGCGTGTACCGGGACCTCGGCGGTGATCTTGTCGGACGACGGCGGTGGCGGTCGTTTGTCCGGCTCCGGGTCCTCAGGATCTTCCCCCGGATCATAGAGGACAAAGCCCACCGTCGGGTCGGCTTCCGGAAGAGGCAGGCCGTCGCCCTCGAAGCGCACAACCACCACGCTGATGTTATCTGGACCCTCGCGTTCCAAGGCTTTTGCGACCAGGGCTTCGCACGACTTCTGCGGATCGGGTTCCGCGAGCAAAATGTCCCGTATCTCCTCGTCGGCCACCGGACCGTGCAGCCCGTCGGACGAGACCAGCACCACATCGCCACGGCAAAGGTCGATGCTGGACAAGACGACATCGACCTTCTCCTGCACGCCCAAGGCCTGCAGGATGATGTTGGCGTGCTCGAAGCTCTTCGCCTCTTCCGCCGTCATCGCCCCAGCTTCGATGAGCTGCCACGCGAGCGACTGGTCCTTCGTGATGAGCCCAAGCTGGCCCGAGCGCAGGACGTAGCAGCGCGAATCGCCGACTTGCCCGACCACGAGCTTGCGACCGACCAGCCCGGCCGCGGTACAGGTCGTGCCCATGCCGCGCTCGTTCTGGTTCACACGCGACTGGACGTTGATCTTTTCGTTCGCGCTTTCGATGGCCCGGCGCATGCAGCGCGCGAAGCTCTCGGTGCTAATCCTGGCGCCGCTTTCCATGTCGCTGGAAATGGAATCCACCGCCATGGTCGAGGCGACCTCGCCCGCCGCCGCGCCACCCATGCCATCGCAGACTAGGAAGATGGCACCTTTGGCCCCGAGCTCGAATTCCAGGTTCTGCTCGGGCGACGAGGTCCGCAGACCGTTCTCGACGTTGGCAATGAGGAAGTTGTCTTCGTTGTGCTCGCGAATGAGCCCCACGTCGGTCTTGCCGAAGGCGGTAACCTTGATATTCGACGCGCTATCCATCCCGAGTCTGCTACAGCTTCGCTCTAACCTGGCTCGAAGCGCAAGAGCTCATCGCCGAGGCGAATCATCTGGCCCGGGTCGAGAATGTGTTGCCCGGTGAGGCGAACGTAGGTTCCGTTCGAGCTGCCCTGGTCGGTGATGAGCGCCCGATTGCCGCGGAACTGCAGCAAGGCGTGTCGCCTGGACATGAACTCGTCGTCGGAAAACACGATGTCCCCTTGCTCTCGTCCGATGATCAGATCGCTGCGGGTCAGATGGTATACGTCGCGCGAGGTGCCTGCCGCGGTGATCTGGCGCAGGCGGCCCCACGGCGATTTGAGCGGCGTGCCGAATAGGATCATGCCGTGCTCGACCGCCGGGCGCAGGGTTTTCTCGGCGTCGGGGACCGCTTCGAATCGCAGCACCTGTTTGCCAACCAGAACGTAGTGGCCGTCCTGCAGCTCGACCGGCGCGCTGATACGAATGTAGATGCCGTTGCGGCTTTCGAGCGGGGTAATGACGTACTGGCCGGCCCGCAAAGTGATGCGCGCGTGACGTTCCGCTAGGTGCTTGTCATCGAAGCGCAAATCGCCCTCGGTACGGCCGATGTCGATTTGCTCGCCGAGGATGGGATACGATTCGCCGTCGGTGCCGTCTCGTCTGACCGCGACCAGACGGGCAGGACCGGCGCGCAGGGGCTGCGAAGGCCGGGCGGCCACGGCTGCGGCCAAGGCGGCGGAGGCGTCGGCGTTCATAGGGGTGGTGTGACCTAACCGCCGACCGCAGGCGAAGCAGAAGTTCGTGTCAACGGGATTGCGATTGCCGCATCCCGAGCAGATGAGGGCCGAGCCACCGCCCGAGGCATTGGCCACCGGTGCGCCGCAGCGCTGGCAGAAGGCGGCACCATCTCCGACTACGCTACCGCACTGGAAACAGTTCAGCATCGGTGCTCAGGCTATCCCAAAATGGCGTCGGCGGGGACGGGAAGCAGAAAAGAATGGCCATGGACCCAAGAAGCAGCATTGCAAGATGGCCCGTCCTCTACTAAAAGGCTGGCGGCAACATCCTTGTCGTTTCTGGGCGAGTTGCCCGGCCATTCACAGTGTCCACATTTCTAGCAGCGATCTCAGGAAGCGTCAATTCTCGTCGACGGTCCGCGGCGACGGGAATCGGCGGGAAGACCCGTGGGCGAACGCGGCTTTCGATGCTTGCGCTCGCGCTCTTGGGTCTTGGCGCTGCGTGTGGCCCCGGCATCGCGGAGGCCCCCTTCGCGCTTCGGCCCGACACCCTCCAGCCCGGGGATCTCTTGGGGCCTTTCGACGGGATGGTCATCGACGCCGAGACCGAGCGCCCTATCGCCGGGGCAACGGTGGTCGGTTCGTGGGCGTTTGAACGTGGTCTCGGGCTGCGCGGGCCGGCCGGGATTCGCGAGGCCGCCGTGGAGACCGCGGCGGATGGACGTTACCAGATCGCCAGCCCAAGCGACGTTCCCACAGGACGTTCGATGCGGCTGCGGCGCTTCACCCTGATCGTCTATCGGCGTGGCTATGTCGGCTACCGGAGCGATTTCAAGCTGAGCGGGGATGTCCGCCACGACTTCAGCCAGCACGCCAACCGGGTGCGACTTGAGAAGTGGCAGTCCTCGCTCGAACACCGGCGGCACCTGGCATTCCTGGGCGGTGGGCAGCCCATTGCCAAGGCAGCCGGTTGGGAGGCTCAGCCCGCCAGCCTCGAAAATGAGGGACTGGCAGCGCCTCACATGGCCGAGCCTTCCCCCGGGGAGAAAGCGCCGGCATTGAAGCAGGCGCTGCTCGACGCCTCGCCGCTGTTGTCGGTCGAGGAAGTGCGTGGCGTAACGGGCTTTGCCGGCGACTTCGAGGTACGGCGCTTGACCGATCGGGTTCGCACCGACGCCTACGACAGCAAGCATTTTCGGGCCAAGGACAAACCGGAAGCCTTCGACGTCGCCGTGCGCGTGTGGGCATCGGACCCGGCGGGTGCGGAGGCCGAGTTCGACAAGCTGTCCGCCGAGCTGCCGGCGGCGGTTCCCACCGAGGAAATCGGCGACAGCTCGGTGCGCGCGCGCGGAGGCGACGTCTTGGGCCTGGCCTTCCTGCTGCGCGAGCGTGGAATCGTGGTCCAGGTCAGCTGCGGCAAGAGCCAGTGCACCGAGGCCGGCATGGTGCTTCGCCTGGCGAAGCTGGTGGAAAGTCACATTGGCGAGCTGCACATTCCGTCCCAGAAAACCAAGTCGGACGAGACCAAGGCAAAAGCGGCCGAGGACGCGGCCGCGGAGGATCAGCCATGAGGCTATCCTGGCGTGGAGCTCAACCCAAGTGCCTGCGCCGGATGGCGGTTTTGCCTGTGGCGGCGCTGTTGCTGTGGGCCGGCCGCGTATTCGCTTGGGATGCGGCAACGACCCACGCCGGCCTGACCGAACGCGCGCTTGAGGCATCCAAGTTTCACGCAGTGCTTGCCCACCAGATGGGGCTCGCCCTCGGTGCGTTTGAGCCGCTCAAGATCGACCGAGCGGCCATCGACGCAGACACGCTGCGCGGCCTCAAGAGTCGGCTCGACCTGCTGGATTCCGCCGGGGGTTATCGTCCAAGCGCCGAAGGCGTGGCGACGGCGATAGCGTGGGTAAAGGCGGGCGCGGTGCTGGCCAAGACCCCTCCTGAGCGCGGCCGGAACCATTTCCTCGAGCCGCGCACGCGCACGGGCCTCGACGATAGCCCTGGGCTAAGTGGTTTCGCGCATGCGGCACGGTTGACCTTGGGCGAGGGCGCCAGTCTGCGCGACGCCGCAACCGGAACGGCCTTCGATTTGGAGGGCAGTCCGGCGACGGCGTGGCTTTGGGCGGACCAGAACGACTTGGGCTTGAGCGCGTTCGTCGACAACTGGGAGCTCTCCGTCGCCGCCAAAGAGCCGGGCCGGCGCGAGAACGCGCTGGTTCGCGCATTGCTGGCGTTGGGCGGCATCATGTCGGCGCTGGAAGACATGGGGCAGCCCGCCTTCGTGCGCAACGACTTTCGCGGCGAGTTCTCGGACCAGGGCTCGGCGCTGGAGATCTTCGTGGCCGACCGGTATGGCGCGGTTGCGCTGCCGCGATCTGCGACGCCGATACCGAGGCCGGACCTGCGCAGCTTCTTCGTTGCAGACGACGGTAAAGGCCTGGCCCAGCTTACCCAGCAGCGCTTCTTCTCGGCGGGAACCTTGCCCAAGGACTTCACCTGCGTTCCCGGCGACGGTGACCTGGAGGCAGCAGGGCTTGTGAACCAGACCCTGGGGTTTGCCGAGCCCAAGTTCGACGTTCTCGAGCTTCGGCAGTCGGACCGGCCCCATTACCTGGTTCGCGACGGCGTCAAGATTGCGGCCTACCGCCGAGTCGGAAACAAGATTCACTTCTTCCTCGACAAAGCCGTCTACGCGGACCTTGCTCGGACCTGGCTACCCGAGGTCATGGCGTACGCGGCCGGACTCGTCGATGACTTGCTAGGTGGCAAGCTGCAGCTCGGCCTCGCCAGCGACCACGTCACTATCGCGCTGTCGGCCGTGCGCGGCGAGCCCGGGGGGCCGGTCGAGGCCCGCGTCTTTGCCGAAGACGAAGCGGGCATGAGACGACAGGTCGCCACCGTCGGCTTGAACGGCGGGGAGCCAGTTGTGATCGCTCTGCCCAAGGGGGCTCGCAGAATTGCCGCCGTTGCGCGCGGGCGAGACAGCGCGGGCGGGTTCATTGCGACGGGCGAACTGTCGCTGCCCTGATAGCAGCCCCTGCTGCAGGTCAGTTGTTGTGCGGGTGGGGCTGCCTGGCCTCTGACGCTTCCTCGCGACTGGTCAGGTGTCGTACGTCCTCGCCGTCGACCATGAAGATGACCATTTCCGCTAGATTGGTGGTGTGGTCGGCCATCCGTTCCAGGTACTTGGCGATCGACTGCAAGCGCGTCGCGCGGTACACGTTGTGCGCGCTCTCCATCATGAAGGTGAGCAGCTCGCGGAAGACTTGCGCGTAGAGCGCATCCACCACCTGGTCGCGGTCGATGATCTTGCGCGCCCGCTCGGCATCCTTGGCCACGAAGGCATCAAGGACGTCGCGCAGCATGGATTGCACTTCGGTCGCCATGCGAGGAATGTCGACGTAGGGCTTGAGCTGCGGTTCGGAGTTCAGCTCCAGCACGCGTTCGCAGATGTTGACGCCCAGGTCGGCGATCCGTTCCAGGTCGGTCACCACCTTCAGCACGAGCGTGATGAAGCGCAGATCCGATGCCACCGGCTGGCGGCGTGCGAGGATCTGCAGGCACAGCCCGTCCAGCTCGACCTCCATACGATTGACGATCTTGTCGGCAACGATGGTGCGCTCTGCGAGGGCGGCGTCGCGCTCCTGCAAGGCGCGGATACTGTCGCCGATGATGGTTTCTACGTGGCTGCCCATCACGAGGAGCTGTTCGCGCAACTGCAGCAACTCGTGCTCGTACTCGCGGTCGGTGTGCTGTCGTCCAGACATAGATTAATCCTTGCCGCTAGCCGAAGCGGCCGGTGATGTAGTCTTCGGTCTTCTGCTGGCGAGGCTTGGTGAAGATGACGTCGGTTCGATCGAATTCGATGAGATCGCCCATGTAGAAGAAGGCTGTGTGGTGCGAAACGCGGGCTGCTTGCTGCATGTTGTGGGTGACGATGACGACCGTGTAGTCGCGCGCGAGCTCATGAATCAACTCTTCGATGCGGGCGGTGGCGATGGGATCCAGGGCAGATGCGGGCTCGTCCATCAAAATCACCTCGGGCTCCACCGCCAGCGCCCGGGCGATGCAGAGCCGCTGTTGCTGGCCTCCGGAAAGTCCTAGCGCACTCTCGTGTAACCGATCCTTGACCTCATCCCACAGCGCAGCGTGCTCAAGCGCCTGCTCGACCCTGCCCG
>CAZBIU010000311.1:0-8160 GCA_964491625.1 uncultured Myxococcales bacterium
CACCAGGATTGACTCCGATGCCGCTGCGGCTGCAGCCGCCCGCGACCAACGCGACTAATGTCGATACGACGAGAATGTGTTGTGCGTTGCCCATCGAAGATTCCTTTCCAGCCTGGCAGGAATGCAACGGTCACGCCAAGCCCCCGCCTTGTCAGACACCTCAAGATTCCTGGCCCGCTCATAGTGCAGTCGAGCCTCGATTTCAGAATTCTGAGACTACCATGGAAACACCGGCGATTGGGTTGCCCGCGGCCTGCGATGACGGCTGCTCTCAGCACCGCCGAGATCCGGCGGAACTGCTCTGGCGCTTCCCGCTTCGCTACCAGATCACGACGGGCGTCGTGGTGTCTACGATGGTGAAGCAGTTGGCGGTCGGCTGCGACCAGTGGATCATGTTGTACCAGAACTGCGCCATCTGATACTTGTCCTGAGGGAGATAGCCTTGGCAACTGGCAGCGTCCGCATTCGGGGCGCCCGCGCCAGTCCACTGACTCGTGTACGTAATCCACTCATCGCCATAGGCCAACACCCGTCCCTTGCCGACAATCTTTCCGACCAGTGCATTCTTCCCACCTACGGTGGCGGCAACATGGCCATCGGCGGGGGCGCTGATGGAATGCCCATTGACGTAGCCCACCAGGGTCACGCCCGTGCTCAGGTTCGCGATGACGGGATCGGTGCGGTTCCAATCCGACAGTGTGTTGGAACCGGTGCAGTTGCAGATCGTCCAATCGACGCAAGTTCCCCACACGCCGTCGCTGTTGTAGGTGATGCCAGAAAAGCCGATGAGCTGCTTGTCCGGGGCCATCTCGTTGCCACTTGAGTAGCCGGTAAGCGCAATCACACCCCCACCGTTCTGGATCCACGCCTGGAAGGCCGCGACCTCGGCATCGCTGTAGGTCCACCAGGGGCCCATGTTCGAGTCGTCCGACAGCGATGCGAGAATGATGACGTTGTAGGTAGCCAAGAAGTCGGACGTCAATGTCACCCGGTTGGTGAAGTTGTCGACTCGTGCAGTGCCGGCACTGCTGCTACTCAGCCAGTCCTGCAAGGCTGAGTCGGGATCGCCGCCGGGATTCGCGCCCCACTTGCCCGGCTTCCCCAGGACGGCAAGGTTAAGAGGGGGGCAGGTGCAACCGTCGCCACCATCGCAACCTACCGCCTGGCTGGTGACCGCAGCGTCGGCCGAACCCGACAGCGAGATTGGCGTGGTGCCGGGAAGGGAAATCTGGATCGTGCCGCCCGCCGCACCTTGCCCGAAAGCCCCTCCCACCGCACCACCCGAGGCGCCTCCGCCCGCGGCGACTTCGCCGTTCGCGCAGCTGCCGAGCCCGGCCAGAACGAGGCCGACCATCGCCCAACGCGTGAGACACGGGCGGGCCGACGAATCAGGATCGAGAGAGCAATGTTCGAGCATCAGTCGGTTAGTCTACATGTCCCTGGCTAGGTCGTCATCGGGCGCGTCGTCGTAGCGGCAGTCGCCTACCCTTGGCAACCCTGGTCAAGAAGGATTCACGGCCATGCAGTTCCCGTTGACACACGCAGCAATCATTCGCGATACAAGGTGCACCAATGTTCCTGCCCAACGCCGCTGGGTAGGTCGCCATCCCTACGGTGCCACCGGTTTCGCGATGCTTCTGCCACGACCAATGGCGCCTGCCAGAAGGGATGAGCTGTGAACCGTCGTGAGCTCGCGGTCGGGATGGTGGGGTTCTGCGCCTTCCTGGGGCTCTACGCCACCCAGCCATTGCTGCCGATCTTGCAGCGCACTTTCGCAGCGTCCAAGGTCGAGGTCAGCCTCACGGTCTCCGCGGCAACGCTCGGTGTGGCCTTGGCGGCGCCGTGGGTGGGCCTGCTGGCGGACTTGGTGGGCCGCAAGAAGGTCATCGTTCCTGCGGTGTGGTTGCTGGGCTTTACCTATCTCTTCGCCGCCCTCCCCGGTGGCCTTGGGGCACTGGTATTCTGGCGATTCGTGCAGGGGCTGCTTACACCGGCGGTGTTCGTCGTGGCAGTGGCCTACGTCAACGAAGAGTGGCCGCGCTCCCAGACGGGCTTCGTGGCGTCCATCTACGTGGCTGGTACCGTCTTGGGCGGTTTCACGGGGCGATTTCTTACCGGGCTTGTAGCCGCGAGGGTCGCCTGGAACTGGGCTTTCGTCGCGCTTGGCGGCCTGAGCTTCGTGCTCGCGCTCCTCATCTCTGCGTGGTTGCCCAAGGCCAAGACCTTCTCGCGCGTGGCCGACGTGCGTGGCGCACTTCGAGACCTGGCCGGACATCTGCGCAATCGCTCGCTTCTGACCATCTACTCCGTGGGGTTCACGATCCTGTTCGGCCTGGTGGCAACCTTCACGTACATCACGTTCTACCTGGCCGCCCCTCCGTTCTCTCTCGGGCCGTCGGCGCTCGGATCTCTTTTCGCGGTGTACCTGGTGGGCGTCGTCGTGACGCCGCTCGCGGGCAAGTGGTCGAACCGACTGCAGGGCTGGAAGCTGCTCGCAATGGCCCAGGTACTTTGCATCGCCGGGACCCTGCTCTCGCTGGTGCGCGCGTTACCGTTCGTGATCGGAGGGCTGGCCCTATGCTCGACCGGCGTGTTCGTCTGCCAAATCGTCACCAACCGAGCCATTGGCAATGTGACCACCAAGGGCCGCGCTTCCGCGGTGGGCTGGTACGTGACCATCTACTACCTCGGCGGTTTCGTAGGGTCGACGGCGCCTGCATTTCTGTGGAGCCTTGGGGGATGGCCGGCGTGCGTGGCACTCATCGTTGCGGTCCTGGTGTCGTCGTTGCTGTTCGTGCTCACGGTATGGCGGCGCCGTGAAACCTGGCGGCTGCAGCAGGCGGCGCTCAGTGTGGACGATGTCGCCAGCTGACAGCGAGGTCACTGGAAAGGAGGCTTCTTGGGCGAGGCACTCGAATCTTCTTCGGACTCCACCAGCGGACCCCGGGTCGTGAAGAAGAGATACACCAGGGCGACACCAAGCGAGATTGCCGCCACAGTGAAGGCGAGCGATTTGCCGTGCCACAGGCTCTTGAACCATTCGTTCAGGTCCACCAGCAGCTCGTTCATGGTCCCGCCGTAGAGCTTGAGGGCGCGCGTGTATTTCTTGGATTGCGGCGTGAGTTCCCAGGGAATGTCGTCGGGCCCTGAATCGGCAGCGATGTAGGTGCCAACCGAAATCCCGAGCCCAACCAGCAGAATCGCCCCGGCTACGGCGTACGGATGTGTTCGTCTCCGTTCGGCTTTGTCCATAGGGTTCCGCTGTCCCGACACCGAGGCTCATGGCGGACGCCCAGAGCCGCAAACGTTAGAGAACGTGCGGCCCTGAGAGGTTTCCGTGCGTCCTACGCTACGGCGTCCTTGGCAGCCTTGACCGGACGGCCCTTGATGACCTTACGAGCTGGCTTGGCCTTGAAGACCGTCGGCTCCTTGGTGAACGGGTTGATGCCCTTGCGTTCCTTCGTCGCTGGTTTCTTCACGACGACCATGCGGACCAACCCTGGAACGATGAACACACCGTTCTTCTTCAGCTCGGCGTGACCGATGGTGGCCACGGACTCGATGATTCCCTTCACGTCCTTGCGGGTGAGCTTTTCATCGAACTGGTCGGCAATCTTCTGGATCAACTCGGACTTGGAGATGGGACCTTTGGGCATTGGGATTTCCTTTCGTTTCGTGCTGCTGCGGCGTGAAGAAGCTACGGCTCTACAGGCAGCCCGTTGCGGATGATGTGGCGTCCTTCGAGTCGTAGAGCTTCCTGTTCGCGTAGCGCTTGATGATTTGGGCCATGGTGCTGCCATCATGGGGCATGACTGCATGGGGTCAAGAGATGTTTGGCGACGACGTACGAGGGCTGATGATTGGCCTCTCCTCGCCTATCTCGTCCACCGCCAGCCGGTAGCGGTATGCGCAGAAGTTTCCCATTCCTGATGTCCTCGCCCATACTTCTTGGGCCGGTACGCACGAGCCCTGCATGACCCTTTCCCGCCGATTGTCCATCGCCTGCCTTTGCTTTCTCCTGAGCGTCTGCTCCAAGAGCGGCAAGTCCGTGGGCAACGCGGATGGCGCGTACATGCAGGGCAGCGACAGCTCGGGCAGTACAGGTGACGCCACCGCGAGCTCGCCCGATGATGGTAGCGCGAGCTCTGGCAGCGGCGGCGCCGATAGCTCGGATACATCCTCCGACATGAGCGGCCAGAGTGGGGCCGGCGGAGCCACCGCTCAAGATGCGAGCCAGGTTTCAGCCATCGACTTCACGATCTGGTCCCTGCAGCTGCCGATTGGTTCTGGGACATCTCTAACGACAATACCGCCCAGCCAGCTTGCCGCCGGATTCTCGAACGCGTACTTCTACCGGGCCGATGATGGCGGGCAGGTGTTCATGGATCCGGCGACCGGAGTTACGACCTCCGGCTCACAGCACTGCCGTACGGAGCTGCGGGAGATGACGCCGGAAGGCGGCCAAGCTGCCTGGCGCTCCACCGGCATCAACGCCTTGACGGTGGCCGGAAAGGTCCTGCAGGTGGGCGGCGGAGCAAGTGGTCGCGTCACCGTCGGCCAGGTCTTCATCAGCGACGACTCCATTCCGCTTTGCGAGTTGGAATACTCCAACAGCCTCGGCGGGTTCGAGCTACTCTACGAGGAGGCATCTGGGGCTGGGACGTACGTGAATCTGGACAGTCCGGTCGCACTGGGCGTGCCGTACACCTCGACCCTCGCGCTCTCGGACGGAGTGCTGATAGTAACCATCAACGGCCAGGAGGTCTACACGCACATCCCCAGCGCGGCCATTGCCGCCAAGAGCTTCTACTTCAAGTGTGGCAACTACGACCAAACCGCGACGGCTGGGGCTGTCAGCGCGGTTCCCTACACCGTGGTCGAGGTCTACGGCACGACCGTCGTCCACCAGTAGCCGTCCGTTCCCGTCCTCCGAGCATCCATTCGTGCGGTGCCCCAAGCTTCTCCCGAAGCAAACGATTCTCCGCTCTCAGGTAGTCGACTTGCTCTTGCAAAGCCCGCCCGAGCCAGACCGCCAGCCAGGCTGCCAGAAACTGCACTGGCAACGGCACAGTCAAACCTGTCTTTGTCGCGGCCACGGAAGTGCCAGAATTCACGGCTCAGTTGCAAACTCGGCGTTCGCGAACCGTGTAGAACCGCTCGATATCACGACGATTTGAGACGATTCAGTATTCGCACAGGACGGGAGGTTCACCACGCCTTTCTGGGACATGATTTTTCGCACTTACCTCGACCGCGGTAGAATCGGCATGCTTGTGGGCAGCAACTCCCCGGAGGATTCACGAGACGCTGGTTAGAATCTACACCGGAAACAGCTCGGTTCCCCGAACCAGTCTTTGATCGTGGGCAATGGGCCGTAGTCGGTGTCGCTCTGCCAATCTCCCCGTCCACCAGCCGTGGTAGTCCGCAATCCTCTGCACGTCAATTGCCTCGTGGTTCGCCTCGCACCCGACCTCAAGATACACGTCCAGATTGTTGAGGTCCGGTCGAGGCAGCTGCCCCGTTTCGAGCTCCCGCCACATCTGCGCGTACAGATCTTCGAGATGTCGAACCAGCGATGGTATGTCGAACAGTGTGCACGCAGTACGATTGCCGCAAAGCTTCTCACGCAGGCTTTGCAGAAGCGTCGGATCGCTTCCCAACCCAACCGCCCGCTCGACAAATTCTTCGGCCGATTCGCACACCAACTCGGGGAGGCCGGCGGAGCGCACCAAGCTGCCGCACACCCGCGACGCAAAGGAGCGGCCACTTAGCGTCAGAACCGGCACGCCCATCCACAGCGCATCCGACGCCGTCGTGTGCGCGCCATAGGGGCTGGAATCCAGGAAAAGATCCGCCAGCGTATAGCGAGCCAGGTGCACGGGATTGGCCACCTTTCCGGCAAAGACCAGCCGTTCACCGGCCACGCCGCGTTCCGCGGCATACGCACGCAAGCGCTGCTCGGTCCCCGCATCACCTCCCAGCAGCCAAAGGACGCTTCCCGGCACGCGAGCGAGAATCATCAACCATCGATCGAGCGTGAACCGGCTCAGCTTGTGCGACCCATTGAAGCAGCAATACACGGTCCCGCTCTCGGGGAGACCCGCCTGCACTCGGGAGGGCGGCGCCGGTGCGACCACGCGATGTCGATTGCTGGGCTGATAGCACGGCAGACGGAGAACTTTCTCGGAATAGTAGGACGCGTGGCTTTCCGGGATGATCCAATCGTCCGCGATGATGTAGTGATGGTAGGGGCTCGCCATTGTCCCTGGAAACCCCAGCCAGTTGACAATAATTGGTGCCGGGCGCAGCGCCACGAGCTTCAACCGTGCCTCGCGAGTATAGCCGTTGAGATCGACAAGAATCTGGATGCCATCTGCCGCCATGCGCCGAGCCGCGTCCAAATCGCTCATCGTGCTTACGTCGGTCCAATGGTCGGCCGTGCTCTTGAAGTGCTCGTGCAGTGGATCGCTGGCCGAAGGGCCGCAATAGTAAGCGAACACCTCGGCCTTTCCGCGATCATGCAGCCCGAACACCTCGGTCATCAAGTAGCCAACGGCGTGTTCCCGAAGGTCCGACGACAAGTAGCCAACGCGCAGCGGCCCAGGCGAATCCTGGCTGCGTGGCCAGCTTGTAAAGGCCTCTTTCGACACGCCAACATCGTGCTTATTGTAGTTGCAGGCCATCGCAAGCTGCATCAGCGGATCATCTGCGTAGGCCGCCGCAGAGAGAGGCGACATGCCCTCCATGCGGACGCGTGCGCTGGCCCGCTCGGAGCTCACAATCACCGGCCACTTGCACTGCCTCTGTCGAACCGCCACCCAATGTTGGATGACCTCCCGTTGCCGACAGTCAAGCTCTAGGCTCTGCTGTAGGATGTCCTCCGCCGCCTCATCTTGGTTGGCAGTCTCCAACGCCCGCGCACTCTGGTTCAAAAGCGTCGTCTTGTACCCCACCGTCTGACCGTTTACGCCCGTCATCTTGCCCAATGCGCCGGCCCATTGGACCAGACCCACCCCGGCGCGGCCAAGCTGCTCGTAGGCTCGACCAAGATTGATGTAGGCGGGAATGAAATCCGCGTTGCGGGCGATCGCTCGCTCCAGGGCCTCCGCGGCTTCACGGAACTTTCCGGCATCGGAAAGCACGACAGAGTAGTTGAACAGCGCCGCATAGAGGAGCGGGTGGTCGTGGTTGTACTGAACCCAGGTCGCGTACAAGGGCTCGACCAGGCTTGTTTGACCCGTTCGCTTGAGCACGTCCACAGTTTGAAGCAGGTCCGTCACGCTGAAATTGCGGGACGAGGATTGAATAATGGCGGATGTAAAGACGTCTGGGGCCATTCATGTTCCTTTCTATACCATCGCATCTTCAAGAGCGGCGATTTGGTCAGGCGTCATCCCGGCAAGCTGGGTCTCGGTGAACGCGTCGATTTGGGTGGCGTTGAGAGCCTCAATCTGGCTGGCAGTGAAGTAGGCCACCGTTGTCGCGGAGAGCCCGGCAATCGTGGTCGTCGACAGCTCACTCAGTTGGGTTTCGTCAAGCCACCCGACCTGCGTCTCGGTAAGAACCCCAAGTTGCGTCGCCGTCAGGGCGGCAACCTGCCACTCGGCCAGTGCACCGACCTGCGTCTCGGCCAATGACTGGTACTGTGTGGCGGTCAAGCTTGAGACCTGAACCTCGTCGAGCGCAGAGATCTGGGTGGTCGTCAGGGCCACGAGTTGGGTAATGCTGAGGGCCCGCAGCTGCATTCGGTCGAGTCCCGAGATCTGGTCAACGGAGAGAGCGGCGATTTGCGAAGTCGAGAGGAACCCGATGGTCGTGATTGTCAGGGAACCCATCTCCGTGGCGGTCAGAGCGGCTTGCTGTGTGGAGGTCATTGCGGCAATCTGCTGGGAAGTGAGGCCAGCCAGGCCCGTCGCCGACAATGCGGCCATCTGAAGTGTGGACAGTGAGCCGAGCTGTGTGGTGCTCAAGGCGCCGACCTGGGTCGAGGTCAGCCCCCGTATCTCCGTGGTAGTCAGCATGGCGAGCTGTGATGTCGCCAGTCCCGCGACCTGCGTCGGCGAAAGTCCCGGGATGCCGGTGGCTGACAGACCCTTGAACTGCGTGGTCGTGAGTGAGGCGAACTCATCGGACGTTAGGCCGGACACCGCCGCGGCGGCC
>CAZBIU010000312.1:0-8117 GCA_964491625.1 uncultured Myxococcales bacterium
GCTGGAGGTAATGAAGGCGATGGCGGGCGTGGGCAGCGGCCCCACCAGCATGACATCCGCGCCTGCCGAGACAATCCCGGCTTCCAGGGCGCTTTCGAACATGTATCCGGAAAGTCGGGTGTCCTTCCCGATCACGATTCGACAGCGCCGCCCGCGTTGGCGGAAATGCTCGGCCACCGACCGGCCCAAGGCCAGAGCGACCTCGGCGGTCATAGGATACTGGTTGGCGACACCTCGGATACCGTCGGTGCCGAATAGTCTACGCTTGGGGGCACTGTCAGCCATTGTGGAACCTATTCTAGTGTCTTTTCGGGCCAGGGCGAACCTTCGCGATGGCCTCGGCCACACAAACCACATCGCGCATCTCTTTCACGTCGTGGACCCTGACCGCATCGGCGCCGCCCAAGATAGCGGCGGTGACTGCGGCGGCCGTGCCGAAAACCCGCATCTGAGTGGGCTGTCCGGTCAAGTCGCCGATGAAGCGCTTGCGCGAGACCCCGAGCATGACGGGTACGCCAAGCGCAGAGCGCAGGTCGGCCAGGTCGTGCAGCAGGCGAAGATTGTGCTCGGACGTCTTGCCGAAACCGATTCCGGGATCCGCCCAGATGTCCCTGCATCCAGCCTGGCGTGCTGCCGCAATTCGATCCTGAAGCTCGGTGGCGACCTCGCTGACCACATCGCCGAAATGGATGGCGGTCATCATGCTGGCCGGAGGGCCGCGCAGATGGCCCAGCACGATGGCGGCCCCGGCCTCGGCCGCTACGCCCAGGATGGCCGGGTCAAGCAGTCCGCCCGAGACGTCGTTGACCACCGTCGCCCCCGCGGCGAGTGCCGCGCGCGCGGTGCCGGCTTTGTAGGTGTCGATGGAAACTCGCGCGCGCCCGGCCAGCCGCCTGCACAACGCCGCGATGGCGGGACGGACACGAGCGATTTCCTCGCCTTCCGGAACCGGCACCGCTCCCGGTCGGGTCGATTCGCCCCCCACGTCGATCCAATGCGCACCCTGCTCGGCCATCTGCACGCCGGCGTTCACGGCGCCCTCTACCGACGAGAATCGGCCGCCGTCTGAAAAGGAGTCCGGCGTCAGGTTGAGAACACCGACGATGAGGACCGGCATGGTGCCGAGGGATGCTACGCCTTTTCCGGCGTGGGCGACGGGATCGGGAACTTGCCCGGCGCCCCAGAATTCGCTGTCTGCTGCACACGAGGCTGCTCGGAGCTCTTGGTCAGACTCGGGTTAGTCGCCAGCGCCGGCGTCGCTTCGAGCTTGCCGCCCGAGAGCAACACATCGATCTCGGCGCCATCCAGCGTCTCCCGCTCCAGGAGTGCCTCGGCGATCAGCTTCAGCTTGTCCACATTCCCGGACACGACCTGCTTCGCACGCTCGTAGTTCTCGGTGACGATGCGTCGGATTTCCCCGTCGATCTCGAGCGCGGTCTGCTCACTGTATTCCTTGTGCTCGGCGAAATCGCGCCCCAAAAAGACCATCTCGTCGTTGCGGCCGAAGTGAAGCGGCCCCAGCTTGTCCGACATGCCCCATTCACAGACCATCTTGCGCGCGAGCTCGGTCGCGGTGTGAATGTCATTGGAAGCGCCGGTGGTGATCTGGCCGAAGATGATCTCCTCGGCCACGCGCCCGCCCATGGCGACGGCGATTTGATCGTTGGCCAGATCCTTCGACACATTCAGGCGATCTTCCACCGGCAACTGCTGGGTGAGGCCCAGCGCACGACCGCGCGGAATGATGGTGACCTTGTGGATCGGATCCGATCCCTTCATCATCTTGCCGACCAGGGCGTGGCCGCCCTCATGGAACGCTGTGACCCGCTTGTCCTTCTCGCTGATGATGAGCGAGCGCCGCTCGGGCCCCATCAGGACCTTGTCCTTGGCCTGCTCAAAATCGTGTCGGTCGAGCTGATCCTTGTCAGTGCGTGCGGCCAGGAGGGCGGCCTCGTTGACCAGGTTTTCCAGGTCAGCCCCGGAGAAGCCCGGCGTACCACGCGCAATCAGGTCGAGGTCGACGTTGGGCGACATGGGCGTCTTCTTGGTGTGAACCTTGAGGATGCCAGCCCGTCCCTTCACGTCCGGCTGGGGTACCACGATGCGACGGTCAAAGCGGCCGGGGCGCAGCAGCGCCGGATCTAAGACATCGGGGCGGTTGGTAGCGGCGACGAGAATCACGCCGTCGTTGGACTCGAATCCATCCATCTCGACCAGGAGCTGATTCAGCGTCTGCTCGCGTTCGTCGTGGCCGCCGCCAAGGCCCGCCCCACGGTGGCGTCCCACGGCATCGATCTCGTCGATGAAGATGATGCAAGGTGCGTTCTTCTTGCCCTGCTCGAACAGATCGCGCACCCGGCTGGCGCCGACGCCCACGAACATCTCGACGAAGTCGGATCCGGAAATCGAGTAGAACGGAACCCCAGCCTCGCCGGCGATGGCGCGCGCGAGCAGGGTCTTGCCGGTTCCGGGCGGTCCCATCATCAAGACGCCCTTGGGAATCCGGCCGCCCAAGCGGGTGAACTTCTTTGGATCCTTGAGGAAGGCGATAATCTCCTCGACCTCGTCCTTCGCTTCCTCGATACCAGCCACGTCGGCAAAGGTCACCTTCTTCTGATTCTCAGACAGAAGCTTGGCCTTGGACTTGCCAAAGCTCATGGCCTTGCCGCCGCCCACCTGGATTTGCCGCATGAAGAGCAGGAACACCACGGCGACCACCAGAATCGGCAGCCAGGTAATCAGGATCTGCTGCCAGAAGCCGCCCTCGCTTTCGCGCACGATCTTGTAGGCGATGCCGGCTTTGCTGAGCTTCTCCAGGACCTGCTCGCCGATGAAACCCGTGGTCACGAAGGCTTCGTCGTTCTTCTTGAGGACCCCGCGAAACTCGGCGTGGTTGCCGTTCATGCGGATCTCGAGCGGCGGCGCGGGCTTGAACTCTTCCGGCGTCTTGTCCACCTTTTGGATGAAGGCGGAGAAGTTGAGCTGCTGCTCGACTTGCCGCGGGTTGATGAGCTGCCAGACGACGATGAAGGCGAAGATCATCATCACCCAGACAAGGATGGTTTTGTGACTGTTGCGCACCGGCGTCCTTATCGAATGGTTGTACCTCAGATATTGACACCAAATGGGGTGTCGTCAACGCGCCACGCGCACCTCGATCCATTCCCGAGTGCGTTGATCGGGACGCCCCGCCTCTGACGGACGCAGTCCGGGGACGAACAAGATGGTCCCTGCTCCATCGCAAAGCACCGGCAAGGTCCGTCGATCACGCCTCGGAATCTTGGCGTCGATAAGCAAATCCGAGAGCTTACGAGTGCCGCGACCCAACCGGGGCGCCATTCGATCGCCCGGCTGCCACGGCCGCAGGCACAACGGCCAGCGCAGCTCGGCGACGTCAAAGCAGGCTCGATTTCCGTCGGGCCAAGGGACAGGCCGCAGCTGCAGAACCTCGATTTCAGGAGCCGGTGGGTCAAAGATCCGAAATCGGCCGCCCGCCGGGGTGATCGATTTCACCGCTCCCGGAGCGATCGACGCGCGCGTGACGCTCACCTTGGGCTGCCAGTGCACGTGGCCGTAGCTGACGACGACCTCGCCATCCTTTGCGGCGACCTGGCGCGTACCCCGACCTTCGCGAACCAGCCGCTCGACGGTTTCAGCCGCGCGCCCAGGTAGGTGCGCAGAACCGGGTAGCTTGTCCCGCCAGCTCCGCGGTCCCCTGCCCTGTGCCTGTCGTGACAGCGCCAACAGCGCATCGACCACGCGGGGATTCTCGCGCGCGAGCATCGGTAGGACGTCGTGGCGAATGCGTGACCGGGCGTAGCGACGGTTCGCGTTCGACGGATCGGTGAGGAAAGCAATCTTCCGCTTGGCGAGAAACGCCAAAAGCTCGGTCCGGCGCACATCGAGCAGTGGCCGCACGAACAACTCGCGCCGGTACGGAATGCCAGCCAGGCCGACGATTCCGGTGCCGCGCAGGATTCGGAACAACACCGTCTCGGCCTGGTCGTCTGCGGTGTGTCCAAGCGCGACCTTGTTGCAACCGACGCTCAACGCCGCCTCCGCCAGCGCCGCCAAGCGTACGGTGCGCGCAGCATCCTGGACCGACACGTGGGAGCGCCGGGCCGAGCTCACGTCGACCCTGAGCACGGCGCACGGGATGTCGAGTGCGCGGCAGCGCTCCTCGACGCCTCGGGCTTCGTCCGCGGATTCGGCTCGCAAGCCGTGGTCGACGCACGCCGCTTGCACGGAGATTCCGAGCCGCTTGGCCAGGGTCAGAAGGCCATGCAAGAGAGCGGTCGAGTCGGGACCACCCGACAACGCCACCAATACGCGGTCGCCGCGCTCGACGAGCGCGTGTTCGCGAATGGTGCGCTGAATTTGCGACAGCATCGGGGCATCCTAGCAGGAGTCTGCGCCGCGCAGGCAGGCGCGACTGCGTTCATTGCTCGCCGACTTCGACCTTGAGCTCGCGGATGCGATCCTCCACCACTGCCCGCTGCGGACTCTGCGGGACCTTGATGAGGTATTGCTGGTACGACCAGAGCGCCAGCTTTGCAAAGCCGCCCTTGTGGTAGGAGAGCGCCATGTTGAAGAGCAGCGCCGGGTCCGAGCTAATTTCGTAGGCCTTTTTGAATTCGGCTCGCAATCAATCGCGACCGCGTGGTGTCCGTAGTCGAGACAGCGAGTCTACCCATTGCAACCAATACGCGGGAGAGGATCAATGAAGACCAACATCGTTTCGGCCATGGCAACGGGACTGGTATTCCTGACCATGGGAATCGCCGCCTGCTCGTCGGACTCGGGACTCAATACCGGGACCGGCGGCAGTCAAGGCAACGGAGAAAGCTCTGGCTCGGGCGGCGCGAAGGCTACGGGAGGTGCCCAGAGCACCGGCGGTAGCTCAGCGAGCAGCCAAGCCAATGGCGGAAGCCAAAGCCCTGGTGGCCAGCCGGGAACCGGGGGCCGGAGCAGCACAGCGGGGAACGTCGGGACTGGAGGATCCAGCGGTGGCGGCGGCGGTGTGCCCGGAACCGGTGGGACCACCGGACCACAAACAGGTCAGGCCGGTCGCACGGGGGCCGGCGGATCAACTGAGATCGGCGGCGCAGGTGGCGGCCCCGGCCCTGGCAGAGACGATGCGGCGATGCCTCCAGTCCCGGGCGACGGCGGTTTCACGCCTCCAGGGGCAGGCGACGGCGGCTTCACGCCTCCAGGGGCAATTGATGGCGGCTTCACGCCTCCGGGCAGAGGCGATGGCGGGTTCACGCCTCCAGGGGCGGGCGACGGCGGCTTCACGGGCCGGGGCGACGGCGGGTTCACGCCTCCAGGGGCGGGCGACGGCGGGTTCACGCCTCCAGGGGCGGGCGACGGCGGCTTCACGGGCCGAGGCGACGGTGGCTTTACGCCCCCAGGGGCAGGCGACGGTGGCTTCACGCCTCCGGGGGCAGGCGACGGCGGTTTCGGCCAGCGCCGCGGTTGACGATGTTTCCGACGACCGGGCGTGGGCCGAGCGGCCTTCGCCCGGCCGCCTTATCGAGTTCCTGGTAACTGCACCGCCGCGACGATACCGGCCCGCCGCTCGACAAAACGGCGAAAACCGGACGCCGCTTTGCCGCACGTCCACCTTTCCGAGGTGCTAATCTCCGCACCCCATGTCAGACCGTTCCTCCAAGAAAATCCGTCGCGCGTTCCTCGACTATTTCGTCGGCAAAGGCCACCAGGAAGTGGCTAGCTCGTCGCTGGTGCCGGCCAACGATCCGACCTTGATGTTCGCCAACGCTGGCATGAACCAGTTCAAGGACGTGTTCACCGGCAAGACCACGCGCGCCGTTTTACGCGCCACCAGCTCGCAGAAGTGCGTGCGCGCGGGCGGCAAGCACAATGACCTGGAAAACGTCGGCCGTACCGCGCGCCACCACACCTTCTTCGAGATGCTGGGCAACTTTTCGTTCGGCGACTACTTCAAGCCTGACGCCATCGCATTCGCCTACGAGCTTCTGACCAAGAGCCTGGCCATCGACCCCAAGCGCCTAGTCTACACCGTCCATCACACCGACGACGAAGCCCGCCAACTTTGGAAGAAGGTTGCCGGCGTCGACGATTCCCGCGTGGTGGGTTTGGGAGACAGGGACAACTTCTGGGCCATGGGCGACGTGGTCCCGTGCGGCCCGTGCAGCGAGATCCACTTCCACCAGGGCGACGACATCCCGTGCGCCGAAGTGACCGCCGGCAACGCCTGCCAAGGCCCGGCCTGCGACTGCGATCGCTGGATCGAGATCTGGAACCTGGTCTTCATGCAGTTTGAGCAATTCCCGGATCGCACGCGCAAGCCTTTGCCCAAGCCCTCGGTCGACACCGGCATGGGCCTCGAACGACTGTGCGCCGTCGTCGGGGGCCTCCGCTCGAACTACGAGACCGACCTCTTGCGTCCGCTGATCGGCGAGGTGGAGAAGCTGACCGGCAAAGCCTTCGTGCCCGCCGACTATGCGCCCGGCGCCGTGGCTTCCTCCATGCGCGCCATCGCGGATCACGCGCGCTCGGCCGCGTTCCTCATTGCCGACGGCGTGTTTCCGGAAAAGACCGGGCGCGAATACGTCCTGCGCCGGATCATGAGGCGCGCCATCTACCACGGCTGGCTGCTCGGCATCGATAAGCCGTTCTTGGCCAGCCTCGCGGGTCGCGTGATCGACGAGCTCGGCGACATCTACGCCGAGTTGGTGGAACGCCGCAAGCTGATCCTGGAGGTCACCGAGTTGGAAGAGAAGCGCTTCCGCGAAACGCTCGACCGCGGTATGCGCATCCTCGACGAGGAAACCGCCCAGCTCAAGGGAAAGACCATCCCCGGAACTGTGGCGTTCAAGCTGTACGACACGTTCGGCTTCCCCATGGATCTGACCCGCGTAATCGGCGCCAGCCGCGGTCTCGACGTGGACGAGGCCGGCTTCGACAAGGCCATGGACGAACAGCGCAACCGCGGCGAGTTCCAGGGCTCGGGCGAAGTGGCCGTGGAGGCCGTCTTCCAGACCGTTCTCGACCGCGCGGGCTCAAGCAGGTTCTTGGGCTACGAATCGACCTCGGCCGCAAGCGAGATTGTGGCGTTGGTCGCCGACGGCAAGGAATCACAAAGCATCGCCGCCGGCCACGCCGGGACCGTCGCCGTGATCTGCCGCGAGACCCCGTTCTACGGCGAACAAGGCGGCCAGGTGGGCGACACCGGCACAGTCAAAGGACCGCAGGGCAGCTTCACCGTCACCGATACCAAGAAGCCGCTCTCGCCCCTGACCGTGCACCTTGGAACCGTCAGTCAGGGCTCGCTCAAGGTCGGCGACCGTGTGGAGCTTGCTGTCGACGTCGGCCGCCGCGACGAGATCCGCCGCAACCACTCGGCCACGCACCTGCTTCACTGGGCCTTGCGCAAGGTGCTGGGCGGCCACGTGGCGCAGAAGGGCTCTCTGGTTAACCCAGACCGGCTGCGCTTCGACTTTTCCCACGTGGCGCCGATGACCGCCGAGGAGCGTCGGCAGGTGGAGGACCTGGCCAACGACCACATCCTGCGCAACCTGCCGGTGGTGACCGAAGTGCTGCCCATCGCGGAGGCGAAACAGAAGGGCGCGGTCGCGTTCTTCGGCGAAAAGTACGGCGATACGGTGCGCGTGCTGACCATGGGTGAATCCAAGGAATTCTGCGGCGGCACCCACGCCGCACGCACGGGCGACATCGGCCTGGTGAAGATCGTCGAGGAATCCGGCGTGGCCCAGGGCGTGCGCCGCATGGAAGCCGTCACCGGTCGGGGCGCAATGGATTACCTACGCAGGCTTGAGGCCGAGCTGGCAGAGGCTGCGGAGAGCTTCCGCAGCGGCACCTTTGAGGTGGCTGCGCGGGTGGCTAAGCAAACCACTGAGCTGCGCGAGCAGGAAAAGGAAATCGGCAAGCTGAAGGCGCAAATCGCGTCGGGCGGCGGGCGTGACCCGCTGGCCGCGCGCGAGCAGGTGGGCAAATACTTCCTGCTGGTTCACGATGCCGGCGTGTCCGACCCGAAGATCATGCGTGAGAGCGCCGACAATCTGCGCGCCAGGATGGATCCCGGCGTCCTCGTGCTGGCGGGCGCCGACGAGGGA
>CAZBIU010000313.1:0-8114 GCA_964491625.1 uncultured Myxococcales bacterium
TCAGGCCCATCTGCACGGCAGCGAGGGGATTCTCGAGGTCGCGGTCGCCGGAATGGCGCTTGTCTTCCAGCCAGGCCTTCTCGGCGCCCCAGTACACATCTTGATCCGCTTCCCAGACATCGGCGCGACCGCCACCGAATCCGAAGGTCGGAAACCCCATCGACTCGAGCGCGACGTTGCCGGTCAGGATGAAGAGGTCGGCCCAGGAAATCTTGGCCCCGTATTTCTGCTTGATGGGCCACAGCAGCCGTCGCGCCTTGTCCAGGTTGACATTGTCCGGCCAAGCGCAAAGCGGCGAGAAGCGCTGCTGGCCCCTGCCGCCGCCACCACGCCCGTCCCCGGTCCGGTAGGTGCCGGCGCTGTGCCACGCCATGCGAATGAACAGGCCCCCGTAGTGACCGAAGTCGGCCGGCCAAAAGTCCTGCGAGTCCGTCATGAGCGCCGCGAGATCCTTCTTCAGCGCCGGAAAGTCGAGGCTGCCAAACGCCTTTCTGTAATCGAAGTCCTGGCCCATCGGGTTGGACCTGGAGGAGTGCTGGTGAAGGATGTCCAGGCGCAGTTGGCTCGGCCACCAGTCACGATTCGACGTACCACTACCAGCGGCGTGATTGATCGGACATTTCGCTTCGGTTGCCATGGTGCCCTCCCGGTCCTGAGACTATCACCCCCTGCCGCCGGGTCCATTCCCATCCTGCTGCCGGGCGCGGACGTGGCGCTGCTGGTGAACGCCACTTCCACGGCCCTGTTCACCGACGCCGTCGGCGGCGGCTGGGTCGGCGTTCACGGCATCGTGGGCGTGGGAGTTGGGATCGCCGTGGGCATTTTCCCGATGATGGTGTTCCGGCTCTTGCGGCGCGGGCAGCGGTTGAGGCGGCAGGACAAGGTCTTGCGCGAAAAGATGCCCTCGCTATCATGGCCAACGTGAATTGCGGCGACCTCATCTTCACCGGCCATGCATTCGCCCGGATGTTCGCCAGGGCCATAGCACCAGCCGAGGTGCGGGCGGTCGTCGATCACGGCGAAACGATCGCGGAATACCCAGATGACAAGCCGTACCCAAGCGCCCTTCTGCTGGGGACCGTCGACGGTCGGGTCCTGCATGTCGTGGTCGGACATGACGCCGGGACCGAACAGTGCTACGTAATAACGGTGTACGAGCCCGACCCGGAAAAGTGGGAACGCGACTTCAGAAGGAGGAAGCCTTGATGACTTGCCCAATTTGCAAACACGGTGAAATCGCGCCCGGACACACCACGATCGCGATCCAACGCGGAGAATCCACGATTATCCTCAAGGGCGTCCCAGCCGGCATCTGCGACAACTGCGAGGAGTATCATCTTTCCGAAGAGGTTGCACAGAAGGTCTACGCCGTGGCTGACTTGGCAGTGCGCTCGGGCGCCGAAGTCGAGATCGTGCGTTTCGCCGCGTAGCCCAAACGGCAAGTTAGGCCCAGGCTCGCGCCCAACGGTCGGTTGGTCGTCACCTATCAGTCGCTGGAGAATCGGTTCCCGTCGCGCCTTGTCCAGGTGTTGACATTCGTCCGGCCAAGCGCAAAGCGGCGAGAAGCGCTGTTGGCCCCTGCCGCCGCCACCACGCCCGTCCCCGGTCCGGTAGGTGCCGGCGCTGTGCCACGCCATGCGAATGAACAGGCCCCCGTAGTGACCGAAGTCGGCCGGCCAAAAGTCCTGCGAGTCCGTCATGAGCGCCGCGAGATCCTTCTTCGGCGCCGGGAAGTCGAGGCTGCCAAACGCCTTTCTGTAATCGAAGTCCTCGCCCATCGGATTGGACCTGGAGGAATGCTGGTGTAGGATGTCCAGGCGAATGGTGCCCTCCCAGGTTCCAAGACTAGCAACCCCTGCTGAATGGTCGTCCAAACCCACCTGCTGCTGGGCGCGAGCGTGGCGTTGCTGGTGGGGGCCGCTTCTATGGCACTGTTCACCGGCACCATCGCCGGCGGCTGCGCCGGCCTCGCGGTGTCTCTCTCCCTCCCAAAGCCATGCCGCGAATAAGTAGAATCACCATCGTAGGTCTTCCCGGAATCCCGCAAACGCTGGACCTAGCCCTAGGCAAGGTGACAGCTCTGGTCGGCCCAAATTCGTCAGGAAAGACAACTGTCCTGAACGCACTCGCTACAGCGGTCGACCTTTGCCGTCAAGCGACTTTTGATCCAACCGCAAAGGAAAAGAATCCCTGGCTAGAATTCTCCTCAGCGACGATTACTTTCGTACCGACTCCTGGCGATGGTGGGCTTCCAACGCTAGGTGGCGGCGAGGCAGGCAATGTGGAACTGGAGTACCAGAGCCACGCGAAGTGGTCGTACCGGCTCTGTCGGATCAAAATGGATGATCGGGAGATTGCCCTACAACCAACGGAATCCGAGTATACCTCGAACCCAGAAACTCCGAAGCTTCAAGCGGAGATCCAGAAGACCCAACAGCTCATACAGTTGCAGGAAACCAATGTACAATCGCTCACCCAGCAGGTGAATTCAGGTAGGTCCCAGTTGCAACCGCAACTTCAACAGGCGCAACAACAATTGGAGACTGCAAAGAAACAATTGGTAGAAGTTAGTGCGCGCTTCGAAGAATCTAAGATAGCCCTGCTTCGCTACGTTACGAGCGGCGACAATTCTCTCTCGATTACCAGCCGAACGGATCTTACGAACTACCTCAGGCGCTTCTGTCCTGACCAGTTGCCAGTAATCCCCGCTCGAGCGAACCCGTCGAAATCAATTGAGGAGCTTCTCACTGCCGCCGTAAGAAGCAAGAAGGGCAACGACCAGGATGAGTATGACCGAATACGACAGGATCTATCTCTTCTTCTTCAACAAGATGTTGTCGCATCCGAAGACGACAAGGGAAAGCATTTGACGGTCGACGGTGTCGATCATCTCCTCGTCTCTTCAGGGACTCAGGTGTGTCTATACTTCTATTCACTGGTCTTTCAGGCATCAAAACGCGCAATGTTGTTTTGGGATGAGCCTGAAAACGGCCTACATTCGACAAGGAGGTTCAAGCTTCTCGAACTCGCCCTCACCGACACACGGCAGTACGTCATAGCAACGCACGCCCCAGAATTGGCACCTCCGATGGTTGAGAGCGTGGAAGTATACAGGTTGGATTCCGTAGTCGAGAATCGCACGAAGCCACGCAACGCGAAGATAACTTTCGACATTTCTCCTGCGAAGACGCGAAGAGAAGCTTTCGAGATGGCGGAGGCCTTGGGCATTACCCCATCCACAACCTTGTTCACGAGCAATGTCGTCATCTGGGTCGAGGGACCATCGGAGCTATACTTTTGGCGATCATGCCTCAGCGAGGCCGGCAAGAAACACCACTTGATCGAGGGTTTTGACTACACGATCATGCTGTATGGAGGCGCGAACATTGCTCATATTGAAGTCGCCGATGAGATTGGTAATCTAGTCGGATTCGATTTGCTTGCCCTTTGCCGAAACCCGATTGTAGTTGTCGATTCCGACCTAACCGAGGAGCCGATTGGAATTCCATTGACCGCGCTTAAGCCATCGGCCCGACGATGCGAGCAACAGATCATGCGCATCAATAAGGATCGCCCTGGTGCTGCCAGGTTCGAATTCACGAAGGGACGAGAAGTAGAGAACTACCTGCCCGAGCCTGTGATTGCGAGAGCTGTTGCAGCGGTGGGAAAGTTCACCGCTGAAGAGGCGTCGCTTCTCGATGGACTGTCAGTCGGCAGATGGGAACACTATTTTGAGGCAGTGAACCAGCATCTCATCAAACGTGGACTTCAAGAGGCTGGTCGGTCACACGCCAAGAACCACTCACTCTGGGGTCCTGCAAACAAGGTCAACTTCGTTCGAGCAGCAATGGCAGATGAGGAAATGGGAATAGACCAACTTCGATATGACGGAATGCTGCAGGTTCAGGAAATTGTCGACTGGATTGTGGCAAAGAGGGCAACCTAGCGGAGACAATCTCGGAGAGGCGACCTGGTCCACTTATCGGCCATTTCCAGAGTGGTCACTTCCCCCTGGGAAGTCCAAGGGGGAGGTTTCCAGGCTTTTCGGCCCTTGAAGGCCGGGATTACTTGCTCTTGGTGTCGGTGGCCGGTGTGGGTGGGGTCGGTGTGTCCCCGCCTGATGCATCGGCCGCCGCTGGTTTGGTGTCGAGTCGCTGGTGGCGTTGTTGTCCGCCGCGTGGGGCTCGCTAGGGTTGGAGATAGATCGGGCTCGCGCTGCCAGCTACCAGAGCGCGGGTCAAAGATCCTGAAAACATCTCCTTGATGCGAGAACGAGCAAAGGCACCCATCACGACCAAGCCCGCGCCAAGCTTGGCTCCGAACTCGACCAGGGCGTCACTGTCAGGCAATACCGATACGATACCGTGGGGAGTTGCCTTGATGCCCGAGGCGCGCAGCTTCTCGGCCGCGTGCATGGCGGTCTCCATGGCCTTTTCACCGTCGTCGCCCACGGTAGCAATGTGGACTTCTCGCGACTCTCCGAGGCCGCTGGCCACAAAGCTCGCCAGAGCCCGCGCGGCGGCAGGGCCGCCATCGTAGGCGACCAGAACCGTTGGGCCAAGCGGGTCGGACACGCCGGTGGCATTATCGGGAACAAGGACGACCGGGCGACGAATGCGGCGAAGGATCTTCTCGCGCGCGGTTCGATGACTGCCCTTGCTTTCGAATTGGAAGGTCGCCTCGTGACCGATCAGGGTGAGGTCATGGCGTTCAATCTCGGCAATGACTTCCTCAGGCGATCGAGGCGTGATTTCCAGGACGCTTACCGGTACTCGAGCCGATCGGCAGCGGCGGACAAAAGTTGCCAGCAACATGGCTGCGTAGGCGTGCTCATCGCCAGGCCGCAAGTTGGTCCACCGACGTTCGATGCTCGAACCGCGGATGCCGGAGTGCGCTGCGGGTTGGGGGCCAGGCTCATGGCCGATGGCCATCCCGACGAGTGTCGCATTCCGTTCACGCGCAATCTTGATAGCGGTCAGGGTCGTCTCTTCGCTACTCGTTGAACCATCGATGCAAACTAGAATGTTCTGGATCATCGGTCTCCTTCAAGGGGTGGGGGCGCATATTCCATGCGCCCCCCGATCCCAGTGGCAGCAGACAGGTGCCTTGGCCCTAGCGTGCTTCGAGCGAAGCCATCTTCAAACTGCCCGGTGTGGAGATCATCGCGTAGGACCGCTGCATAATCTCTTGCACCTCGGAGAGGTTGGTCGCGCTGAGGGTCAGCACGTATCCCGCGTAGCTTTCCGATACACGAACCGTCGTACCTGGAAGGATGAACGGATCCGCCGTGACCTCGTTACCCGCCAGACGCCCCGAGCCCGCCATGGCGACGTGGCAGCCGTTCACGCGTTCAAGCCAAGGTACGGAGATTTCTGGGGTCGCGCGCAGCTTGATGCTGACGCCGACCGTTTGGCTGTACTTCGCCTTTCCGGCGGAACGGAGCTCGTTGAGCGGCGTGACACTGACGATGTTATCACGCAAGGCAAGCAGCCCCAGGTTGCGCTCTTTGGCAGGCACGCCGCTGCAGACGTCGTCGGCCAAGGCCGAAGCCGCCAAGGTGCTAACAACGCCGACAACTACGACTGAAAGCAATGTCCTTACTTTAGTGGTCATGATGAATCTCCTTGTTCCAGTCTCTTTCGAGGCTGTAGGTAAGATTCGTCCGCCAGATTAAGAGAACGTTAAAAGCGCGAAATTGCCGACATGTGGTCCGAAGGTATCGATGGCGAGCCGCTTCTCGGGCCCTGCTTGGCGCAAGAGCTCGAAGTATCTGGCGTTTGCCTTGGGCGAGGTGTCGCTCACGAGGATCAAATTTACCACTCTTTCCAGCGGGAACATCTGCCTGATGGCGCCCATGTTGCTGTCGTAGCCCGAGACACTCTTGATCGTCCACAAGCACGACCGCGATTTTGGAAATCGATGGAACGAATCGGCGGGCTTGACCGTTTGCAAGTCATGCTAAGAAAGCTTCGCGTGGCAGCCTTGATTGGGTTTGCATGCCTTGTGGGTGCACAGCTCGTTCCGGTTGAGTTGGACAACCCGACCGTGGCGTCATCTCCACCGCTTCCCTCAACGGTTGGCCGGGTCTTGCGGGCAAGCTGCTACGACTGCCACTCCAACCAGACGGTCTGGCCTTGGTACAGCCACTTGGCGCCCATCTCTTGGCTGGTGGCGCGCGACGTGCACCGGGCGCGCAAGATTCTCAACTTTTCCGATTGGGATCGGCTTGGCCCCGTCAGGCAGGCCGAGATGCTGGCCGACGCGCAGGGCGAAATCGAAGAGGATGCGATGCCCCCGTCACGGTATCTTCGGCTGCACCAAGAGGCCAAGCTGACACCCGAGACCAAGGCGGCCCTGATGTTGTGGATGCAGGGCATCGTGCAGGCCCGCGAGCATGCGAAATAGCCTCCAAACCAGGGAACCAATCCATGGGTCTATTCGTCCTAATTGATGCGTGAGCTCCATTGAACCAATCGGCCGCGTCCTTCGTTCCTACAGAACAGACAGATCGTCGTTTCCCAGCAGAGAGGCTTACATGAATGACCCATTCAGCAAACTCATGAGGACGAAGAGGACCCGAGCGCGATGACAGCGAAGACGTGGTTCATCACCGGTTGCTCGTCGGGGTTGGGCGAAGCGATCGCAGGGCACGTCCTTGCGAATGGCGACCGCGCAGTCGTCACCGCGCGCAAGCGCGAATCCGTCGAGGAGCTGGCGCATCGGCACGCGGGGCGCGCGCTTCCGCTCGCGCTCGATGTGACCGACCTTGCATCCGTGAGCACGGGCGTGAGCGAAGGCGTGCGCTGGGCGGGTCGACTCGACGTGCTGGTGAACAACGCGGGTTATGCCGTGGTTGGAGCGATCGAAGAGCTCTCGGATGACGAGGTCCGCAAGCAGTTCGATGCGAACGTCTTCGGCTTATGGTCGGTCATCCGTACCTCACTCCCTGCGATGCGCGCGCAGCGAGGCGGGCACATCATCAATATCTCGTCGGGAATTTCAGGTTTTTCCGCTGCGCCGGGCTTGGGCGCATACGCCGCGACGAAGCACGCGGTCGAGGCGCTGACCGAGGCGCTCGCCGCGGAGGTGGCACCGCTCGGCATCCACGTAACGGCGGTCGAACCAGGTTCGTTCCGGACCGAGTGGGCAGGTCGATCGATGGCACACGCTGGGACGCGAATCGATGCGTATGCGCCGACCGTAGGGGCCCGCGAGCGCATGCTCGAAGGGATCAACGGGCAGCAGCGCGGTGATCCCGCGCTCGCGGCCCGAGTGATCTATCAGATCGCCCACGACCCAAATCCGCCCCGTCGCCTGGCCCTCGGATCGGATGCTGTCGAAAGCATGGAGGCCAAGTCTCGGTCCATCCTTCAGGGTCTCGAGCAGTACAAGGACGTTTCGCGCTCGACCGACATCGAGTGAAGAGATCCAAATTTCGATGGAACCAATTGGCCGCGTCCTTCGTTCCTACTACAGGAGGCACGAAATGCCAATTCAACACAGCCGAAGACAACTTCTCAAACTCATGGGCGTGGGCGGGGTCGTGTTTGCGTCGGGCCTAGCGGGCGCGGGTGAATCGGGTAAGCGCAAAGGTGGCGGCCTGCCATCCGGGAACAAGAGAGACTTCTTCTTCCTGCAACTCTCGGATACGCACTGGGGCTTTCAGGGGCCACCCAATCCGCAGGCGGACAAGACCCTCAAGCAAGCGGTTGCGACCATCAACGCTGTGGACCTTCAGCCAGATTTCATCGTGTTCACGGGCGATCTGACCCACACCACCGAGAGCAAAGATGTGCGCAACACGCGCATGGCCGAGTTTCGCAAAATCGTATCGGACCTGCGGGTCAAGGATTTGCGATTCATGCCGGGAGAGCACGATGCTGCTCTCGATGCGAGCGAGGCTTACAAGGAACACTTCGGTGCCCCCAACTACGCCTTCGATCACAAGGGAATTCACTTTGTCACCGTCGACAATGTCTCCGATGCAAAAGGCGCTGTGGGCGACGCGCAACGCGACTGGTTGGCTGGCGATTTGAAGAAGGTCGGTAAGGACGCCCCCATCGTCGTCTTCACCCACCGGCCGCTTTTCGATCTCTATCCGTCTTGGGATTGGG
>CAZBIU010000314.1:0-8113 GCA_964491625.1 uncultured Myxococcales bacterium
GTCTTTCATTCAATGGACAGGATCAGTGGATTGAGATCGGCAATCCCCCTTACTTGAATGTCGGTGGGCCGATCAGCGTGGCAGCTTGGCTGCGTCCCGGCAGAATTGATTCCCGCGGCAACATCTTGGCGCACGGGTATCGTTTCGGCCCGAGCTACGACTTTGCCCTGCGCGTGGACTCTGGCACGTACGTTTTCACGACGTGGGATTCGATCAACCACCAAGCCGTCGCCGACATTCCAACCGCGGACGTCGGAACGTGGGTTCATCTTTGCGGTGTCTTCGACGGCACCACGTATCAGCTTTACCGCAACGGTACGCTGGCAGCGACCACCACTGATGCGACGGCGCCGCAAGCGAACGTCGACGCGACGTGGGCGATCGGCGCTCGCGCTCCTCAGCAGAATAGCAGCGTTGACGATCAGATACAGGCAGACATCGATGATGTCAGGATCTACGGCCGGGCGTTGAGCCCAGCGGAGGTCCAGGCTCTGTATCAAAGGTAAGGCGTGCGGGTTCCGAGCGAGCTCCTCACGCGCTAATCTTTCCCATCCGAGCCCGCCTCTTTACGGCTTGCCCACGAAGCTCGTGACGCTCTGGGCGTCAAGGGTTGCACTGAAACGAGCGTTGCTGACCGTGATGGCGCTCTTGGAAGCGAGGCTGTCGGCGGCCGACGTCACCCAGGGCGTGATGCTGCAGGGGACGGCGCCGGAAACGAAGAGCGAGAGCGGGGTGGTGGAGCTGTTGGTGTTGATGGCCACCACGGCCACGGTTCCATCCGCCGGGTTCTGGTAGGCGGTCACGTAGACTCCCGACGGTACGGTTCCGGAGGTGGAGACCCGCACGTAGCCAGGCCGCACGAAGCGCGCGTAGTTGCCGAGGACCCACAGTCGCTTGGTCCACACGTTGTTGGTCGTGTCGTAGAGACAACCGCCATTACCGCTGGCGTTGTACAGCCACCACAGGTGCCACGCGTTGAGGTTGGCTTTGGTGAGGTCGTTGTGAATCGTCGTGGCCATCTTCAGCGCGCTGGCGATACCATCGCCGCTCGAATCGCCCGACCCGGTTCCCGTGTCGACCTCGGTCTCCCAGTATTCCTTGCCCGCTGCCGCAATCGACGTTTCGGTAGGCAGCGTACCACACCCATACTCGTGGCTGGCGAAGATGTTGACGGCGTTCCAGGCGGCCGTGTCGGCCTTGATAGCGTTGAAGTAGGTGGTAAATCCGCAGGCATTCATGGTCTCGGGCGCCATGAGCTTAACATTGATGGCAGCCAAGGCAGGGCCGAGCACGTCGATCCATGTGGCCAATTGCGCAGCCGAGTAGGAGGTCGTACTGTTGATACCGCAGCTGTCAGGCTCGTTCTCGGCGGACACAGCGTAGATCGGTACACCCTGGGTCTTCGCGTTGTTCACCCAAGTCACGAGAGCGCTCGCCAAGCCTTGTGCGTCGCTGAGCACGGGCATGCTACCGGTGCAGCCGTTGGGGTTGCTTTGGGTAGTGGTGAAGCTGCCGCCTGTCGCACCGTTGGTCCCCGTCCCCCAAGGAGTCATCCACACCGTGGCACCAGCCGCAGCGGCCGATTTGGCAATCGTGAGCCCATCGCCGTATCGGATCCGGAGCAACGTCAAGCCGGCCCCCTTCGTGGTGGACCACAGATAATCAGCATCCGACGCATTTCTGTAGCTCCCTGCCCAGGCGGAGGACACTCCGAAGCCAGTGATCTTCTGCTGCAGGCTGGATAGGCTTACCGTCACGTCCCCGCTCTGCGCGGTGCCAGTGCTGCAGGCGGTTGGGTTGATGACAGCGCCGTCGGTGCCACTTCCGCCCGCGCCGGTAGCCCCGCCGACGCCACTGGCGCCGCCCGAGCCGCTGCGACCGCCGCTCCCCGGTTGGCCGCCCGAGGCGGTGACTGCAGCGTCGGCGCTGCTACCGCCCGAACCACTGCGACCGCCGGCAGCACTGGTGCCGCCGGTTCCCGGTCGGCCGCCCGAGCTGGTCACGCCGGCGTCGGCGCTGCTGCCGCCCGAGCCAGTGCGACCGCCGCTCGCACCACCGGTTCCCGGTTGCCCACCAGGGCTGGTCGCACCGCCGCTTCCGCTGGTTGCCGGTTGGCCGCCCGAGCTGGTCGCACCGCCGCTTCCGATGACGCCGCCCGACTCGACCGATCCACCGCTCCCCGTTATCCCGCCGAGCTTGCCTCCGACTCCCGATCCTCCGGCTCCCTGGGAGCTTCCGGGCGTGCCAGACGAACAAGCAGCGCCCGCAATCGCGAGCACAGCGACCGTTCTATGCAAGAAGCGGCTTGATGTCATGCCTTCCTCTCTTTGGAATTTGGACTCTTGAGGTTCCGGATGCTTGATAGCCCGACCTCGCCCCAACGGGGTAGCCAACCGTTGGGGCAAAGGTCGTTATGATCCGCAGTGGCGGAACCGCCTGAATTCCGTCTCGGCAATCGAGATCGAACGGTCTGTGGAGGTCATCATCCCACACCACCCTTCCGGTGAGGCAACGTGATGGAATCCAGACGCCGACTCCACTGCGTGGCGTGATGTCTTCGGCACCGGTACCGCAGCTAGCCGCCCATTGGAGGTCTCGATGACGCGAAGAAAAGTCGCGATTGTCTCGTCGCTATCGGCGATGTCGATGGCGCTGCTTGCGGCCGGCGTGTGCTTTGCGGACAACCCGATCTTGCAGACGTACTTCACCGCCGATCCGGCCCCAATGGTCTACAACGACACGGTGTACCTCTATACCAGCCACGACGACGACAATGCCGACGGTTTCACGATGTACAACTGGTAGCTCTTCACTTCCACCGACATGGTGAACTGGACTGACCACGGAATCATTGGGGGTGTGAAGGACCCGTATAAGACATTCAAATGGGCGGATGGCGTCAACGCGTGGGCGCCGCAGGTCATCTTCAGAAACGGCAAGTTCTATTTGTACGGGCCTTTCCCCAAAGGCGGGCACATGGTCATCGGCGTGGCGGTTGCCGACAAGCCCGAGGGCCCGTTCGTCGATGCCCTGGGGGCCCCCCTCATCAACAATCCGAATTCCACGGATGATATCGATCCCACTGTATTCATCGACGATGACGGACAGGCCTATCTGTACTGGGGACACCAACCGCCGACCTTCTACGTGAAACTGAATGCGGACATGATTTCCTATTCGGGCAGCATCGTCCAGCTCACCAAGCCGCAGACGTACGAGGAAGGTCCCTGGTTTTACAAGCGAAACAGCCACTACTATCTGGCATTCGCATCCACCTGCTGTCCCGAGGGCATTGGATACGCGATGAGCGACAGCGCCACCGGACCCTGGACGTACAAGGGATCGATCATGGACGGGAGCCCGAACTCCTCGGGAAACCATCCCGGCATCATCGACTACAAGGGGAATTCCTACGTATTCGGCTTCGATTACTTCCTGAACAACAACTTGACCAACGGAGTGCACCACGAGAGGCGTTCGGTGTGCGTGGACAAGCTGACCTACGCCGCCGACGGGACGATTGCGAAGCTTCCATGGTGGTCCAAGACCGGCGTCGAGCAAATCAGCAATCTGAATCCGTATGTCCGCACCGAAGCAGAGACTATGGCGTGGACATCCGGGGGCGGGACCAGCGCTTGCACCAACGAGTCGGACTACAACAACTGCTGGAAGTGGGGCGTGCGGACAGAGGCGACCTCCGACACGGGAGGAGGGATCGACGTGACCAGCGTCCAGGACGGCGCCTACATCAAGGTGGCGGGCGTTGACTTCGGCACGGGTGCAGTGTCTTTCAGCGCGCGCGTGGCCTCGGACAGCAACGGCGGAAAGATAGAGCTTCACCTCGACAGTGTCACGGGTACGACCGTGGGAACCCTCATAGTCACGGGCACAGGCGGCGCGCAGACGTGGGTTACGCAGACCACGACAGTCACCGGGGCCACGGGAGTCCATGACTTGTACTTCAAGCTCACAGGGACCGGGGCCGGCGCGAGCGGCTCGCTTTTCAATTTCAACTACTGGCAATTCACTCCGAAGGACACCATTGACGCCGGCGCGGGCGTGGATGCGGCGGACGGGGCTGGCGGCTCTGGCGGCGCAGGGCCGGGAGGCAGCGGTGGCGCGCAAGGCGGAGCTGGCGGGACTAGCGCCGGAGGCTCGGGATCGGATGGAGGCCGCGGTGGCGCCCAAAGTGGGGGGACCGGGGCTGGCGGCTCAAACACGTCGGGCGTCGGAGGGAGGGGCGGCAGCCAAACCCAGCCGGGCGGCAGTGGAGCAGGTGGCATATTGTCGGCCGGAGGCGGGACGACGTCATCAGGTGGCCAAGTGCAGAGCGCCGGCACTGGAGCTGGCGGCACAGTGGCGGCCGGGGGCGGGAGGATTTCGGCTGGCGGCCAAGTGCAAAGCGGTGGCAGCGGCGCTGGCGGCATAGCGTCGCCAGAAGGCGGCACGAGTTCGTCCGGCGGATCGGGTGGCCCGAGTGGCAATGGTGGAGCTGCAGGAGGACCGGGGGGCGCGGCGGGTGGCAGTGCTGGCGCGACCACAAACCGCAGCAGCTCCTCTGGCTGCTCATGCGCGCTCGGGCCCTCGGGACGCGGGCGAGGCCTCCTCGAGTTGCTGCTTGGTCTCGGCGTGATCGGCCTGCACCGTCGCACACGACGACACCGGTCCCGAGTAGACTCCGGACAGTCCCCACCCGTCGAGTAGGTTCACACTCTCCCAGTTCGCGAATGGCAGGCCCCCGATGCGTAGCGCAGCCTGGCAGTGCCCCAACCGAGCCGACGTCCAGTTTCCTCCGGAATGTGTCGATTTTTGACCGGGAATGACCGGACACGCGGTCTATCTCTGATGAAGACTCGCCCGACGCTATGCCAACACTTCCCTCTCATGCTCCCCTGTCCCTGGTAGTGAGCCGAGACCGCCGCGCTGCCAGCGATGGTGACGTCGCGCGGGCACTGAGCACGGGGCAAGCGTGGGCCGCGGTGGAGACGTGGCGACGCTTCGCGCCCATGGTACTCACGCTGGCAAGGCGCGCCCTGGGCTCCCAATCCGAGGCAGAAGACGTTGGGCAGGAGGTCTTCTGCCGCGTGTACCGCAAAGTGAGGACGCTGCGCGAGCCCGACAGCTTCCGCAACTTCGTCTATGCCTGTGCCCTGCGGGTGCTTCAGACCGAGCTGCACCGCAAGAAGATGCGCTCGTGGCTTTCCTTCGAACCGCCTAATTTGCTGGATGGCCAAGGGAGCGGAACCCTGGACGTGGAGTCGCGCGATCTGTTGCGGAAGTTCTATGGCCTGCTCGAACGGCTGTCGCCGCGCGACCGGATCGTTTTCGTCCTGCGGCGCGTGGAGTCGATGACCGTGGAAGAGATTGCCGCCGCCATGGAGACCTCTGAGTCCACGGTAAAGCGATCGCTGGCGCGTGCTTCGACCCGGGTGTCCCGCTGGATGGACGACGAGGCACGCTCGGCCGACGGGGGGAGATGGCGACGATGAGGACGACGATCGGTGAACCCAAGGACTGCCCGGCCCTCGCCGAGATGACCGACCTTTGCCGCGACAAACTGGGACCGCCAACCGCGGATGAGCTCGACCGGGGACTCGACGGTTTTCTTGCCCGCATTGCTCCGGACCAGAGGCGTCCGCGGAGATTCGTTCGCTGGTCGCTGACGGGCATTGCCGTGGCGCTGTGCACCTTGGTTGCGCTGCAGGTCGCTTCAGTCTTTCGAAGGCACTCGCTTTCGCATGAGGAACCGGCGCTTGCATACCGAGTCGATGGAGGCAGCGTCCTTCAAGGCGGATACCTGCGTGAATCCGGTCACGCTGGGATGAGCGTGCTGTTCAACGAGGGAAGCAGATTGGCGCTCACCCCGGGAGCACGCAGCCAGCTCCGCTTGGTCGACCGCGACTCGGCCCACGTGAGCATCGAGCGCGGCAAGGCGTCTTTCCAGGTTGTGCACAAAAACAATCGACGGTGGTTGGTCGATGCCGGCCCATTCCTGGTAACGGTCACGGGAACCGTCTTCACCGTCGCGTGGGATCCGTTGAGCGAGGAGCTCGATCTTCGACTGCTGCAAGGCAGCGTCGTGGTCAGCGGTCCCGTCTCGTCGGGAGAAATAGCGTTGCGGGCGGGCCAGAGGTTGCTGGCGAATCTCGCAAAGGCGGAGGCGGTAATCACCGAGGAGCCTCCGGAGCAGGAAAGCAGTGCGCCTGCCAGCCCCGACCGCGTGCCGGCCGTGCCCCCGCCCGGACTGCAGCCGTCGGCACCCGGACCCTCTCCAACCCCGGTTGCCTCTGCGGTCGCCGGTCCCGCGCACGACCGTCAGTGGAGCCGCAAGTTGGCGCGCGGCCAGTGGGACCGCATCCTCCACGACGCCCAGCGTGTCGGGGTTGAGACGACGCTGAGCCAAGCGTCCAGTGAAGACCTCTTCGCGCTTGCCAACGCGGCTCGCTACCGACACCTTCTCGATCTGGCTCGCTCCGCTCTGCTTGCCGAGCGGCGGCGATTTCCCGGGTCGCAGCGCGGGCTGGAAGCGATCTACCTGCTGGGTCGCGTGGAGGAATTGCGGGAAACCGGGACCGCCGAGGCAATCGGGTGGTACGATGAATACCTCGCCCGTGCGCCGACCGGCCCGCTCGGAGGAGAAGCTTTGGGACGAAAGATGACCCTCACCGACAAGCTCGAAGGACCCGCCCGGGCTCGGGTCCTGGCCGAAGAGTATCTTCGTCGCTTCCCAAAGGGCAACTATGCTGGATCGGCGCGCGAGCTCCTCGCCCCATGACCAAGGCCGATTGAACCGCCTGCGCCTTGTGCTCAGTCTTACGACTCTCCTCCTCCTATGGACAGGGCCGGCCCAAGCTGCCACGGTCGCCATCTTGTGGCCACCCACGCCTTGCGCCGATGTGACCCAGGCATTGACTCTCCTGCGTGGGGAGCTGTTGTCGGTGGGCCTTGAGGTCAAGGAGTCCGACCGGGAGGCCGCCCGTGCTGGGGGAACGGATTCGGTGTCGTGGCTCGAAGTGCTTGCGTCGCAAGGCACAGTCGCCGTGGTCGAGACTATCGGAGCCGATTCGCTGGAAGGGCTCGACGTGTGGGTGGTGAAGGCGCGCCCACAACGGTTCGAGGTTACTCGGGTTGCGGTTGAGACCAATGCTCCAAGACAGCCGGAAATGCTCGCCCTCCGCGCAGTCGAAGCCCTACGCGCGGGCCTTCTCCAGAGCGATTGGGCAGCACGACGGCGGCGCCAGGAACCCAGCGCAAAGCCGCCGACGGTTGCCGTGCCCGCGGGCGAAGCAAAGCGGGCCGCGAACCCTAGCGAGCGCATTGGCATCGAGCTTGGCGCTGTGGCAATCATGAGCCTGGACGGAGTCGGCCCCGCGGTGTTGCCGACCGTGCGCGTGGGCTGGGCGGCTCGCCCCTGGCTCGTGATGCAAGCTTCCGTGGCGGGCTTGGGGAGCTGGTCTACGGTCACGACTGCGGCGGGCAGCGCGCGGGTTGCCCAGCAATACGCCGTCGTGGGCGGGCTCTATCGTCTTCGCTCGGCCCAGCGGCTGTGGCCCTTTTTCGGTCTCGCGGCCGGGGCGCTACGCACGTCCGTCGAAGGGCAGGCCGGCTGGAGCACGGACGGCCATAGCGCCGAGCGATGGTCGGGTTTGATCGATGTGAGCCTGGGGGCAGGGATTCGGCTTTACGGCCGCTCGTACTTGAGCTTCGCCGCCCATGCACAGGTGGCCGAGCCGTACGTGGCCATTCACATCGCCGACACGGTCGGTGCCACCTCCGGGCGCCCGAATCTCCTGTTGACCCTTACCGTCGGTGCCTGGTTATGAAGTCGGGAACGCGCGCCGGACTTCCGTGTGTCTTGGGCATCCTGGCCACCACCACCGCATGCTGGCGTACCGACGTCTATCTGGTGACAGCAGACAGCGGCATTGGTTCTGGCGCTACTGCGGATGGCGGAACGGCCAGCGTGGTGCCGAGCGCCGGCTGCGGAAAGACCTCGACGATGACGTTTGAGGCGGTCCCGAATCAGGATCCGAATGCGGCGCCAGGGTCGGGGCATACATTGGGTCATGGGGTCGGCGGGTACGTGACGATTCAGAGCAGTGGCAAGACCCGG
>CAZBIU010000315.1:0-8090 GCA_964491625.1 uncultured Myxococcales bacterium
CGGTTGCCCCGGTGCCCTTCCGCGGCCACAGCCTGGGCATCTCGATCTGCGAGGACATCTGGAATGACGGCGATTTCTGGCCCGAACGCCTCTACCGTGACGATCCCATCGAAAAGCTAGTCGCCGTCGGGGCCGACATCCTCATCAACATCGCGGCCTCGCCCTACACGGTGGAAAAGCGCCACCTGCGTCCGCGCATGCTCGCAAGCGTGGCCCGACGCTGGCACCTGCCGCTCGTGTTCGCCAACCAAGTCGGCGGCCAGGACGACCTGATCTTCGACGGATCCAGCGCCGTGTTCGATCGCAGCGGTGCGGCCATCGCACGCGCATCCGAGAACGCGGTCGACCTCATCATGGTCGACCTCGGAAGCGGCCGCGGCGACTTGCGCCCCGCGGTTGATTCCGACGCCGGCTCAGCGCTGGCGGCGCTGGTCCTTGGAACTCGCGACTACGCGCGCCGGTGCGGCTTCAAGGGCGCGCTGGTCGGGCTCTCGGGCGGCATCGATTCCGCGGTGGTCGCGTGCATCGCCAGCCGCGCGCTGGGCCCGGCCAACGTGCTCGGGGTTGCCATGCCGTCGCGCTATTCGTCGCTGCACTCGCGTGCCGACGCGGCTCAATTGGCCGACAACCTGGGCATCGAGTTCCGCGAGATCGGCATCGAGCCGATGTTCGCCAGCTATTTGGACGCGCTGGCGCCCGCCTTCGCGGGCCGCGAGCCCGACGTGACCGAGGAGAATTTGCAAGCGCGCATCCGCGGCGGCTTGCTGATGGCGCTGTCGAACAAGCTCGGCAAGCTCTTGCTGTCGACGGGAAACAAGAGCGAGATCGCGACTGGCTACTGCACGCTCTACGGCGACACCAATGGTGGTTTGGCGGTGATTTCCGACGTGCCCAAGACCTGGGTTTACAAGATCGCGCGCCAGATCAACGCCGACGGCGCGGTGATCCCAAGCTCGACCTTGAGCAAGCCGCCGTCGGCAGAGCTGCGGCCGAATCAAGTCGACCAGGACAGCCTGCCGCCGTACGACGTGCTCGACGCCATCTTGCAGGCGCACGTGGAAGAAGGTCTCGACACCGAAGCGCTGGTGGGCAAGGGCTTCGAGCGGGCCGTGGTCGAGAAGGTCGTGCGACTGGTCCGCGTGTCCGAATACAAGCGCCGCCAGCTTCCGCCCGGGCTGAAGATCACGGGCAAAGCCTTCGGCACCGGGCGCAGGTACCCGATCGCGCAGGCGTACCGGGCGTAGCTGCATCGGGCCCAAGTATTGCGGCTTCGGCCAGGCATGCTAAACCCCGCGGCCATGAAAGCCACCATCGTAGTTCTTGCCGGCGACGGCATCGGTCCCGAGGTCACCGCGCAAGGCGTTTCCGTGTTGCAAAAGGTTGCGGCCAAGTTCGGCCATCAGATTGAGCTCCGCGACGGGCTCATCGGCGGGTGCGCCATCGACAAGACCGGCTCGCCCCTGCCCGCGGAAACCAAGGCCCTGTGCAAAGCGGCCGACGCGATCCTGCTGGGCGCGGTGGGCGGCCCCAAGTGGGACGATCCCAGCGCGCCGGTGCGGCCGGAGCAGGGGCTGTTCGAGATCCGCAAGGACCTGGGCCTGTTCGCCAACCTGCGGCCGGTAACCACCCATCCCAAGTTGGCCTATGCGTCCACGCTGCGGCCCGAGATCATCGATGGCGTGGATCTGCTGGTCGTGCGCGAGCTGACCGGCGGGCTCTACTACGGCGAAAAGAAGAAGACCGCCGAAGCTGCCAGCGACCTGTGCGCGTACACCGCCGACGAGGTTCGTCGCGTGGTCAGGCGCGCGGCCACGCTGGCGCGCGGGCGGCGCAAGAAACTGACCTCGGTGGACAAGGCGAACGCACTGGAGACCTCGCGGCTGTGGCGGCGGGTCGCCACGGAAGTCGTCAGCAAGGAGTTTCCCGACGTGGCGCTCGAACACGTGCTGGTGGATGCGTGCGCGATGTACCTGATGCGCAGGCCGGCGTCGTTCGACGTCATCGTGACCGAGAACATGTTCGGCGACATCCTCACCGACGAAGCGTCGGTGCTGGCCGGATCGATGGGCCTTCTACCGTCGGCCTCGCTGGGCGACGGCAAGGTCGGACTTTACGAGCCGATCCACGGCAGCGCGCCGGACATCGCGGGCAAGGGCATCGCGAATCCGTACGCGACCATCCTGAGCGCGGCGATGCTGCTCCGCCATTCGCTGGGACTTGAAGCTGAAGCCGCTGCGGTGGAGAAGGCGGTGGGCACGGCCATCGATCGCCAAGTGCTGACCGTGGACATCGCGCCGCCGGGAAGCAAGCCCGCGACCACGGTGGAAGCAGGGCAGGCGGTGGTGGCGGCGCTGTAGGCGACCGGAACCGATCCGGAACCGGCCCCGATCCGCAAAACGCGGCGGTTGTGGAATAGAATGCGCATCACCACGATGCGCGGCCTCGGCCTCTGCCTGCTTCTCGTTCTATTGTCGCCCGGGCTTGCACGTGCGGACGGTCCAGATTTGGGGCCACTTGAGCGTGGGGCGGTCGACGGAGCGCTGGCGACCCGCGGGCTTGTGATCGATCCGGCGCCCGAGGGGAAACTCGTCAGAAGCATCCACGTGGTGAACCTGGACGTCTTCCAACCTAACGACGGCGGACTGCTTTCGTGGTTCAACCATTTCCACCGCACCACCCGCGAAGGCCACATCCGGCGCGAATCGCTTTTGCAGCCGGGAATGGCCTACGATGCGCTGCTCGTCGACGAGACGATGCGGAACCTGCGCAACCAGGCGCCCTACGACCGAAACGATCCGCCGATGACCGGCGTCGTGGCGATGGTGCCGATCCAGAGCACCCTGCCGAGGACGGTCGATCTGCTCATCGTAACCCGCGACGTCTGGAGCTTGCGCTTCAACAGCGACTACAACTTCGACGTGCTCTCGCTCAATCTCCCGACGCTGACGGCGTCGCTGTCGGAGAACAACCTCTTCGGCTGGCGCAAGCTGGTCGAGATGACGTTCATCATGAATCAGGGCGAGATGTGGTTCGGTCCTAACTACTTCGACCCCAACGTGCTCGGATCGCGACTGCGACTGACCGCGGCCTTCTACGAGATTTGGGCGCGCCGAATCGGCGAGCTCTCGGCCGGGCCGAACGAAGGCAGCGCTTCGCTCTTGCGATTGGAATATCCATTCTACGCGCTTTCCCGTCGCTGGAGCGGTTTCGTGCAGGGCAACTACACGACGCGGGTTGAGCGAGACATTTCCAGCAACTCCGACTACCCGAGCCCCACCCTAGGGCGTTACCTTCCCGCCGCGGGAGAAGGTGCGGGGCAGTGCATTTTGCCGTCCAATGCCGCCGGCAATCCCTACTCGACGCTCGCGGCCGACTGTGACTGGCGGGTACGCAGCGGCGGTGTCACCTCAGGCATCGCACGCGCGGTCCCACGCGACTGGCTCATCCAACGAATCACGCTGGGCCAAGAATTCGGCCTCAATCGACTCTCGTTCTTGCCGGATTTTCCGCAGGATCCGGACCTGCGCGCGCGCTTTGCTGCGGACTTCTTCGGACCCTCCGAACGGACCTCCTGGCTTTACCTGCAGTACGATGCCTTCACGCCTCGTTACCGCACCTACCGCAACCTCGACAGCTACGATCTCGCAGAAGACCAGCGGCTCGGCCCGTGGGTGACTTTGAAGGCCGGTCGCGCCACCACATGGCTTGGCTCGGAGAAGGACTTCTACGTGCTGCGGGCCGAAGCACACGTCAACCTTGCACTGGCGGATGGCCTTCAAAGCGTCGGCGGCTCGTGGGAAAGCCGCGCCTCTGGCGACGGCCTCGCCGACGAGCTCGTCACCGGTAACCTGTATGCGGCGACGCCGGTATTGGCACACGCGGTTCGCGTAGTCGCGCAGGGAGCTGTCGCGCTTGTGGCCCACAACCAGCACCGCTCTCGGACCTATGTTGGCGGGCTGGAAGGGCTGCGCGGATACCCGGTCAGCTTCTTCTATGGCTACGACTACTATTTGGCGCACGTCGAAGTGCGATCGATGCCGATTGGTCTGAAGTCGCTCCGGTTGGGCGGGCTGGTGTTCGCAGATGCAGGCGATGCCGAGGATCGCGTGACGGACGATTCGAGTACAGGCCAGCGCGGGCTCGGTTTCTATTCTGACGTGGGGCTCGGATTGCGAGCGCTGATCCCGCAACTCAATGCAGAGGTTCTTCGCTGCGACTGGGGAATCCCGCTTCGGGACCATGTGCGGAACGGTTCAGTGGACTATTACGCCGGTCTGCCGGGTCGCGTATATTGTGGATTTCACCAGGCTTTTTGACTTTCCCGCGAATGGGACGCCGCAAAGCTGGACAACCCATGGAAAATATTGTTACTTTTAGGATACGTAGCGAGTCCCTCAGGTGTCTTCCGGCCGTCCATCTCTTTGTGCTCAGTCCATGAGCCGCTTGTTTCCGACCGAAAACCCAGGGCTCGGGGTGGTGGGGCGATGTCTCGGGTTCACCCTTGGCAGGCTGTCGAGGAGCGGCTTGATTCTGAGTTAGGCATCCATGTGGACATACTGTCCGGCCTGGACCGTTCGCACGCCTACGATCCAGGAACAAAGAGAGAGACGTGAGACGCAAGAGGAGAAAGTAATGGGAACGAGGCTTTATGTAGGCAATCTGTCGTACAACGTGACGGAACCCGAGTTGAAAGATGTGTTCGGCGAGAACGGGCGCAACGTGAAAGAGGTCAAGGTCGTGCTCGACCGGGATACCGGCCGTCCACGTGGCTTCGCTTTCGTCGAGATGACGACCGATGCGGAAGCCACCCAGGCCATCGAGACCCTGAACGGTCGAGAGATCCAGGGTCGTCCGATCAATGTCAGCGAAGCGCGCGAGCGTGCGCCGCGCAGTGGTGGTGGTGGTGGTGGTGGCGGTGGCTTCGGCGGTGGTCGCGGCGGTCGCGATCATGACCACGGCGGTGGCCGTGGCGGTCGTCGCGGCGGCGGCTGGTAAACCGTCCTCTCGTCTCCAAGCCGGAGGGGGCATGTCCCTCTCCGGTGGTTACGCATTTGTGCCAGTGAGGTAGCGCTGATCGCCGCCGTGCCGTCGGGCTATGGCGAACGATTGAGCACCACGCGGACATCGCCCAGCCATAGGCGCGCCGAGCTTGCATGCGCCTGCCGCCCGGCTGCGGCCACGTGGACTTGCAGGCGAAGCAAGCCGCCGTCGTGATGAAGCTTCGCGATCCACGGCAGCGTCGTTCCCTCGCGGCTTGCGACTGCGATGGCAGGCAAGGCCAGAGGCTCACCCGCGGCCTTTCCGTTGGCCGTGACCCGAATCACCCCGCCGACCTCGCTGGCATCTCGCCCTAACGGAGCCAAATCGGCGACAAACGAGAGCGAGTAGTCGCCGGGGGCGAGCAGCCACTCGGTTTCCGCGACCAAGCTCGCACCGGTGTGGTCCGTCGCCTGCAGAATCATCAGCCCGACGCCGTCCCACACGCCGCGAACGGCGGGCCTTCCCTGTAGATCGCCCTCGACGGCGGCGATGCGCCACTTGCAGAACTGCGTGCGGCCGACAACCTGGCACTCGTGCACGGCCCAGCGATGGCCCTCGCGCAGCCGTGCCCCTGCCCACGCGATTGCCGGAGCCGCAAGGAACACCGTAACCACCAGACAAAGCGCGATCAGCCCTTCGCGCTTCAAGCGCCCAGCTTCGGTGCGACGAACAAGGGTGAGAATCGCTTGGTAGACCCACACGATTGCAATCACTGCAAACGGCATAAGTAGCATACAGATGGGCAGCCGGTAGCGGGGCTCGGCGAAGATCGCGGTGTAGAGAAGCGCCAGAATTGCAGCTTGGGGCAGAAGCGAAAGCGCCAGCCAGTTCTTGCGAAGGCCGGCGATGGCGACGCCCGCGAGCGCCAGCGCGAGCAGCGAAAGCCAGAAATCGTCGGCCATGGATTCGATGGCGCTGCGATGGCGGGCGAAGAAGGTGTGCTCGGGCTCGGGCAGCACCCCGGCGCGAAAGAGCGGCCAGTAGAGCAGCGCGCGTTCATGCACCAGCAGCCGCTCGGCCTTGCTGACGAGCAGGCCTAGGGTGAACAGCGGATCGAAGCGGATCCAATCCTTGGCGATGGCCATCGACGCCCGGTCAGCCTCGCGATGGGGCTCGGCGAGCAGGGTGAAGCCGGTGACGTCGTGGAACGCGCGATTGAGCGAGCGCGAGTAGCAACCGTCGGTATTGGGATTGGCGCCCACCAACGCGGTCAGGCCGCCGTGGCTGTCGGTGAAAAAGGTCTCGCCGTAGCGCACGCGATTGCGAATTGCCCACGGCATAAGCACAAGCAGAGCGATGGCGCAGGCCAGGGCGGCGCACCGGATCGACCGACGCCAGGGTTGGCCCTGGGCCCGAAAGACCAAGGCCGACAGCGCGGCCAGCGGCACTACGATGGCCCGAATGTAGGAGCCAAGGCCGGTAAGCAAGCCGAAGAGAACTGCGGCCAGGACGGGTCTTTCCGCCGAAAATCGAACCAGGACATACGCCGCCAGGACCACCAGCACCGCCGCCGGCATGTCGGTCCCGGTTACGCCGGCGATGGCGATGCCCGCCGGCCACAGGGCGAAGAGCAGCCCGGCCAGCAAGGCGGCGGCCGCGGATCCCCCGCACACACGCCGTGCGATCCCGGCGACCGCTCCGGCACCGAGCCCGCCCAGCACCGCGCCCACCAGCTTCGTGGCCAGCCAGCCGCCGCCCAGGGCCTGCACCGGTGCGATGAGAAAGACATAGCCCGGCATGTACACGTACTCGGAATCGAGGCTGCCGTGTTGGGCGAGATGCGCGGCCGACTCGACGTACATGGCGAAGTCGCCCACAGGCTTGGTGGGCACGGCAAGCACCCACGCGATCCGCAGGACGATGGCCAGCGCGACCACGAGGAAGGTCATGCGCGGACTATTACACTCGAAGCAGTCTGCAAGCGAGCCAGTCAGCCGCCAACCAGCAATTTCGGACCCGTGCGTTCCCCTTGTTTGCGATGCGGTGCCCGTGCTATCAGCGGAGGCTCGATCGTCAATCGAAAGGGTGACCATGAAATCGTACAACATCGCGCTAATCCCAGGTGACGGCACGGGACCCGAGGTCCTGAACGAAGGTGTGAAAGTTCTCGATGCTGCTTGCGCCAAGCACGGCGTGAAGCTGAGCTACACCAAGTTCGATTTCGGCGGCGAGCGGTACATGCGCACCGGCGAGATCCTTCCCGACAGCGCGATCGAAGAGTTCAAGAAGTTCGATTCCATGTTCCTGGGCGCCATCGGCCACCCGGACGTGAAGCCCGGCATCCTCGAGGTCGGCATCCTGCTCAAGACCCGCTTCGCTCTCGACCAGTACATCAATTTGCGCCCGGTTAAGCTGTATCCCAACGTCGAGACACCGCTCAAGGACAAGGGCCCCGAGCACATCGACTTCGTGGTCGTGCGCGAAAACACCGGCGGCATCTACACTGGCATCGGCGGCGTGACCCAGAAGGGCACCCCGCTGGAGGTCGCGACCCAAGTGATGCAGTACTCGCGGCCGGTGGTCGAGCGCTGCGTGCGCTACGCCTACGAGTACACGCGCAAGCGCAACAGCAAGAAGAAGATGCTGACCCTGGTTCACAAGTGCAACGTGCTGACCCACGCCGGCGATCTGTGGGTTCGCGTGCACAAAGAGATGGGCGACAAGGACTACCCGGAAATCAAGCAGGACTACAACCACGTGGACGCCTGCACCATGTGGTTCGTCAAGCAGCCCGAGTACTACGACGTGATCGTGACCGAGAACCTGTTCGGCGACATCATCACCGATCTCGCCGCCATCATCCAAGGCGGCCTGGGCATCGCGGCTGGCGGCAACATCAATCCGAATGGCGTCTCCATGTTCGAGCCGATGGGCGGCAGCGCCCCCAAGTACACCGGCAAGAACGTCATCAACCCGCTCGCCACCATCAGCGCCGGCGGCATGATGATGGACACCCTCGGCGAGCCCAAGATCGCGCAGGCCATCGACAAGGCGATCCACGACGCCCTGGCCTCGGGCAAGATCAAGAGCCTCAGCGCCGGCAAGATGGG
>CAZBIU010000316.1:0-8083 GCA_964491625.1 uncultured Myxococcales bacterium
TGCTTAGCCGCTTGGAGCGGGAGCCCGTCGCCAGCGCTTCCATCGGACAAGTCCATCGCTCGGTTCTCGACGACGGAACCCAGGTGGCGGTGAAGGTAAGGCACCCGGGCATCGTTGACGCGATTCGCGCCGATTTCAAGACCGCCGCGCTGGGAACCGCGTTCGCGCGTCTAACCGCGCCCGGGTTGAACCTGGAAGAGGTCTTGACCGAGGCGAAGGCGCGATTTCTCGAAGAATGCGACTATGCCCTCGAGGCGCGCAGGCAGTCCCTGTTTCAGACGACGTACGCGGAGCACCCGTTCATCGCCATTCCCGTGGTTCACCCCAGCGTGTGCGGACCGCGCGTGCTCACCTCGACGTGGCACGACGGACTTGGCCTCGAGGCATTTCTGACCGCCGCGCCCTTTCAATCCGAACGGGTGCGGGCATCGCGCGCTCTTTACGAGTTCTACGTCGGAACCCTGTACCGCCACGGACTCTTCAACGCCGATCCCCATCCCGGCAATCTGCTGTTCCAGCCCGACGGGCGGATCACGATCTTCGATCATGGTTGCGTGCGCGAGTTCGACCGCGACCTGGTCGCCGGCTTGGTGCGATTGTCGCGCGCGGTTCGCGCCGACGATGCGCGCGCCACCCAGGCTGCGTTATCGGCCATCGGAATGTTCAATCCGCTGCAGGACTTCGATATAACGCGCTCACTTCTGCGGGGGTTCTACGCGCCCCTGCTGGCGTCCGGTCACCACGCGGTCACATCCGACCACGCCATCTCGATTCGGCAGGTGGTCAAGATGAAGAAGGCCATTCTGCACATGCGCCTGCCGGGAAAGCTTATGTTCCTATTCCGCATCCGCATTGGGCTTTATGCCGTGCTCGCCCGCATCGGCGCCCGGCTCGACTGGCAGGCGCTGGAAGATGAGTTGGCGGAATCGACCCAGCTGCGGTGATTCTTCCCGATCCAGCTCCGTAAGACGTTGAAGAGTTGGAAAGCTGCTCTCAGCCGTGAGCTGTTTTCAGCCGAGAAGCTACAGACTAAGTGAATCCCCCGAGGAGGCTTTAGATGTTTGACTGCCCCCAACAGACCGGAAGGGCCCTGCGATTCCATCCAGCTTCGGTCATCGTACTTCTGGCTGGACAAGTGCTCGTGGCTTGCTCCAGTGACGCGCCTCCGTCATCAGGCACGCCAGGATCGGGCGGGCAGGGCGGCGCCGTAGTCACCTCTGGCGTGGGCGGTCACAGCTCCGGTCCGAGCGGTGGCACGGGCGGCAGGGGCTCCCCCGTGACTGCCGGATCCGGCGGCGGCAGCATGGGCAGCGGGGGCATGATGGGCAGCGGCGGCAGCACGGGCGGTGGCGGCGGGACAGGTGACAGAGTTTCCACCGGCGGACAGAGCGGCAGCGGCGGCGCAAGCGGCAGCGGCGGAGTCTCGACCGGGGTGGCGGATGCCGGAATTAGGCGCGATGGCGCGCTACCCTCGGGCGGGACTGTCGGCTCCGGTGGCGCGTCCGTGCTCGGCGGCACGGTCGGGTCGGGTGGGGCCACCGGACTCGGAGGCGCTACGGCTACCGGCGGGCGTGCGGGCACCGGCGGTTCAACCGGATCCAGCACGACTGGAAAGCTGACTCCACAGGACGCCGTCAAGCTGATGGCCCCAGGGTGGAATCTGGGCAACTCCTTCGATTCCACCCCCAACGAGACGAGCTGGGGCAACCCGACGCCGACTCAAACCCTGATCAACGCGGTTCATTCAGCCGGGTTCAAGACCCTTCGGCTGCCGGTGAGCTGGACCAACCACATCGGGGCGGCACCGTCCTACACCATCGATTCGGCCTGGATGGGCAAGGTCACGCAAACAGCCCAATGGGCTATCGATGCGGGAATGTACGTTTTCGTCAACACCCACCACGAGGCGGATGGCAACGGCGGGTGGGTTACCTTCCCCGCAACCTCGGCTGCCCAGAGCGTGGCGACCGAGGTTACGGCGGTGTGGACGCAGATCGCCACCGCCTTCAAATCCTTCGACAGCCGCCTGATGCTCGAGTGCTTCAACGAGCCCAATGAGGCGGGCGGCGGCAATACGGCGCAGGCGCAAACGGATCTCAATCTGTACCTTGAGGCGTGCTTCAAAGCGATCCGAGACACCGGCGGCGCGAACGCCACCCGCATCGTGATGATCCAGCCGGTCGGTGCCAGCCCCATCCAGTCGGGCATCCAGTCGATGCAAAAAGTGAGCTTCATCAACGACCCCAATCTCGTGATCTCGCTGCACACCTACTACCCCACGAACTTCGGTCTCAGCACGACGCCGTACGCGTGGGGAAGCTCGTCGGACTACACCAGCATGCAGAATTCCATTGCCCAGCAGATTCGGGTCTGGTTGCCGACGCAGGTCATCTTCATCGGCGAATGGGGTTCCATGGCGGCACAAGCAACCGCCAATAGGGCGGCGCACGCCCTGGCCTATTCTCAAGACACCACAACCGCCGCCATCGTTCCCGTCTGGTGGGATAACGGTGGCTCGGGCAGCGAGTCGTTCTCCCTCTTCGACCGGAGCTCCGGCGCCGTGACTCAACAGTCGATTGTGAGCGGAATCATGACCGGTGTTAAGAATGGCCTGGCTGCGCCCAACACGTGGGCGACTCTCGCCAACCCGTGATGGAACGCGCGGGATCCTCCCGCATTCCCCGTCAGGGCTGCGGTGACGGTCGTCCGCGCTGGACCCGCGGCAGGTAGACGACCGCCGGCCGCCGCCGCCAACCGACGATCGGCGCAAAGTCGTACGAGTCGTGGAAGAGATGCATGGCGGGTGCGTAGCGGACCTCGATCCCGGAGAGGAAGCCCGCGGGCATCCACGGCAGTTGGATGCCGTCGTTCCAAGCCGAATCGTCGAGCGCTCCCGGCTGCGGTACTGTGGTGCCTACGATGATGGCGGCGAAACGCCGGGCGCCTACGGCAGCGGTCATCTCGGCGGCAAGCGCTTGTCCCGCCGGGCCCTGGTCCGCCCGCAGCACATCCACGACCGCCATGCCCTGCGCGAAGGTCCGTTTGCCCGCGCGGGCTGGGTAGTAGCCGTGGTCCATCAGATAGACCTCGCCATCCAGGCGTCCCAGCAGCGCGCTGAAGGTGTCGCCCGCCAACCTGTCCGACGGCGACGGAAGCTGCTTCCACGGTAGGTAGAGCAACAGCGAAAGCTGCAGCAACGCGAACAGATGGGGCCAGACTTTCCGAGATCTGAAGAAGTGCGTGACGATGGCAAACCCGAGCGCGGCACCAAGGAACGCCGGCATGATGACGTTCTTCTCTCCGCCGGCGTGGATGCGCGAGGAATAGGACGTCACCAGAAGAACCAGCAGCACCAGCCCGTAAAAGGACAGGTTCGACCGCCGAGGCTTGTCCTGCCGGCGCGCGAGCCATCCGGCCAACCCCAGGGCTATCCCAAGGGGAAGCAGTCGCACGACGTCATCACTCCAGAACTCGAGCACCGCCGACGCCTTCGCCTCGTGGCTCGACGGAAGCGTGATGGTGTAGTAGCGCAGCCAACCATGGTTCAGGCGGTCCAAGGCAAGAAACCCGCCGCCCAAGCCCAGGCCCACGGTCAGTAGAAAGACCGCCAGGCGCCGGCGCGAGCATACGGCCAAATAAAGGCCGATGGGCAAGACGGCCGCGATGCCAGGCTGCTTGGTCAGTGCAGCCAAGGAAACCGAGAGCCCAGCCACGACCGCGGCTCTGGTCGAGTCCTGGCGTCTCACAGAGTAGATGGCCAAGGCGAGAAACAGGATTTCTAGCGAATCGACCCGAGCCAGATCGAACCAATATCCAGTCAGGGGAAAGGTTCCGGCATAGAAGGCGACCCCCAGGTAGGCCGCGTAGCGACTCCGGATTTCGTGCCGCAGAAGCTGGTACAAAACCACGAGCGTGAGCAGGGTGGCGCCGATGGAGATCGCGCGCAACGGCCAAAACCCAACGCCAACGAACCAGCACAGGACCGAGGCCAGGTAGTAGTAGACGGGCGTGTAGATGTAGGGAATGAACGCGAGCGTGGGACGAACGTAGAGCGGATGACCGGCGAGCAGCCATCGCACGTGATCGACCGAGCCCCCTTCCATCCATTCGAGCTCGTAGGGATAGAACAGGCGCCCGAGGCCGACGACGAGGAAGCTTACAATCAGGGCCGTCGCGACCGCGATTGAGCCGCTCTGCAAAGTGAGCACAGCTCCGGAAAGTGGTGACCGGGAGATTGGTGCGGCTTTCATATCGGAGGCTGTCTTTGGAATGCGGGCCCACGCTAGCCTGGATTCCTTGCCGCGGGTACTCATTTCCCTTCGTGGTCATGCGGGGAACGGCCCTCGGCAGCCGGTCAGTTGACCTTCGCACCTTGTCGATACTCCGAGCCAACGGGAGTGCCGTGGTCCGGTTTTGCTTGTGCATCCCCGCAGGGCGCTTCTACAATCATGGGATGTATTCCCGTGTGATGAGGACAGGAGCATGCGGGACTCCCGTTGGATTCTTGCTGCTGGCCCTGTGGGGGTGCGCCCCGGCGAGATCCGGCGGTGGCGGGAGCAACGGCGGAGCGCGAGCTCTGCAGGGAAGTGGTGGCGCCGCCGGAATAGCCGTGGGCACGGGTGGCCTTGCGGGCGCCGGTGGCTCTGGTGGCGCGGGCGGAGAGCCCGGCGCGACCGACGCCTCGGTAGCGGCACCGACCATGTCTGGCCTTCGCATCGAAGCGAATCCCAACAACACCCTGTCCTGCTTCGTAAGTTGGACCACCGACGTTGCTGCCGACTCGGAGGTGCAGTTCGGTTCGGACGGTCAATACCAGTTTCAGATCGTGGCCGATGAATCCGTCACCCAGCACAGTGTGCTGGTCATCGGAATGCACGCGGACACCGACTATCTGATCAAGGCGGTTTCCAAGAACCCGGGCGGCTCGGCCAACGCCGAGGGCATCTTCACCACGGGATCGCTGCCGACCGGATTACCCGTGGCGACCCAAACCGTGGGCGATACCAGCGGCGCCCAGGCGGGGTGGACCCTCGCCAACATCATGCCGGCCGCTACGGGCGGTACGTTCGGTGGTTTCAGCGGAAGCGCACCTGGCATCATGGTCATGTACGACATGGAGGGCCGGCCGGTTTGGTACTTCATCAACGGCACCACCGCCGACATCCGGGGCGACGTTTCTCTGCGCGTGCTCCCCAACCACAACCTCGTGCTCGGGCCGTCGTCGGGCGAGCCGGCCAAGGAGATCGACCTGGCTGGCAATGTCTTGTGGCAGGGCCCTGCGCAGCCGCCCGCCACGGCGTCGACCTCCGATCCCGCTACGGCGCCCATGTCCCACTTTGCCAATAAGCTGCCGAACGGCAACTACGTTCTGTTCCGCGACTTGACCAACGCCAACGGCATCGGCGGAGCGCTGGTAGAGGAGCTGACGCCCGACAACCAGGTGGCGTGGTCCTGGAATCTGTTCGATCACATCGAGCCACCCGCCGATGCAGCAAAGGATTGGTGTCATCCGAATTCGGTAACCGTGGACCTGGACAGCGACGTCTTCTATCTGAGCTGTCGCTTCCAGGGCGTCATCAAAGCCAGACGCTCGGGCGACCAAGGTGTGATTTGGGTCCTCGGGGGCCAAGCGGGCGGCAATTTTACCTTCGTGCCAAGCAGCGCGAGCTTTGCGGATCAGCATGATCCAGAAATACACGCGGACGGAACCATTCTACTCTACAGCAATGGAGGAGAATCGCTCACGCCGCCGCCCGGGGTCACTTCGAGCGTTATCGAGGTCAAGCTGAACGAGTCAACCATGGAGGCCACACCGACCTTCGTGTTCCCGGGCGATTTCAGCGTCGACAGCTGGTACACGACCAATTGGTACACGCCCTATTGGGGCGACGCCGATCGCCTGGCCAACGGCGATGTCCTGGTGGTGGCCGGCTTCCGCAACCAGACCACCGAGACCCACATCTTCGAGGTTCGCCCGACCGACGGGCAGGTGGTCTGGCAGATCACCCTGCCGCTGGGCGCAGGCTCTTACCAGGCCGAGCGCCTATCGCCGCCCCCGCTCGTGCAGCCGCTCTAAGAGGCGCTCTGCGACCCTTGGGCAACAATTTTTCGCCCACGCCGATAAGCAGGCATGTTGCGCGGTCTGATTTCTTTCCTTGCTGGGATTTCCTGCCTAACCTCGGTTCATGCCCTTGCAGGTGCGGCTTGTTCGACTGCTGGCCCTGGACCTGGTCATGCAGACGCTCGCGTGCTCGCGTACGCAAGTGCCGGCGCCGTCAGGTCAGGCCCCGCTGCATGTGGACGTCATCGCGGTGGGGCAGGGCGACTCCATCTTGCTGTCGGCACCGTCTGGAAAACACCTTCTCATCGACGGTGGCGAGGCCGAAGCTTCACCGGCGGTGCTCGCGGCCTTGCGCCAACGCGGGGCCTGTCCGCTGGATATGATTTTGCTGACCCACCGGCATGCCGATCATTTGGGTGGCCTGCGGAAGGTGGTCGAGGACTGTGGTGCGCGCCTGTTCATGGACAGTGGCTATCCGCACCCGAGCTTGATCTATGCGCGCCTGCTGGAGGTCCTGGAGAAACGTCAGATTCCGCAGTATCAGGCGGAAATGGGGCGACAGATCGATCTTGGACAGGGTGCGATACTGACCCTGCTGGGCCCGCCCAAACCCTTCATCGAGAGCTCGTCCGATCTGGTCAATGCCAACAGCGTGCCGTCGCGCCTGGAGATCGGCAGGACGAGCATACTCTTTGCGGCAGATGCCGAGGCCCAGGCCGAAAAAAGGCTGACCGAGTCGAAGAGGGCGCTGAGCTCGACGGTGCTGAAGGTCGGCCACCACGGCAGCCGGACGTCGTCGACGGCGGTGTTCCTGAACGCGGTATCGCCACATCTGGCTCTCGTGAGCAATGCCGCCGGGGATGCGAAGCATCCGCACCCCGAAACGCTGGAACGCCTGAAGGACGTGCCAGTCATGCAAACCGCGCAGGAGGGGACGATTCACCTGGATCTGGACGGGGACGCCGTGAATTTCTGGACCGAAAAACACCCGGAGCCGGGGAGGCTGCCATGAGCGATGACAGCGTGCTTCTGTTCGTGGACGAGATCGAGGATGACGTTGCCTGGTTGCTGGTCGGCGAGAAGCGGCACCAGGTGCCGCGGACGGTGTTGCCGTTTGCTGCGCGCGAAGGCACGTGGCTAAGACTCTCCGTCGTCCGCGCGCCGGACGAAGCGCAGGAGATCGAAACCCGTCGACAGCGCCTTACGCGCGTCGATCCTGGGGGCAAAGTGAAGCTTTAAGGTGTCTACCACGCGCTCCCGTCGCTGGGGTGCAGCGATCTCACCCGCTCTCTCGCTTCGCGGACCATAGCCCCATGCGCTATGAGTCTAACTTATCTAACAATCGACAGACCTATCGCGAACAACTGAGGTCTCTAACCTCAGTACGTACTGTCGAGATTCGTGGGCCGCGAAGGAGCGCACCGATGAGAACCAGCCATCCGCCAAAGACCCTGTTGATCGCCGGAATCCTAAGCTTGACCCTCGGTGGCTGCGGTGCCTCGGGAGGCGACGAGGTTGGATCTGGCGGGACCACCAGTCCCGGCGGCGCCACCGCCCGCGGCGGCTCCGGTGGAACCGGCGGGGAGGCCAGCAACTCCTCCAGCACTGGGGGCAGCGCCTCGGGTGGAACGACCAACAGTGGCGGAAGCACCGCCTCCCCCGGCACAGGAGGCCAGCCCGGAGCGGGTGGCGTGATGAGCTCCGGTGGATCCGTGGCCGCCGGGGGCGCAACGGGTGGTCATACCGGGTCCGGCGGCACCAGCGCGGCGGGTGGCTCGATGGGCCGCGATGCGGGTCGCGATTTGCCGGTGGGCTCGGGCGGCGTGAGAAGGGACGGTGGCCCGGGCATGGGCGGCGCAGGAACCGGCACGGCGGGCACCAGCGGCGCGACCGGTGGCTCCACTTCAACCAGCAGCACCAGTACGGACGCCGTCGACTGCAACGCGACCATGCCGAGCGGTGGCACATCGCACAGCGGATCAAATGTGAATGGCACGGCCGACGGCCTCAACTATGGCATCT
>CAZBIU010000317.1:0-8041 GCA_964491625.1 uncultured Myxococcales bacterium
ACGCCACGCTATGGCTAGCTCGGCGATCGGGGGCGAGCTGGCGGGGCCGTTTCACCGGGGACGCGGCGGCCCGGGCGGCTGGGTCATCCTCGACGAGCCCGAGCTGCACCTCGGCGCGCAGGTGCTGGTGCTCGACCTGGCAGGCTGGCGCCGCGAGCGCATGGCCACCTGTCCCGATGTGGCCTACTTCTCCCTGGCACCTGACTGGGTGTGCGAGGTCCTCTCGCCTGCTACGGCTCTCATCGATCGGACCCGCAAGCAGAGCATCTATCGCGAGCACGGCGTGTCCTGGCTGTGGTTTGTCGATCCGTCCGCCCGCACGATCGAGGTTCTCAGCCGTGGCGAGCGCGGCTGGATGGTCACCGATACGTTCGGCGGCGAAGGCGAGGCCCGGATTCCGCCGTTCGATGCGGTGGCCTTCGATATCGGCGCGCTCTGGGACGTCAACCCGGCGGCCAGCCAGACGCCCTGATGAACGCCTCGTAGGGTTGCGCTGTGAAAGCAGCTACCCCAAACGGCGCACCTCCGGTGATATCGCCGTCACCCCCCGGCGATCGGTCAGCTCCGGATGCGCAGCGATGAACTTCTTCGGTACGAAGGTAGAGAAGCGATTGAGTTGTTCAAGCACGTTGGGCGTGTAGCATCCAAATACGGCTGCCGCCTTTACGTACCGTTTGGAATCGCCCAAGCCGAGGCGCGCGCTGGATGACAGGACGCTGCTCTCTCCGACGAAAGGCTCGGGCTGCAGTTTCACGCGTGGATACTTGACGGGGAGAATGCTCGCCAGCGGTGTGCCGTCGAACACGATGGTCGGCGTCGCAAACGGAACGAAGCCCGATTCGACCCCGGTACGGGCGGCGACCTCGGCCTGAATCTGGTTGATTTCCCCCGCGAAGCGCAGGGTGGCCTTGCAGTCGCTTTCGGTATCGCCCGGGAACCCAAACATCAGGCCGATCAATGACACGACGTCGTTTTCCATGCACGCCCGCAAAGCGGCCCGCGCATCGTCGAGGTAACGCTTGGCGCTCGCCGCAGATGGAACCTTGTTCATACGCACAAGCGTTCGCGGACTGCCGGACTCGATGCCCCAAAAGATCAGGTCGACCCCGGCTTCGCGAAGCAGTGGAATCAGATCCGGGGTCAAGACATCGACGCGACTTTCGAGCGCATAAGAGAAGCGTCGACCGCGCATGAGCTTGATGATCTCGGTCGTGCGTTTGCGACCCACGCCAAAGATCGGATCCAGAATGCCAAGCCGCAAACAGGTCAGCTCCTTCTCCAGGTGATCAAGCTGTTGTCGGACCCAATCGATCGAGCACGCGGTGTAGGGGCGCATCATGCCCTCCGCACAGTACGCGCAGTGGAAGGGGCAGCCGCGCGAAAGCATGGTGAGCACGACCGGGTAGCAATTTCTGTTGTGCAAGAGCCGGTAGTTCACGATTGGAACCGCATCGATATCGATCGGCTCGACCGGGTTGGTCCGAATTCGGCCGCGCTCGCGCCACGCCAAATTGGGCACTTGCCCGCACGGGAACGGTCGTCCCTGGGCGAGCAGCCGACTTACCTGCAATGCCGCCGCTTCACCATCGCCGCGCACGATTGCCGTGATGAAAGGATAGTCCCGCAGTAACAAGCTAGAGACCCTGCTCGGAAAGTAGCCTCCGTACACAATCGGCGTATCGGGAAGCGCAGCGCGGATCGCTTCGCCCAGGACCAGGCCGCTGCCAGTGTTGGACAGCATCGAAATGCCGATCCAGGCGATCGACTTGGTTTGGCGCTCGAGATACTGCGCAACTCGCTTGCATATCCGGCGTTCAACCTCCGGCGTCGTGCCAAAGCCGAAGTCGACCTGCACGTCGATCAGCTCGACGGGCACCCCGTGACGTTCCAGAAACGAGCCCAGCGCCAAAATCCCGAGCGGTGGGACGATCGGCATGTGCACGTCGGAACGGGAGTAATCGTTCCCAACGCTCACAAGCACGGCCTTTCGTTCCTTCATTCCCAGCTCCTTCGTTCCATGAGCCTAGTTCATCGAATCGCACCGCGAGGTATCTGCCCAGCCCTGGCGCTGGGCGGTATCCAAAGACCGCCCGGAACTATGACGGAATTCAAACCCGAACTCCACTGCACACACGTCACGTACCAAGCCTGGGGCAAACTGCGTGGGACCACCGCCCCTCCCTCGCACGTCTCGTCAACCTTGAGGAGAATCTATGCAGCACCGGATCTCGCTACGCACCGTGTTCACCGCACTCTGGATCCTGGGCTGCGCGTGCTAGACATCCACCTCGGGCGGCAGTGGAGACTCGGGTGGCGCAATGGCAAAGGGCGGCTCGGGTGGCAAGAGCGCGGGCGGAAGCAACTTGGGCGGAAGCAACTTGGGCGGCAGCAACTCGGGTGGCAGCGCCGGCGGAAGGTCCGGCAGTGGCGGTTCTCAGACCAGCGGCGGGAGCTCGGGCGGCACAACCCAACCGTCAAGTTGCCCCAATGGGTCGACGTGCGGCGGCAACCTGGTTGGAAGTTGGACGGTGACGTCATACTGTCTGACCTTGTCGGGTGACATGGACGTTACGTTGGCCAGCATGGGGTGCCATTCCGTTCCGGTCGCTGGATCTCTGCAGGTAGCCGGGACGTGGACCGCCAATAGCGACGGGACGTATGCGGACAACACGACCACGACGGGCTCCGTCACCTTTCCGCTCGACGCCTCGTGCCTGTCAGTATCGTCTGTCAGCGTCGAGTGCAGTAAGATGGACGGTGCCATCACTGCCCTAGGATGGAAGACCGCCACTTGTACCACCGATGCGAGCGGTCAGTGCGGCTGCACGGCCACAGCCAACCAGAAAGGCGGCATCGGAGTCGTATCCCCTTGGGCGTCGGCTACGGGTGACTATACGACCTCAGGCAGCGGGCTCAATGCCGACGGCGACGTGGATTACTCGTACTGCGTCTCGGGAAACACGTTGACCCTCACCCCGAAGCCCACGGTCCTTCCCGTGACGGGCACGATCGTGCTTCAGAGGAACGGAATCCCCCCGGGGACGGGCGGCGCGAGCGGCGGGGGTGGGGCTGCCGGCTCGGGCGGTAGCGCTGGTGCGGGCGGAAAGAGCGGCGGAGGTGGGGCTGCCGGCTCGGGCGGCGGAACCACCGGTTCGGGTGGTATCACCGCGAGCACGGGCGGCAGGACGGGGACCGGTGGTAACAGCGCTGGCACGGGCGGAGCCACCACTGGCTCGGGCGGCACCAGAGCCGGCTCGGGTGGCGCGACAGGCGCGGGCGGCGCATCCTCCGCCGGAGGCACCACCTCTGCTGGCGGAGCTACCGGCACGACCACAGCGCCGTGCGACATTTACCAGGCTGCCAGCAACACTTGTGTCGCAGCACACAGCACCGTGCGTGCTCTCCTTGGCTCGTATAGCGGCCCGCTCTACCAGGTCAAGCGCGCGTCGGACAAAACCACAATGGACATTGGCCTCTTGAGCCCAGGAGGCATTGCTGACACCTCCACGCAGGATACGTTTTGTGCCGGAACGACGTGCACCATTACCAAGGTGTATGACCAGTCTGGGCATGGCAACTTCGTCGAAGCCGAGACTTCGGACAGTTCGGTCGGCGGCAACGCGGCCCAATCGGCCTCAAACGCAACCCAGGAGTCGCTAAGTGTGGGCGGTCACAAGGTCTACTCACTCTACATGAAGACCAGCCAGGCCTATTGGAGAGATGGCTCCAAGTCGGGCATGCCGACCGGCAACTCTCCGCAAGGAATCTACATGGTTACCAGCGGCAAGCACTTCGGGAGCGGATGCTGCTTCGATTACGGCAACGGCGAGACCAGCCGAACCTACGTTGCTGGCCCCTCGATGGATGCCATCAACTTCAGCAACTGCACGATCTGGGGCACGGGCAATGGCTCCGGGCCATGGGTGATGGCCGATCTCGAGGGCGGGCTCTACTCCCAGGGCAGCGGCGGCAAGAACGACAAGGACCTAAGCCTGACGTACACCTATGTCACCGCCATGGAGAAGAACAACGGGACCGGGACGTTCGCGCTTAAGGGCGCCGACGCGACGACCGGCAGCTTGAGCACATTTTACAGCGGCGCCGTGCCGTCGGGGTATAGCCCCAACAAGAAGCAAGGGTCCATCGTTCTCGGCAGCGGTGGCGACTGCTGCTACAGCAACAACACCCTCAGCCAGGGAACCTTCTACGAAGGGGCCATCGTCACCGGCTATCCGTCCGACGCGACCGATGACGCCATTCAAACCAACATTGTTAGCGCGGGCTACGGAAAGTAGCGTCCGCCCACTGCGGGTCTGGCCCTGCCCTACGCGGCCTGCGGCGGGCGCGGCGGGAACGCCATCGGCGGCAAGAACGTGTCGTAGAAGAATGCGCAGTCGCGCCGAATTTGCTCCTCGGTGAGACCGTACTTATCCAAGTTGTACTTGTGCTCGGATTCGTACTTGCGCTGCTTTTCGCCCAGCTTCGCCACGGTCTCGCGCAGCTCGGGCGTCATCTCGTGGCCCAGGAACTGGCACATCTCGTCCATCAGGCCCTCGAAGTCGGCCATCATGCGGTCGTAGCGAACGATGAACACACGCTTCCGATCGATCTTGCCGTTGGTCCAGTCGTCGTGGAACCGGCGCAGCAGCGTGATCCACGCCTGGTACATGCGATCGAGCCAGCGCTTGCGCAGGTTCTCCGGCAGTGACCAGAAACCGAAGGCTTTGTCGAGCACGCCGAGCATCAGGCTGTTCGCGCTGGGGATGATCGACAGCGGGTCGCGCGCCATGTAGAGGATCTGCGCCTCGGGGAAACGTTCGAGAAATTCTGGCAACCGGACGGCGAGCGAGAACAACTTGGCGATGTTGCGGTCCGCCTTGTGCACAACCAGGCTCCTGCGCCAGAGCGTGTCCAGCCACCCGAGGTCTCGCGGCAGGGTGTTGCGCACCTGGGGATCGAAAAACGGCAGACGGTCTTCCTCATCGAACGACAGGAAGAAGCCGTACAGGAACAATCCGTCAAGGTAGCGGAACAGGACCGCCACGTCGTCGGTCTCCACCGACGATAGGCTGGTGTCGTGTGCCTTGGTGGCGTGAAACTTGGCCGGGCTGATCTTTTCCAGCAGGGGCAAGAAGGGCCGAAACAGCTTTTGGATTACGAGCGACGGATACAGCATCAAGAACAACTCCATGCCCGAGCCGAAGCCATTGTCGGCAAGGAAGCGCTGGAGGAACGTGGTGCCGGTGCGCGGGTTGCCGACCAGGACGATGGGGCGGTTCGCGCGCACCTTGCGCAGGCGCGGGAAGAACAGATGGTCGAGCATCATTCCGACGCCCACCACGGTCCTCACGGCCAAGAAGACCATGGCAATGAAGATCGGCGCCACCCTGACCCCGAAGGTGCGGCGCAACACGCGGTAGACGTAACCCATCCTCGAAAGCATGCTTTGCATGGCGAGCTCCTGGCGAAGGCGCCCTAGGCGCGAAATTGGTTCTCGAACTCTTGCGCGAAGCCGTCCAGCTCCGCGCTGGGAAGATGGTTGATACCCGCAGCCGTCTTGCGCCCGCCCCCGGTAGGAAAGCGTCGACAGAACTCTTCGGCCGAGACCTTCGACTCCCTCGGCACCCGCAGGGAAACCAGGTAGCCGCCTTCCTTCTTGGGCGACACGATGGCCACGGCACTTCCCGTGTGGGCCTTGGCCAGGTCGTTGGCCAGGGTTCCGCTCGCCCGCCGCGCCCAGGCTGCGTCGGGCAGCAGGAAGAGAATAGCGCCAGGTACTCTCTTCATCGGTTCCAACTGTTGCGCGCGATCCATGTCCTCGCGGAACCCCTCGTCGAGGCGCCGGAAGGTCGGCGAGGCGTTGGCAAAGGCGAGCGGGCTTGTATACGGCAGCATCTCTTGCGCGAGATCCGCGGGCGGCACGTGCAGGTCGGCGATGGACTCGCCGTAGGCGTTGTAATTCACGGCGAGGCCAAGCGCCTGCAATCGGCGGGTGTCGTCGGCGGAAATCCCGGCCGCCGCCGTAAGCGCTCGCCCTTCCTCGACCAGACTGTCGCCGAACGCGCCCACCGCCGCCCATGGGCGAAAACGGCCACCCAAATACCGGTCCACGATGATGCTGGTGCAGACTTTCGGGTCGGGGTCGATGTGAGCCTCCAATCTGTCCGACTGCGGAATCTCCCCCGCGAAGTGGTGGTCGAAGTAGCGCACCTTGGCCCCGGTCGCGAGCACTGCCAAGAGTCCCGTGCGATTGACGTCCAGGGAAACGTCGAGCGCCGCGCATTCGTCGTCGGGGCCGCATTCGACCCGATCGAAGAGCGCGATGTCACGCTTCACGCCGGTGACGAGGACGTCCGTACCACCCTGCCCCGCTGCCAGCCGAAGCTGCTGCAAGGCGCACAGGCCGTCGGCGTCGCCGTTGAACGCGTAGATGCGCCTCATGGCTCAAGCAATCCCCGTTCTTGCAGGTAGGCCACGATGGTATCCGCCGCCGCCTCGGGTGACGTGGTGGTGGTGTCGATCCAGATTTCGGGATTCTCAGGGAATTCGTAGGGTGAATCGATGCCGGTGAAGTTCTTCAAGTCGCCCTTGCGCGCTTTTTTGTAAAGTCCCTTCGGGTCGCGCTCTTCGGCGACGCCGATGGGCGTGTCGACGAAAATCTCGATGAACTCGCCCTCGGCCAGAAGGCCCCGCGCCATCTGCCTCTCGGCCCGGAAGGGCGAGATGAATGCCGTGCACACGATGAGCCCCGCGTCCACCATCAACTTGGCCACCTCGGCAATGCGACGGATGTTTTCCACCCGATCGGCATCGGTGAAGCCCAGGTTTTTGTTGAGGCCGTGGCGGATATTGTCACCGTCGAGCAAGTAGGTGTGGCGCTTCATGCTGTGCAGCCTCTTGTCGACCAGGTTTGCGATGGTCGACTTGCCCGCGCCGGAGAGTCCGGTGAACCACAGCACGCAGGGCTTCTGGCCCTTCTGCGCCGCGCGGCCGGCCTTGTTCACGTCGAGCGCCTGCCACTGCACGTTGCTGGCGCGGCGAAGCGCGAAGTGAAGCATGCCCGCGCCCACCGTGTCGTTGGTGATGCGGTCGATCAGGATGAACCCGCCGGTGTCGCGGTTGATTCGATACGGGTCGAAGGCGATGGACCGGTCGAGCTCGAGATCGCAGATTCCGATCTCATTCAGCTCCAGCTTGGCGGCCGCCATCTTCTGCAGAGTGTTCACGTTGATACGGCATTTGAGCGGCGCCACCGTGCCGGTCACGGTCTTGGTTCCGATCTTGAGAAAGTAGCTCCGCCCGGGCAGCAGCGGCGCTTCGCTCATCCACACCACGGTAGCCTCGAACTGGTCGGAGATCTCCGCGGGTTGGTCGGCCGCCACCACCAGGTCGCCGCGCGAAATGTCGATCTCGTCGGCCAGCGTGATGGTGATGGACTGTCCGGCCACCGCTTCTTCCAGGTCGCCGTCGAAGGTGACGATTCGGGTGACGGTGCTGGTCCGCCCGGACGGCTGCGCGCGAATCAGCTCGCCCTTGCGGATGCGACCGGCAACGATGGTTCCCGAAAATCCTCGAAAGTCCAAGTCGGGACGGTTCACCCACTGCACTGGCAGGCGCAGCGGCTGCTCACGCACGCGGGTCTCGTCGATCTCGACCGTCTCGAGCACCTCCATCAGGGTCGGGCCCTGATACCAAGTCGTGATGGTCGAGCGTTCGAGCACGTTGTCGCCCTTCACCGCCGAAATCGGAATGCAAATGGCGTCGGGCAGCCCCAGCTCTTTCGCGAAGGCGCGATACTCGGCCTCGATCTTGTTGAATATGTCGTGCGAGTAGTCGACCAGATCCATCTTGTTGACCACCAACACCACGTGGCGGATGCCGAGCAACCACACCAGGAAGCTGTGCCGCTTGGTCTGCGTGAGCACGCCCTTGCGGGCGTCGACCAAAATCACGCTTAGGTCGGCGGTCGACGCGCCGGTGACCATGTTGCGGGTGTACTGCTCGTGGCCGGGAGTGTCCGCCACGATGAAGTTGCGCTTCT
>CAZBIU010000318.1:0-8021 GCA_964491625.1 uncultured Myxococcales bacterium
CGAGGCCGTAGCCGAATTTCTCGATAAGCACGACGCAGGCGATCCAGGTCAAGCTGGTCGGCATGGTTTGGCTCAAATAGAAATACGTGACGAGTGGAACGTTGAGCGCGCAGGCCAGCGCCACGAACACGCGGCGCAGGCCCAGCCGCGCGGCGATGAATCCGCCCAGCAAAGTACCGCACACGAACACGACGGTGCCGGCGGCGTTGATGTGACCCAGCACCATGTTGTCGAGCCCCAGCCCGCCGACCGAGCGCTTGTCCATCAGGAACAGCGGTCCGATCTTCTCGATGAAGCCCTCGCCGAAGCGATAGAAGTAGACCACGGCGATCATCATCCAGATGCGCGGCTTGCGGAAGAAGGTGGCCCATGCGTCGCCGGTCGTGCGCAGGGCCTCGGCCACGGTCCCGGCAGCGTCAGGGGCCTTGGATCCGGACGGCAGGAAGCGCCAGTGCCAAAGCGCGGCCAGGGCCAAGATGCCGCCGATGAGCAACATCACGACCATCCACGCCGTAAACCACGCGGGATGCGGTCCGGCGGCTGGCGCGGGCTTTCCGGCTGCGGCCCAGTCGAACAGCACCTTGGTCAAGCTCACCAGCGATCCGGAAACCAGCACGCGGCCGAGATTCCACGCCGCGCCCTGGATGCCGATGTACGTGGCCTGTTCCTTGGCGGTGGACGAGGTCAGGTACACCCCGTCGCCCGCGATGTCCTGGGTGGCCGACGAAAACCCGATGATCCAGAACAGGGCCAAAGACAGCGGCAAATACGCCGGCAGCCGCAGCGCAAAGGCCAGTACGCCGAAGCCAATCGACATCGCGCACTCCATGGTCACCACGAAAAACTTCTTGGTGCGAAAGAGCTCGACCAGCGGCGCCCACAGCGGCTTGATGGTCCACGGCAGGTACATGAGGCCCGTGTACGCCGCGATCTCGGCGTTCCCGAGGCCGAAGTTCTTGTACATGATGGCTGCTACCACGGACACCGCGATCATGGGCGTGCCCATCGCGAAGTAGAGGCTCGGGACCCAGAGCAGGGGATGCGCGCGCTTTCGGTCGGGGGGCATGGTGGAACGATCATTATCAGAAGTCGGGCGCCCGTGCGGCTTCATTGCGGCGGAGCGCTGGCGTATGCTCTGCCGCTCTTCGACGACCAAGGGGTTGCCATGACCGAAAAGACTGTTGCTCTCGTGACCGGCGCCAACAAAGGCATCGGATTGGAAATCGCCCGCCAGCTTGGCGGCAATGGGTTGCTCGTGGTGCTGGGCGCGCGGGCCGAGGCCAAAGGCGCGGCGGCCATGGCGGTTCTGCGCAAGGAAGGGATCGACGCCTACGCGGTCAAGCTGGACGTGTCGAACCGCGAAGACGTCGGCAAGCTGCCGGGGTTCTTCAAGGAAAAGTTCGGGCGCCTCGACGTCCTGGTCAACAATGCCGGCGTGGCCGAATGGGACGCCGACGACATCGATTCCTTTCGCCGGACCTTCGACGTGAATCTGTTCGGCGTGGTCGCGGTGACCTACGCACTCTTGCCCCTGCTGAAAGAGAGCCCGGCCGGGCGCATCGTCAACCAGTCGAGCGTGCTCGGTTCCCTGACTTCGCTGCAAGAGAAACCCAACCGATTCAAGGGATCGGTGATTCCTGCGTACACGGCATCCAAGGCGGCGCTGAACGGCTTCACCGTCGCGCTGGCGCACCAGACGGCCGGCACCGCACTGAAGGTGAATTCGGCCCACCCGGGCTGGGTGCGCACCGACATGGGGGGCGACAAGGCGCCCCTAGGCGTCGCCGACGGGGCCAAGACCGCGGTCGAGCTGGCCACCCTGCCCGCCGACGGCCCGAGCGGGCGATTCTTCCACATGGGCAAGCCGCTGCCCTGGTAGGGACTGGGTTCCGAATGTTCCCGTGGGCCAGTATTCAGTCTAGTGCCCGGCGCCGACACCTTCCTCGATGGCGTGGGTCGGAGCGCGTTTGGCGACCCACGCGAACCAGAGGACGTAGAGATAGCAGACCAGCGGCACGACGAAGGCGAGGGAACGGGCGCCCACCGGGAAGTGCGCCACGAACATGTCCACGGCGAAACCGTACACAACCGAGATGATTCCGCCGCCACAGATGGCCATGCACATAATGCCCGAGGTCGCCGAGGCAGGAGCGGTCGAACGCTCGAGCGTCAAAGTGAAGATGGTGGGGAACATGATCGAGTTGAATAGTCCGATCAAGATGGCGGCGAATCCCGGCAAAAAGCCGGTGGTCAGCGGCGCGTGGTGGACGCCGGGGAATGTCGGGATCGGGAAGGTGGCGTCGAGCGGCGTTGCCGGCATGTGGTAGGTGGCGATGACGATCACGCACAGAATGGTCGCGCCCAAGGCCACGATGGTCAGCATGGTGGTCGCCTTGACGAAGGTCATCAGCCACGAGCCGATGAAACGGCCGCACATGGCGAGAAGCATGAACACGGGCCCAACGAAACCCGCGACCTGCGAGGGGATGTTCATGATCTGCGGCTGCTCAAGGAAGAAGATCATCCCCGAAATGACGCAAACTTCGGCGCCCACATACAAGAAGATGCCGATCGAGCCGAGATTGGCCCATTTCGACCGAAAAGCCGAAAACGGCGATTCCGTATGCGCGGCCATCTTCGGCGCGTGGGTCGTGATGGTGTTGCGAACCACGAAGACCGCCAAGGTGAAGACGGCGAGAATGGCAGCAACCGTCAGGTACACGTTGGTGACGAAGCCGAGGCCGGCCGCCTTCATGGCGTCGGTGATGGCGACGTTCTTTTCGAACAGCGGTCCGCTGAGCAGGAACTTCGAGCCGAACATGCCCCCCAGGAACGCACCCATCGAGTTGAAGGCCTGGCTGAGGTTCAGCCGGAAGTGCGCCCTTTTCTGATCGCCCATCGAGGCAATCAGCGGATTGGCCGCCACCTGCAATAAGGTGATGCCGGAGGCCGCGACGAAAAGCCCGAGCAGCACGGTGATGAAGGTGTGCGAATAAGTCGTCGACCAGGCGATGAGGCAGCCCGCGACGATACCTCCCAGGCCCAGCACGATCGACTTGGCGTAGCCGTGCTTGGCCAAATAGGCGCCCGAAGGGATCGACATGATGCCGTAAGCGATGAAGAAGGCGAATTGGTTCAGCTGCGCCTCGGCGTCCGACAGCGTGTAGATGACCTTCATACTCTTGACGAGCGGGTCGATCAGGTTGGTCACGAACGCCCAGATGAAGAAGAGCGCGGTAACGTAGACGAGGGCCAGGACCAGGCCACCGCTTCGGGGCTTGGGCGTTTGGGCGGAGTTGGACATGTACCTACCTGTCGACGGTTGTGGACCAGGCTGATGCTCAGCCTTGGCGTTCATAGTGAACGGAATTGCGGGAAGCTGTTCTGCTTGCAGGAGACGTGAGCCGAAAGACACGACGCTTCCCACTTGCGGCTGCCCCTTCTACTGGAAGTGTCCGACATTTGCCAAGCCCATCGTTGTGAGAGCGCGCAACGCGCATAGGTCCGAGAGGATGGCGGCATCTCTCGCGCTACGCTCACGAACGAATCAATGGGTTACGAGGTCGGGATTGCGCAACGTCGAGCGAACACCTATTGGTTCGTGCCCCCCTGGGCGGAGATTGGCCGCATTCATTTGGGTCGCCTGCGTCCGCCTTGTCGGTTAGCTTTAGCTGACTGACGGCGATGGTAGGCCGCCGGCAGAACCGGCTGGCTCCCCGCGCGACTGTCCGGACAACATGTACAACCTGCCAGAAAGGGAGGAGCAGTCTCATGTGGATTAGAGTGGGTTCGTTTTCGGTCAAGCCGGGCGAGGTCGATCGCCTGAAACGTACATACAACGAGTTGGCCGTTCCCAAGGTGCGAGCCTGTCCTGGAAACGTGGCGTGTCTGCTGCTGGCTCCCGAGGCCGACGCCGAGCCATTCATGGCCGTCACGATTTGGGAAACGCGCGCCGCCGCCGACTTGTATGAATCAGGTGGCTCGGCTCGCGAGGTTGTGTCCCTTGTCCGAGAATTCTTCGCAGGACCACCCAAGCTCGTCTCCTACCAATCCGACAGTACATCCGGAATCGCGAGATCTGGCGGATAGCGGGTCGTTGCAAGCCGTCGGTTCCGGAGCACCGATGCACCCTTTACGTCGCCTTGCCGACCGCGACGGAATAGTTTCGGCCCTCCCAGCGTCCGCCCTCTTTCCAAAAGAACGTAAATTGGATGGAGGAGCCCTCCGGGCAGTTCTCGGTGGGCAGATCGGCGAACCATAGGTTGAGCTCTCCCATCGCCGACGTCTTGGTCGTGTTCGCGCTGCCCCAGTCGTTGGCAGACCACACGATGTCTGCGTCTGCCACCACGATGAGGCGCAGAGTTCGTCCGCGTGGCATGCGGCGGATGGGATGGCGCGCGCTCCACATTTCGTGCGAGTGCTTGGTGCGATGGACGACATAGCGCTGGAAGGCCGGCTCGATGCGATCGAAGCACACGCCATCGTGGGCGCTGCGCACGAGCGAGACGTATTCGGCATGCGACCAGCAAAGCGGCATGGCCGCGCCGGTGGGCCGCCCGCGGCTCATTCCCTTCTCTGGCAAGTCCGCGCCGTCCCAGAGCTGCTCGCTCAGCATGCCTCCTTCATTGGCGAAATTCTCCATGGCGACAATGAAGGGCTTGGCATCGCGCCCAGCTGCGAGCTCGTAGTGGCCGCGTTCACCGGTCAAGATTGGCCAAGAGCGGCCAGTCCCCGTCCCGTCGAACGCACGGCCATCCTCTTTCTGTCCGTAGCCATCGTGATTGTAGCGGCGCCAGCACGGACCTTGCGGCAGCTCGACCTTGAGCAAGCGATCCGCGACCACGATGGAATCGCACACGGTAGCATCGTCCGCCGCGCGAATGCCGAGCCGCACCAGGTGAAGGAAATCGCTCCCGACCACGTTTCTGGCCGGATGGATTCCCCCGCCATTGTGGACCAAGAGCATGGTGAGGTTCGGGTCGGCATGCGGATCGGGGCTCTTTGAATCGGTGGGGTTGATGCGAACGTAGTGGCGTGGAAAACCTTCGACCATTTCCCCCGCGGTGGTGACCGTCCACTCTTCCACGTGCGCCGCCAGCCAGTCCGCATACTGCAGGATGAAACCGGCGATCGTCGCTTCATGGCGTTCGCTGGCGAGCTCGGCGGCGCAAATCAGGCCGGCAATGACCGTGGCCAGCGTCGATGGGGAATAGCCGGAATTCTCCTCCCAACGCTCCTGCGCAGTCACCGGGCCCTGACGAATGAGATAGCCGGCCGCGCGCAGGATCATGACCCAAGGATCAAAGCGGCCCGGCGAGACGCCTTCGCGACGCAAGCGCCACGCCAGCAGAATGGGTGCGGCTATTTCATCGAGCTGTACCCCAGGCCAATAGGCGTTGCCGTCGATCCAACTATTCTGGGGGAATGCGCCATCGGCGCCCTGAATGGCCGCCAGCCAGATCAAGGCACCAAGCGGGGTTCGGGTCTGTCCCCCGGCCAAAAGTGCCGTCGCGCTTTGTACCAGATCGCGGGTCCAGACCAGGTGATAACCGCCGAGGTCCTCGTCATTCTTCGTCTCGCCCCACGGGATGCTCATGGACGCGACCAGGGCACCTTGGAATGTCTTGTCCTCGTGGGCGAGCAGAATGCAGCGGCTGAGCCGATACAAATGACCGCCGTCCGACGTATGCACGCTGAGATCGCACTTCGGTTTGATCAGCGTGCGTTGCCATTGTCGAACGTAGGCCTCGTGATGGACTTCGTACGGCTCCGCCAGAGACTGCAGCAATTTGGCCACCGTGCTCTGACAGCTGGCTCCAAGGGCAACCGCGATGGTGAAGGGCTGCCCATCTTGCGCGACGATTTCGCCGGTCAGCGCCAGGTTGCCGGGTCCCGCTGCGCGGAATTCCCAGTCCATCTGGAAGCCCTTCATCAAATCTTGCCAGCCGTCGCTGGCACCGACATAGCCAATGGATCGCCGCGCGAACCCTGCGCTGCACCCCATGACCAGATGGACGTCTTTGCGCTGCGCGTGGAGAAGGCTGTTTCCGCCGATCTCAGAACACCAACCCAAGTTGCCCGCGCCCTCGCGCGCCAGGTGCGGAGCCAGCAGCGCGTAGAGATGCAATTTGCCGGTCAGGGACTTGTCGATCACCTCGAGTTGCGTGTGTATGAGCACCACCGAGCGATGCGGGTCGGCGAGAATGTGCTTGATGAGGCGGTAGCGGCCGTTCGGTTCCGTATTCGTGATGCGATAGAAGACGCAATCGCGCTCCGGGTAATCGATCTCGTGGTCGAGATCGCGTTTCTCCTCGTGGCAAAAGGTCTTCCCGTCGGTGATGAGAAACTGCAGGTCACGTGTGTTGGGCTGGTCGACGGTGGGATAGTAGATCTCGTTCACGATGCCATGGCTGAGCGTGAACCACACCCGACAGCTCGTGTGGTAGGCGGTGCCCAGACCTTCCTTGGCGCTGGAAGTCCAGCGCGGTTCGATGCCCGGCGCCCCGAAAGCGATCGGGTGTTCAGTGGACAAAGCGCCCTCTCGTCGAGGTTGCACCCGTCTTCGACCACAGGCGATACCCGCCCAAAAACGCGTTCGTGTTGTTGCCCAGGCGTGAACCAGGTGGAAGCTGCTTGAGTAACCTGGCATTGCCGCCCCCAAGCACGACGTAGTCCACCTGGAGGGCGTTCTTGAGCTGCATGACGACCTGGCCTACATGGTGGCGCCATTTCTTTTTTCCGAGCCGCTTGAGTCCGGCGAGTCCAAGGTAGTCTTCGTAGGTTCGGCCTTTCTTGTAGGGAAGATGCGCGAGCTCCATCGGCTCGAGGATGCCGTCGACAATAAGCGCGGAGCCAAGGCCCGTGCCCAAACCGAGAAAGAGCATTCTCTTCCCTTGGTAGCTTGCCAGCGCCTGCATGGCGGCGTCGTTGACTATCTTGATGGGCCGCTGGCCGAAGGCTTTCTTGAAGTCGAAGCCAACCCATCCGTGTGCGAGGTTGTGCGGCTCGACCAAGAGACGACCATGGACGACGGGCCCGGGATACCCGATTGATACCGCTTCGTACTTCCAGCCGTTGGTCGCGGCCCGCACCGCGGCTACCATTTTCGTTGGGGTCATTTTCGGCCCAGATGAGAATTCAACCCGCTGCCGGCGGCCCGTGGCCAGTACTTTCACGTGGGTTCCGCCGATATCGATGACCAGAACCCTCATTCCATGGGCCTCCAGGCGTGACCCGCGCGCGCAAGCAATTGGTCGGCCGCCTTGGGCCCCCATGTGCCCGCGGCGTAGTTCGGGAAATTGCGCGGGGTCGACTCCGCCCACGCCTCCAGCACCGGCATCAGAACCTGCCATGCGGCTTCGATCTGGTCGGCACGCATGAACAGGGTTGCATCGCCGTTCATCACATCCAAGAGCAGTGTCTCGTAGGCATCCGGCGAAGGCACCGCAAAGGCGTCCTTATAGGCAAACCGCATCTCCACCGGCCGCAGCAGCATCTTGGCACCCGGGTACTTGGCCTGAAATCCCATCACGATGCCTTCCTCGGGCTGAATGGATAGAATCAGTCGAGACGGCGACCAATCGCGGTAGCCCTCGCCGGGAAACGACCGATGCGGTACCGCACGGAATTGGATGGCCACCTCGGAGAGCTGCCGAGATAGGCATTTGCCCGTCCGGAGGTAGAACGGCACGTCTTGCCAGCGCCAGTTGTCGACGAACAATTTCACGGCCGCGAAGGTCTCGGTTCTGGAATGACGGGACACCCCCGCTTCCTGCCGATAGCCGCGCACCGTCTTGCCAAGGACCCTTCCTGAACCGTACTGCCCGCGAACCGCGAACTGTTCTATCCCAGCGCGCGGGATGGGCCGCAGGGCGTGCAGAACGTCGACCTTCTTGTTGCGGATCTCGTCGGCGTCGAAGGAGACCATGGGCTCCATGGCCACCAAGCAAAGGAGTTGCATGAGGTGGTTTTGCACCATGTCGCGCAGGGCGCCTGCGTGCTCGTAATAGCCGCCCCGGTGC
>CAZBIU010000319.1:0-8008 GCA_964491625.1 uncultured Myxococcales bacterium
GACCTCTTCCTGCTGCTCATCCAGCTCTTTCTGCTTCTTGTCGAAGTCCTTCTTCAGGGTCGCGCGAGCCTTGCGACCCTCCTCGGTTTCTGCCAGCGCACGCCGAAGGTCGACGGTGCCGAGCTTGATCTCCTCGGCGCGCAGGGGACGTGCAAACAAGGACAGACAAATGGTCGCGAGCAATGCAATACGAATCATCGAGGTTGTCTCCACTTGGGCTAAAGAACGCCCATCGATACCACAAAAGCGCCGGCAAATCTCCCCTGGGATTATTCCCAAGCCTTCTCGCGACGCTTCGCTGCCGGCGAAGCGCAGACGTCGCACGGTCCCTACTTCTTCTTGCCGCCCTTGCCTCTGGCAGTTTTGGCCGGCTTCTGCTTGCCTGCGCCCTTGCCGGCGCCTGGAGCCGAAGCCGGAATTCCACTCGGGTACAGAATCGCCAGCGCCGCGTTCGCCAACGCGATGTCCGACTGAGCCCAGAACCGGTGGTAGGTGAAGGTTGGCGCCTGGCCGTTCTTCAGGGCGGCCTCGACCCTCGGCCAGTCCGGATCCTTCGTGTAGCGGGTGCGAATGCTTTCGAAGGTCGAGCTCGAGTCGATGGGATCCCCGTTGGGCATTTGGCCCGCCCAGTCGGCCGGGATGAAGATCTTGTCGCCAAAGCGTTTGTAGTCGGTGCGGGCTTCCTTGGTGGCGACGCCCTTGTCGTCGCGAAACTTCTTCCACATCCGGTCGAGAAGCTCCTTGGCCACGTGCGCGCCCCTGTGTTCCCCGGACTTGGCCGAGTAGTAGAGCAACGTGCGAGCCAGAGCTCCCGCCACGCCCACGTCCGCGCCGTAGCTCTTGATCTTCACGTGCAGGGACCTGTTGTAGCCGGCGTCTTCCTTCCAATTCTGCGTCTTGTCGTCCCAGTTGAGCTGGGGTTGACCCGACCAAACCAAATCCGACGGGATTTCGAAGCTGCCGTCCTTGGTCAGGCGGACGTTGGCCAGCACCCACTTCACCCAGCGGTCGAGAATGACCTTGGCGTGCTCGTTGCCCGTGACGTAGTAGAGCTGGGCCACGCGGTCCATGGTCCAGGCCTGGAAGCCAAACCAATTGTTGCTGGGCGGGTCCACGTAGACCGGGGCTTCAACGTAGCCCATCTTGTAGAAGGTCGAGAGCTTGTCCGGGAACTTCTCGTAGCGGCCGCGGTAGCTGTTGGTGGCGCCGCCGGCGATGCCGCCCTCGGCCGACTGCAGCCATCGGTACATCTCGAGCTGCCGATCGAGGCTCTTGGCCCAATCGCTGGCGCCGTTCTTCGACGCTGGTTTGAAGGCTTGGTCATCGGCCAGCACCCAGGCCGCAAACGGGTTCTGGTATCCGCTGTGCGCAGTGCTGGATCCGATACGCCAAGACCAGCCCACCGACTTGCCGGCCGAGCCACCCCACGCGTAATACCAAGCCAATAGGTAGTGCGCGCTGTCGCGACCTTCCCCGGCGGGACACTGCGGGCTTTGGCAGCCCATGGTCTTGAAGTATTTGTCGAACAGAGCGTAGCGAAGATAGTCGCCCAGCTTGGACGTCTTCTTCACCAGAGGATCGATCCCGGCCCCAGCGCCCTGCTCGTCCGCCCAAGTCTTCGCCCAGTACATCGCCTGCACGGCGCGGGCGTCGGCGTCCGGCGCGGTGGTGTACTTCCATTGCTTCGCGTAGGCGCCGCTTTGTTTGACGAACAAGTCGAGGAAACCATTATCGCCGCCGAACTGCATGTCTTCCCAGCACGGCTGCGGAATGGCTTCCCAGACCGACTCTTCTTCGCCGCGTTGGAAGGTGTTGATGTAAGCCGGCCGAGACACGTGATCGCCGCGACGGCCGAATCCGTACCAGTTGTCCACGTCGATGATCCAGTGCATGCCGTAGATGAACGACGTCCGGTAGGTCTCCTTCAGTTCCTTGGCCAGCGGATCCTGCCCGGTCTGTGCGCTCGGATCGAGGGGCGTCGGATAGCCGCTGGGCTGGTCCTGCTCGCCCGCGTAGACCGCCGGGTGCGAGTCGGTGTAGGATCCCGCCGTCGGCTGATCCTCCTCGGTCGGGATCAGGTACGCCTCAGTGGTTTCCCAAGCTTTGGCCAACGGCTTCCAATCCTTGGTGAGCTTGCCGTAGGCAGCTTCAAGCCACATCCAGTAGCTGAAGGCTTCGGACGTGGTCTCGTGCCCGTAGTCGGGCGCCTCGACCATTAGCGTCTCGACCGAGTGGTAGGGCACGCCTTCCGGGCTGAAGTACCCGTTCTTGGGCGAGTGCATGTCGTTCCACAGGGCGAGGAAGCGGTCGGCATATTCGTTGCCGGTCTTCTCGGTGTAGGCGGCATACGGAAGCGGCGCCGGTTTGGGGAATTCCGCAGGCTCGACCTCTTGGGCGACCTTCTTGTGGTGACCGCCCGACGCGGTCGCCGAGGTGGGTGTCGCCGTGCGCTTGCGGTTCGCCGACTTGGCCTGCTGCTCCTCGAGGGTTGGAATGCACGACACTGTCAGGGCCAAGAGGCCCAGCGCCAAGACCCCTTCTAGTCGCATCCGATGAACTCCACGTCGTCAACCCAGATGTCGAAGTTGGCGCCCGGCTTGTTCACCTGCCACTGCAGGCCGAACAACTTCCCCGGCTTAACCGCGTGGGGACGGGGCGAGCCCCAGTCCGGCAGCTGGCGCAGCTTGCGGAACGGGAAGACGAAGTGCTGCCAGACGTCGGTCAGCTCGATGTCGGTGCCGAAGTCGTTGAAGCACTCCCTGCACACGCCGCCCTCCGGGTCGGTGGCGACGTCAGGAACCTTCAGCCGAACCACGCCGTAGCTTTCCGCGCCCTTCTTGGCCCAGAACGAAACGCCCTTGTATTGAGAAGCGTCGTACGGCCCTTTGGGATCGGTCAGGTTGACGCCCAGCGCGCCAAACACCACGGCGCCCACGCCGACGCGACCGGTCACGTGGGCTGCGTAGCGCGAGCCGTTGGCCCCGCCGGGGGTCGGCGCGAACGGGCCGCCGGCTTCCGGCGTGACCTCGGTGCCGAACTGATCGGCAAAGGTGTACCAGTAGCCACCGCGACCGCCGGTCGTCTTGCTCTGATTGTTGTTGTCCTCGAAATCGTCGATCAGCCCTTCGGCGCCGCAGGACCCGATCGCTTCGCCCGCGTTGCCGACGGCTGGGGTCTGACCAGGCATCACGCAGCCCCCGATCAGAACGGTTGAAACGGTTGCTAGGAGTGCTGCGCCCCACTCCAATTGGGCTCGATGCAAAGACGACATGTTGTTCACCGCAATGGAAACACGCACCCAGGCGTGGCTGTGAATACCTATCCGGTCAGGCGGCGTGCTGGCAAGCCCTTATCACGGTTGCAATCCGGGCCCTTACGCGCAACTCTTCACGGAAGATTCACCATGAGCATACTCTTCCTTCCCGGCGCCCCGGCCTTCACCCCTGCCCGTCTCGCCAAACGCCTGAAGAAAGTCCAGGCGCAAAACCCCGGCGTGCGCGACATCGCGGCGGAATTCGCACACATCGTCGACGTCGGCGAAACCCTTTCCGACCAGGAACGGCAAGTGCTGGACCGGCTGCTGCAATACGGACCGCGCGCCGAAGCCCACGGGGTGTCAGGCCTGCCGCTTTTGGTCGTACCACGCATCGGGACGATCTCGCCTTGGTCGTCCAAAGCAACCGACGTCGCCCACAACTGCGGCCTTGGCAAGGTGAAGCGCATCGAGCGCGGCATCTGGTACACCGTGGCCGGCGAGATCGCGAGCCCGCGCGCCCTGCGTGCGGCGATTTCCGATCGAATGACCGAGTCCGTGCTTGAGACCGAAGAGCAGGCGGCCCAGCTCTTCCATCACGCCGCCCCAAAGCCACTCGCCACCGTCGACGTGCTAGCCGGCGGCCGCAAGGCCATCGAGGCCGCGAACGCCGCCATGGGCCTCGCCCTGGCGGCCGACGAAATCGACTACCTGGTGGATAGCTTCCAGAGCCTCGGGCGAAACCCAACCGACGTCGAATTGATGATGTTCGCGCAAGCCAACAGCGAACACTGCCGGCACAAGATCTTCAATGCCGACTTCATCATCGACGGAGAGAAGCAGCCCAAGTCGCTGTTCAAGATGATCCGCCGCAGCACCGAGGCCAGCCCGGCAAACGTGCTGTCGGCCTACAAGGACAACGCGGCAGTCATCGAGGGACCCGAAGCGGGGCTTTTCTTCCCGGATCCCGAGACCCAGGTCTACGACTTCCATCGCGAGCCGGTCGGCATCCTGATGAAAGTCGAAACCCATAACCATCCAACGGCGATTTCGCCCCATCCCGGCGCGTCCACCGGTTCGGGCGGCGAGATCCGTGACGAGGGTGCGACCGGGCGGGGCTCCAAGCCCAAGGCGGGCCTGACGGGATTCTCGGTTTCGAATCTCAAGCTACCGGGCCAGCCCAGGCCGTGGGAAAGAGACTTCGGCAAGCCCGCGCGCATCGCCTCGGCCCTCGACATCATGCTGGAAGGGCCCATCGGCGGCGCGGCCTTCAACAACGAATTCGGTCGGCCCAACATCGCCGGATACTTTCGAACCTTCGAGATGGAAACGCCAGGACCGAGCGGTCCCGAGGTACGCGGCTATCACAAGCCCATCATGATTGCGGGCGGCTTCGGCAACATTCGCCTGTCGCTGGTGCAAAAGGGTGAGCTGCCTGTCGGGGCCGCGATCGTCGTGCTCGGCGGTCCGGCGATGCTGATCGGACTTGGCGGCGGCGCGGCCTCGTCGATGGCGTCGGGCGCGTCCGAAGAGGATCTCGATTTTGCCTCCGTTCAGCGTGACAACGCGGAAATGCAGCGACGCTGCCAGGAAGTCATCGACCGCTGCTGCGCACGCGGCGAGGCCAGTCCCATCGTGTCGATCCACGACGTCGGCGCGGGCGGGCTTTCCAATGCGCTGCCAGAATTGGTCAACGACAGCCAGCGCGGCGCCGTGTTCGAGCTGCGCAAGGTTCCAAACGACGAGCCCGGCATGTCGCCGCTGGAGATCTGGTGCAACGAAGCGCAGGAACGCTACGTCCTCGGCGTCGCGCCCGACAAGCTCGAAGAATTCGCCGGCCTGTGCCGGCGCGAGCGCTGTCCGTTCGCCGTGCTCGGCAGCACGACGGCCGACGGCAAGTTGGTGGTCACCGACAGCCACTTCGACAACCGCGCCATCGACATGCCTTTGTCGGTGCTGCTCGGCAAGGCGCCCAAGATGGTGCGTGACGTGAAGCGGGCGCAGATCGCGCAGCAACCGTTTTCCACCCGTGGCGTCGAACTCGCCGAGGCCGTCACGCGCGTCTTGCGGTTGCCGACCGTCGCTGACAAGACCTTTCTCATCACCATCGGCGACCGCACGGTCACCGGCCTGATCTCACGCGACCAGATGGTCGGGCCGTGGCAGGTCCCGGTGGCCGACGCCGCCGTGACCGCCACCAGCTATGATGTCTTCGTCGGCGAGGCGATGGCGATGGGCGAACGTACGCCGGTAGCGCTGCTCGACGCCTCCGCCTCGGTCAGGCTCGCGGTGGGCGAGGCGCTGACCAACATCGTCAGCGCCCCGGTCGCTGACATCGGCCAGGTGAAGCTGTCGGCCAACTGGATGGCGCCCGCCGGTCATCCCGGCGAAGACGCGCGCCTCTACGACGCCGTTCGCGCGGTCGGCGAAGAGCTTGCGCCGGCGCTCGGCATCGCGATCCCGGTCGGCAAAGATTCGATGTCCATGTCCACGGTTTGGCGCGAGCAGGGCCAGCAGAAGCGGGTCACTGCACCGCTGTCTTTGATCGTCAGCGCCTTCGCTCCCGTGACCGATATCCGCGGCGCGCTCACGCCGCAATTGCGAACCGACGTCGGCGAGACCCAGCTCTTGCTGGTCGATCTCGGCGCGGGCAAGAATCGCCTAGGCGGCTCTGCACTGGCCCAGGTCTTCGGCCAACTGGGCGAGGTTCCCGCCGATCTCGACGACCCGGCGAGACTCGCGGGCTTCTTTGCGGCGATCCGCGAGCTCGCCTGCGACGGAACCATTCTGGCCTACCACGACCGATCCGACGGCGGCTTGTTCGTGACCCTGCTCGAAATGGCCTTCGCCGGCAACGTCGGCCTCGACATCGACTTGGACAGCGCCGACGGCGACGCCCTGGCCCAACTCTTCAACGAAGAGCTGGGTGCGGTCGTGCAGGTTCGCAGTGCCGACGTCGACAAGGTCCGCGCCTGCTTCGCTGGCCGGGGACTGGGCGGATTGCTTCGCGCGTGTGGCCGGCTCAGGGCCGCCGACGAGATCGCTATCCACCAGGTCGGACGCGTGCTCTTCCGCGAAAAACGCAGCGTCCTGCGCGGCATCTGGTCGGAGACCACGCTCGCCATGCAGTCCCTGCGCGACGACCCGGCCTGCGCCGCCGAGGAACAAGAGAGCCGCTGCGACGCGAGCGATCCCGGCCTGGTGATGCGCGCGAGCTTCGATGCGCAGGCGGACCCGAGCGCGCCATACGTCCAGCGCGGCGCAAGACCACGCGTGGCCATCCTGCGCGAGCAGGGCGTGAACGGCCAGATCGAGATGGCCGCAGCTTTCCATCGCGCTGGCTTCGAGACCGTCGACGTCCACATGAGCGACATCCTGGCTGGCCGCGTCCAGCTCGATTCGTTCCGTGGGGTCGCGGCCTGCGGCGGATTCTCGTATGGCGACGTCCTAGGCGCGGGCGAAGGCTGGGCCAAATCCATCCTCTACAGCACACGGGCGCGTGCCGAGTTCGAGCGCTTCTTCTCCCGGAAGGACACCTTCACGCTCGGCGTGTGCAACGGTTGCCAGATGGTCTCCAACCTGAAGGAAATCATCCCCGGTGCCCGGCTATGGCCACGCTTCGTTCGCAACCGCAGCGAGCAATTCGAGGCGCGCCTGGCCCTGGTTCGCATCGAGGACAGCCCGTCGGTCTTGCTGTCGGGCATGGCCGGGTCGATGGTCCCGATTGCCGTCGCCCACGGCGAAGGTCGCGCGGAATTCGCGTCGGAAGACCAGCTTTCATCGTTGCAGACAGCCCGACAGGTAGCCGCCCGCTTCGTCGATCACCATGGCCAGCCGACCCAACACTATCCCGAGAACCCTAACGGATCGCCGCAGGGGATCACCGCGATCACGACCCCGGACGGTCGCGCCACCATCATCATGCCCCACCCGGAACGCGTCTTCCGCAGCGTGCAGCTCTCGTGGCGCCCGGCCGACGCCGGCGAGGATTCGCCCTGGATGCGGCTGTTCCGAAACGCGCGGACGTTCGTAGGCTAGCGCCTCAGTTGTTCGGGGCACCCTCGCAGACCCAGGCGATAAGCGTGTCCAGGTCGGCTTGGGCGAGGGAACCCTCGTCGAGCGGCATCTGCGGAACGCACGCAGCAACGCCCAGAACCGCTTGGATCAGGTGGCTGGCCGAGGGCTGCCCGGGCGCCACCAACCAGCGTCGGTCACAGCAAGCGGTCGACGGCTTGTCCACCGTGGTGTCGAAGCTCCACGGTGCGTGGCAAACCTCGCCCGAGCATTGCGCGAGAATGGGCGCCACGTTGTTCGCGTAGGACACCGACGGCAGGCCTGCAGTGCACAGCGGATCCGGTCCTCCCGGCGCCGAATCCTTCGGAACGCTCCCGTCGCTGCAGATGGCCGCATCCGGGAGAGAAAACACCACGGTCCCCGCGTCCTTCTCTGCTGTACCGGACGCCTGATGGCTGCTGCCGGACGAGCAGGCGCACATGCAGCCGGTCACGATCGGGCCAAGCCAGGGGCGACATCTTTGCACGTAGAGAAGGCTACCGAATTCGGCCAGCGGGGCAAATGGATCCCGACCATAGTCGTGGCCCGGTGGCCGGGACGGCAGGTTCTTTCCCAGCTTTCTCGAGACTGCGCTATGGTTGCTTACCTGCGACAGGGGCCACCATGGCGATTCAGGTCATTCTCAAGGATTCTCGTTCCGGCACCGAGCAGACGTACGACTTCGACCAGTCGCCGATCCGC